>CANGOE010000042.1 GCA_947455455.1 Hyphomicrobiales bacterium
ATGCCGTCCGACAAAACCGGACCCGCCAAACACTGTCACCAATTGACCGGCTGCGTTGTTCATGATCGCTCTCCACGCCTGTTCACGCCAAGGGTCATAATCAATGCGCGCGCGCCTGTATAGAGGCCACAGGCATGATCCCTATGGGATAAAGGATCAATTCCCCTGAAAGAATGATGCTTATTCCCTCTTTTCGCGCATGACAATGTTGACACAAAGCCTTCCCCCCGATACACAACCGCCCGTGCCCTTCTGTCAGGCCCATCTCCGAGAGATGTCGCTCCGCACAGGGCCCAGGTGGCGGAATTGGTAGACGCGCTGGCTTCAGGTGCCAGTGTCCGAAAGGACGTGGAGGTTCGAGTCCTCTCCTGGGCACCATCAATACAGACACCGTTGTCTGGGTGCTCCAAAATCCTTCAAACTATGACTGAAACCTCACGCCACTTGACGCAGAGTGAAGCGTTTGCCGTCGCTGGAACTGACCAAGCCCATGCGCACCGAGGCCGCCAGCACCGCCTCGACCTTCGGTAAAACCCTGCGACCCTGTTTGAAACCCATGGCGACGGCATCGGCAGACAGAGCCTCGCTCGACATCTGCAACAGCGAGATGACCAAAGCGGTCTGCTCCATTTCATTGGGCGAGAATGTCAGTCTTTCACCTTTGGCCACCATGTCACTGCCGCCCACCGAACCGCCGACCAGATCGAGTTCTGCCCGCTCTTGCGGCGTGCCAAGGCGGGGTATCTGGTAATCGGGCCGCAACCACAGCACCTTGCCGATCGCTTCTTCCTTCGCGCGTTGCTTGTTGAGCGCCACCAGACGGGCCAAAATCTCCTGCTCGGTCAGGTTTGCAGGCCAGCCATAAGCGTCGAATACGGCATGATCGATCCGGTCATGCAGTTCCCCCATGACACCGACCAACCCGTCATCATAGATGCGGCGGCTGGCAGGCGGCAGATCGGCGGGGGCCGTGCCTGCCTTCACCTCCTCAAGCACGTTGTAAAGTTTGGTCAGGGTCAGATGCTCATGGGCATCCAGAACCGTTTTGCGCAAGGCATTCAGTTCCTCGGCCGGAGCGCGGATGGCCAGTTTTTGCGCCTCGTCGGCTTCCGGAAATGGGAAAGGATCAAGGCAAAGTGATTTGCTGTAGCGCGGACGATCTTCAAGCGTTCCGCCGGCAAAAAGTGCCCAAGTGATATGGATGCGAGAAGACAATATACCGAGATGCGAGGCATCATCCGTCGCAATCGCGACCAGCATGTGATCCGGCAGGATGCTGGCATCAAGAAACTGGAAAATGCGGTGCTTGGCTGTTTCAACTGTTACGATATAGCGATGTAAATTTTTCAAAGCAGGCCTAAATTCAACTCTAGGTCGACCATGCAACCACCATTTTTCTCTAAACCCAGCATCTTTATTTTCATCTCTTTCGGGTTTAACATAAATAAGTAAGTGTTGATAAATTAATGGAAATTTTTGCCTTACTTCATCTAATGTAAACCCATAAAAGTCAATGATATAAGCATTTCTTGATCTAGAAGTAACATCACGGCCATTTAGATATTTTTTAATGGGTCCATTTATATTGTCTTTAAATCCAAATGATTTTGCTATTGCTTCATCAATAATAAAGCCACTGCCAGCCAACATCACACCATTGCTGGATAAAGCCTGTACGGCTTTCAAAGGTTTCGCCGATGTTACATCAGCACCGATTGTAAGATCGGAATTTATGAAACCATAACTGTCGTCAAACAAAATAAACGGTGTGTCACTGTCTAATCCGGATTCACTAACCAACTCACGCAATATCCCGTCATGTTTTCCTGCCTCGGCGACTGTCATGGCAATGCGCACGGCAGCGGCATCTTTGGTGACTTTTGTCCATGGATGATCTGGAATGGCCAACACCAATGAAATCGGGTTTTTAGAATTCAAATGCCTTTCGAGAACTCTACGATTGAAAACCTGGGAAATAGAATTGGTTGTAACAAAGCCGAAACGGCGCAGGACTGTTGCTTTCCGGGTCAAGAGTTCAGCGGCCCTGTCCCACCAATACATCACAAAATCGGCACTCTCGTTCATTTGATCATGGACAGCCCACAAGGCTTCAACATAGTCGTCTCCGTATGCATGGCGTAATGCCGCACCTTTTCCAATAAAGGGCGGGTTGCCGACGATGAATTCGGCATCGGGCCAGACGGGCCGCTTTTTGTGGTCGGGCGACAGCACCGCATCCATGGTCTTGATGTTGCGGAAGGCTTTGAGAATCGGCTCGGAGGGTTCGCCACCCCTGATCCGCGTATACCATTGCAAATGACCGATCCACAGCACCAGTTCGGCAATGGCGGCGGCGCGGGGATTGATCTCGATGCCTAAAAATTGATGGGGATCAACGGTGTGGCTTTCAAGACCGGTCAGCGCCTCCATGCCACCAAGATCGGCAAGGGCTTCCAGCACTTCGCCCTCCAACCGCTTGACCATTTCAAGCGCGACATAAAGAAAATTACCGGTACCGCAGGCCGGATCCAGCACACGAATGTTGCAAAGCATGTCATGAAAGGCCTGCACCGAGGCAATGGCATCCTGTGTGCGGCCTTCGCTTTTCTGGCGTTCAACCGTCATCAAGACCATACGCCAATCCGCCTGCAACGGAGCCAGCACGGTGGCGGCGACAAGCCGTTCCACATAGGTGCGCGGTGTATAATGGGCACCGAGTTTCTTGCGCTCTTTGCTGTCAAGCGCGGTTTCCAGCAATGTTCCGAAAATCGAAGGGTCGACATCGCGCCAATCGGCACTTGCGGCTTCGCGCAATTCCTTCAGTGCAAACATATCCAATGCCATGACACTGCGGTTTTTGAAGAACTCGCCGTTGAATTTTTTTACCTTGGTCTTGATGGCATGGGCAAATTCACCCTTGTCCATGGCCTCCCAGAGTTGTTCGACCTGCGGTTGGAACAATTCGGGCTTTCTCTCGCATTCCTCCAGCAATGTCTTGAATGATTTTGCAGGCAGAAGACCGATATCCTCGGCAAACATCGTGAACAGGCAACGCATCAGAAACATCGCCACATCTTCGGTCTTGTGGTGGTTTTCCAGCGACATCGACACTTTGGCGAGACGCTCGGCAATCTCCCTTGTGACCTTGGCGGTGATACGGGCCGGGTCCAGCGACATCGGGTCAAGCCAAATGGCCTTGAGGCGGGCGCGGACCTCGTCTTTGCGCAGATCGTCCAGCGTGATGCGATACGTTTGCCGGTCCGGAAACTGCGCGTAATTTTTTCCCTGTCCGGAAAAGTCGGCATAGACCTCGATCACGCGCCCCACATCGCACACGAGGATAAAGGGTGGCCAACCGTGATCAATCGGCAAAGACTGGGCATATTGCCGCGCCTGGGCATGGGCGTTGCGCATCAGGACATCCCATTTGTCGTTTTGCTTGGCCGCAAGGTTGACTTCCTTGAAAGCCCCTTTGAGGCGTGACTGCTTGGCCTCCAGAACAAAGCATCCGCGCTTGTAAAGATCGATACGGCCATGGGTGACCGAGCCATCATGCTGGGACAGTTTTACCGCCCGCTCCAGCACATAATCGTTGTTATCGTGGGTCGCTCCGGCAGGATCGGGCCTCGGAACATCCAGAATGTCGCACAACTCCGACAGGAACAGCGCATAATTAGCACGCTCCTGCCCCCCCTCGCCTTCACGCCACCGTGCGATAAATGTGTCGACAGGCAAATAATTTGTCATCAAAATGCAACTTTCAATAAAAAATTTGAGGTTAGCACAACCGCATCAATACAATATTCAGAAAAATAACAGAGTAAGCCTATGAATCAAGACAAAATAGATTTTGTTTTGTATCCATCTGGATATAAATTTTACTGCTTTCATATCACCATCACCAGATGATTGACATACATTCCGGATCGTTGAGATGATGCTTGCTGTCAGGCTTTATCGTCAACCCGCCGAATGGACAGTTTTCAGGCTTTCTTCATGCTTTGACGGCAAAATACCCATCGAGGCGCATGCCTCACCCCGATCCCATTATGAAATCTTGCCTTTGGCGAGGGATTTGTGCCAATAACAGCCATGTCAGGCTTGAGCGCCTGATCTTTATGGACACTTCAGGATAGCGAATGACATTCCGTCTGCACCATGGCGATCTGCCCGATGATTTCGATGCGGGGGAGTCCATTGCCATCGATACCGAAACTTTGGGGCTCAATCCGGTGCGTGACAGGCTCTGCCTGGTGCAGATGTCGCGCGGGGACGGGTCGGCCGATCTGGTGAAAATCGCGCAGGGCCAGACCAGCGCGCCCAATCTGGTGCGGATGCTGGCTGATCCCAAGGTGTTGAAACTGTTCCATTTTGCCCGTTTCGACATCGCCATTTTGCAAAAAACCTTCGGCGTGGTCACCAAGCCCGTCTATTGCACCAAGATCGCCTCGCGGCTGGTGCGCACCTATACCGACCGGCACGGGCTGAAAGACCTGACCCGCGAATTGCTGGGGGTCGATCTGTCCAAACAGCAACAGTCGTCGGATTGGGGCGCACCTGACCTGTCGGATGCGCAAATCGCCTATGCCGCCTCCGATGTGTTGCATCTGCATGCGCTGAAGGCCAGACTGGATACGATGTTGTTGCGTGAGAACCGGATGGAGCTGGCCCAGGATTGTTTCGGCTTTCTGCCGCGCCGCGCCGAACTGGACCTGCTCGGCTGGCCCGATATCGATATTTTTGCCCATAGTTGATTGTCTGGCCCGCGACAGGGCCGTGGATAGGGATTTCATCATGACGGTGGCTCAAGCGTCTCAGCGGACAGGATCGGCCCAGTTTGCGGGTCCGGCTTCGCGCGAGATTGTCGCCATCCGCTATGCACAGGCAATGCGCCACAGCCGGATTGTGCGGTTTCTGCGCTGGGCCATTCCGATCGGCTCGACGCTGGTTCTGGCCGGTATCATCGCCATTGCGGTGTTCGATCCGTTCCGCACGATCTCGACCGGTCTCAGCGTTGCATCGTTCAATCTGTCCGGCTCGCAAATCACCATGCAACAGCCGCATCTGACTGGCTTCCGGCAGGATTTGCGCCCCTACGAGGTCAATGCCGATACCGCCTTGCAGGATATCAAACAGCCCACCGTGATGAACCTGACCGGCCTGAAAGCCAAAATCGGGCTGGCCGACCACAAATCCGCATTGATGACCGCGCTTCAGGGCGTTTATGACAGCCAGAAAGAATTCATGACGGTGGATCATCCGTTGCGCATCACCTCCGAGACCTATGATGTGCAAATGCAATCGGCCAAGGTCGATTTTAAGGCTGGCACCGTATTCACAGATCAGCCGGTCCGTGTGATCATGACCGGAGCAACCATCGAGGCTGATCAGATGCAAGTTTTGGACAATGGCCGCCAGATCACATTCAAGGGACGTGTCAAAACCCTGATGCAGTCCGCCCAATCCGCGCCCGACAAGAGTGAGAGCACGCAATGACCGATCGCTGGAGCCATTTCTCCAAAAGTCCCGTTTCGGGTACCCCCTTGCCGGCACAGCCGATCGTGCGCCTGGCCGTCTGGACCGGCCTTGCCGCCCTGTTGGCCGCAACCCCCATTATGGCACAGACCCCGCAAGCGGCCCGCGCCGCACCGGGCATGGGCACGTTCGGATCGGGATCCAAGGAACCGATTGCGATTGAGTCCGACCATCTCGAAGTATTCGATAAAGAGCAAAAAGCCATCTATTCCGGCAATGTCGTGGTGGTGCAGGGTGAAACCACCATGAAATCCGGCCGGATGGTGGTGTATTATGTCCGCAACAGCACCGATGGTGCGGCAGGCAAAACGCCGGCTCCCGCTCCTGCTCCTGCCGCCAATAGCGGCCCCGATCTGGGCGGCGGCACCAGCTTGCGCAAGGTCGAGGCCTTTGACGGTGTCACCATCGTCTCCAAGGACCAGATCGCCACCAGCCGCGAAGCCGTCTATGACAAGGACACCAACCGGATGATCCTGACCGGTGATGCCTCGCTGACCCAGAACGGCAATATCACCAAAGGCGAAAAGGTGGTGTATGACCTGACCACGGGTGTCGCTGTGGTCGAAGCCTCTCCCAATTCGGGCCGTGTCAAAAGCCTGCTGGTGCCCAATTCAGGCGACAAGCCCGATGCCAAACCCGCCAAACCGGCCGCACCTGCAACGGCTCCCGCTCCTGCCAAACCACCCCAGCGCCCGTAAGCCCGATCAGCCCTTTTCAGCCTCCAGCGAGCCGATGACCCTATGACGACTGCCCCGACCCACGAGCATGCGGCTTTTTCCTCTCCGGCTTCTGCTGTGGGTGAATTGATCGTCACCGGTCTCGAAAAAAGCTATCGCGGCCGCACCGTGGTGCAGGATGCCGGATTGACGGTGCGCAATGGCGAGGCCGTCGGCCTGCTCGGACCCAACGGGGCGGGCAAAACCACGATTTTCTATATGATCACCGGATTGGTGGTGGCCGACAAAGGCCGCATCGAGCTGGACGGTTTCGATATCACCCAATTGCCGATGTATCGCCGCGCCCGTCTCGGCATCGGCTATCTGCCGCAGGAAGCCTCGATTTTCCGTGGCTTGTCGGTCGAAGACAATATCCGCGCCGTGCTTGAGGTGACCGAACCCAACCGCGACAAGCGCGAAGCCGAGCTGGATGCCCTGCTGGATGAATTCGACATCAAGCGCCTGCGCAAATCACCCTCGATCGCGCTGTCGGGCGGTGAACGCCGCCGCTGTGAAATCGCCCGGTCGCTGGCCGGTCGCCCGTCCTTCATGTTGCTCGACGAGCCTTTTGCCGGGATCGATCCGATCGCCGTCGGCGATATCCAGGATCTGGTCCGCCATCTGACCAAGCGCGGGATCGGCGTGCTGATCACCGATCACAATGTGCGTGAAACGCTCGGCCTGATCGACCGCGCCTATATCATCCATTCCGGCCGCGTGCTGATGGAAGGCCAGCCGGATGCCATCATCAACAATCCCGATGTCAGACGGCTTTATCTGGGCGAGGATTTCCGCCTCTGATTCATCATGATCAGCGAATGATGGCTGATTTTCTTTGACGAAGAACCTGCATTCGGACTATCACTAGACCCATAGGCAAGAAACATGCCTGATGGCGTTTGCGCGTCATTTGAAGGCGTTGGTGCGTGGTTATGAAGTGTCCGCGATGAAGTTTTCGCAACGGCTGGAAATTCGCCAGGGTCAATCCCTGGTCATGACGCCGCAACTGTTGCAGGCGATCAAGCTGTTGCAACTGCCGACGCTCGACCTCGCACAATTCATCGAGCAGGAGCTTGAAAGCAATCCCCTGCTCGAGCGCGTCAATGATGATGACGGCCCCGACACCGCCGCCGCACCGTCCAACAGCAATGACGGCGAGCGCGAGGACTGGTTCTCCGAATCGCTGAACGAAAATGGCGCAACCATTGAAAGCCGGCTCGATACCTCGATGGAGAATGTCTATCAGGAATCGGCCTCCGAACAGTCGGCCGCCCCTGTCGAGCCGATGTCGGGCCTGTCGGCGACCAGTTGGACCGGTGTCGGCGGCACGGGTTATGACGGCGAAGACACCGATCTGGAGGCCTTTGTCGCCGAAAACATGTCCCTGCAGGACCATGTCGAAGCCCAGTTCCGCATGGGGGTGGAGGATCCGGCTGACCGGATGATCGGCTTTACCCTGATCGACAGCATCGACGATGCGGGCTATCTGCTCGAACCGCTCGAAGACATTGCCGAACGGCTCTCGGTGCCGATCGAGCGGGTCGAACTGGTGCTGAAACGCGTGCAGGCCTGCGACCCGACCGGTGTGGGCGCACGCAATCTGGCCGAATGTCTGACATTGCAGTTGATCGAGCGCGGGCGGTTCGATCCGGCGATGGGTCTGTTGCTCGACAATCTGGCTTTGCTGGCACGCCGTGATTTCGTGACCTTGCGCCGCATCTGCAATGTCGATGAAGACGACATGGCGGAAATGGTCGGCGAGATCCGCAATCTCGATCCCAAACCGGGTCTGCGCTTCGGCGGGGCGCCGATGCAGGCCGTGGCCCCCGATGTGCTGGTGCGGCGCGCCCCCGACAACACATGGCTGGTCGAACTCAACAACGATATTCTGCCGAAAGTGCTGGTCAACCAGACCTATGCCATGCGCGTTTCGGCCTCGACCCGCAACGAGGATGAAAAATCCTATGTTGCCGAATGTCTGCAAAACGCGACATGGCTGACCCGTTCGCTCGAACAGCGCGCCAAAACCATTCTCAAGGTGGCCAGCGAGATCGTGCGGCGGCAGGATGCCTTTCTGCTCCACGGGGTCGCGCATTTGCGCCCGCTCAACCTGAAAACGGTGGCGGATGCGATTGCCATGCATGAATCCACCGTGTCCCGTGTCACCTCCAACAAATTCATCCATACGCCGCGCGGCCTGTTTGAAATGAAATATTTCTTCACGGCCTCGATTTCGGGCACCGATGACGGCGAATCCCATTCGGCAGAAGCTGTCCGCCACCGGATCAAGCAGTTGATCGATGATGAATCGCCCGCCAATGTGCTGTCCGATGATGTGCTGGTGCAAAAATTGCGCGCCGACGGCATTGAAATCGCCCGCCGCACGGTTGCCAAATACCGCGAGAGCCTGCGTATTCCCTCTTCGGTCGAACGGCGGCGCGAAAAGCAGGCCCGCATGGCCCGTTAGTATTTTTTATTGAATGTTCCTGTTTTCAAATAAGCCGGAGCGATTATATATCGTCAGTATCCCATTTTCATGATCCCTATTTTGACTGTCTGGCAGGCTCCCGTGCGCTCAACCTATCTTGATGTGATCAGAGGTCTGGCCTGTCTGCAGGTGTTGATGCTGCATCTGGCGGAAGCCTTTTTTCCGCTGTTTGCCACGGACAAACTGCATGATCACACCCTTGGCGGCTATGTCCATTCCTCTCCGCTTTATCTGATCTATGACGGCTATACCGGTGTGTTCGTGTTTTTTCTGCTGTCGGGCTATGTGCTGACACCGAGTTTTTCAAAAGATTACCAACCCGCCCGCCAGTTTGCCGCCCGTTGGGGGCGTTTGCTGATCCCTGCTTTCATGGCCTGCCTGATGTCGCTGGTCATCAAATGGCTGGTCATCGACCTCAACCCCACCGTGCGCGCTTCCGAAATTTCCGGATCGGTGTTTCTGAAAGACTGGTGGCGGCCGGAAATGAGCCTTGCCAATCTGTTGCATGACAGCTTTCTGAATGCCCTGTTCATGGGCTATGCCGAAACAAGCGCCCTGTTTGCCGACAGCTATCTGCAATCCATCGAAACCTCGTTTGTCGCACCATTGTGGACCTTGAGCGTGGAAATGCACGGCTCGATCCTGTTGTTGGTTCTGATCAGCCTGCGCAAGCAGAGCCGGATCCTGTATCTGATCGGTCTCGCTCTGGCCTTTGTGCTGTTCATCCGGACCTATTACATCCTGTTCATCATCGGCCATCTGATCAATCTGCAAACACAGAATGCGCAACACCGCCAGAACACCCGCACCGCCATCCTGTTTCTGGTTACCGGTATCACCTTGTGTTTTACCGGCGAAACCAGCCCGCTGGGTTTTCTTGAAAACGTCTGCCAGGCCGGATTGCCGCTGTCACTGGATTGTTCGGGCCATATCCAGAAAATGATCGGGGCGATCCTGATGTTTTACGGATTGCTCCACCACAAAGGCCTCAAAGACCTGTTGCAAGGCCGGATGCTGGAACAATTGGGGCGGTATTCCTTCTCGATCTATCTGGTGCATTTTCCGATCCTGTGCGGGATCGGCTCAAGCGTGGTCATCTTTGCCGCACCGATTTACGGCGGGCCGATCAGCCTGATGATCGGCGCTTTGGCAACGCTGGCCGTCACTTTTGCCATCGCGCCCGCTTTCCATCATATTGACCAGCTGGCCATGCGGGTCTCGACCTTCCTGCGCGGACCGGTTCGGACCACGCCACATCCACCCGCCACTGTTTGAGATAGGACAAGAACCATGCTGACCATCTGGGGCCGTACCAATTCGATCAATGTCCAAAAAGTCCTGTGCTGTTGCGACGAAATCGGTCTGCCCTATACGCGGATTGACGCGGGCATGGCCTTCGGCGTCAACAAGACAGCCGACTATCTCGCCATGAACCCGAACGGGCTGGTGCCGACCATGAGCGATGACGGCTTCATCCTGTGGGAATCGCATGCCATGATGCGCTACCTGTGCCGCAGTTATGATACCGGGCATGTGATCACCCCGAAGGATGAAAAGACCTTTGCCAAGGCCGATCAATGGACCGATTGGGCCCATACGGCCGGTTGGGTCCCGATGCGCGGCCTGTTCTGGGGCATGGTCCGCACCCCGCCCGAACAGCGCAATCACGCCGAAATCGCCGCCAGCATCGACGGTTGCGCCAAGGCTTTCGCGCTTGTCGATCAGGAGTTGAGCCATCACGCCTATATTGCCGGGGATGATTTCACCTTCGGGGATATTCCTCTGGCTCTGCTCGCCCATCGCTGGTTCACCATCGATATCGAGCGCCCCGACCTGCCGCATTTCCAGCATTGGTATGAAGGCATTGTCGCGCGTCCCGGCTTTGCCAAACATGGCGCAGGTCCGCTGAGCTGATCCTTTTCTGACAACCCTTGCAGTTCGGATCATGGTCCAACCACGGGTTCACTGCGTATCAGCCGACGAGGTTGATTGTTTTTGCTTGCTCTTTTGCCCATTCGGCATGTACGCGAACAGTGTATGGCGCGTGTGGCCTTCCGTTCCTCCTGATTGAAGAAGTATGACCATGAATGATGTGACTGTCGGTTCTTTGCATATTGCCAAGCCTCTCTATGATTTTGTTGTCGATGAAGCCATTGTCGGCACCGGCATCGACCCGCAGGCTTTCTGGCTTGGTCTCGGACAGATCATCGATACGCTTGGTCCGCAGAATCAGGCTTTGCTGGACAAACGCGATGCCTTGCAGAACCAGATCGATGCCTGGCACCGCAACCATCAGGGCAAGGCCGTTGATCAGGCGGCCTATGAAGCCTTCTTGCACGAGATCGGCTATCTGCTGCCGGTTCCTGCCGGTCAGGTGATTGCCACCGCCAATGTGGACGCCGAAATCGGCATGATTGCCGGTCCGCAATTGGTCGTGCCGATGTCGAATGCCCGTTATGCGCTCAATGCCGCCAATGCCCGCTGGGGCAGTTTGTATGATGCGCTGTATGGGACCGATGCCGTATCGGATGAAGGCGAACTGGCGCGCGGCAAGGGCTTCAACGCCAAGCGCGGCGCGGTTGTGGTGCAAAAGGCCAAGCAGTTGCTCGATCAGGCCGCCCCGCTTGCCAAGGGCCACCATGCCGATGTCACCGCCTATGCCGTCCATAACGGCGCATTGCTGGTGACCCTGAACGATGGCAGTACCACGGGCCTCGCCGATCCATCGGCCTTTGTCGGCTATCGCGGTTCAACCGCCCTGCCCGAAGCCATTGTGCTGGTCAATCACAAACTGCATCTGGAAATCCGCATCGACCGCTCGACGGCGATCGGCAAAACCGATCCCGCTGGCGTGTCCGATCTGGTGATCGAATCCGCGATCACCACCATCATGGATATGGAAGACAGCGTGGCGGCGGTGGATGCCGAGGACAAGGTCGAGATCTACCGCAACTGGCTGGGTCTGATGAAGGGCACGTTGAGTGCCTCGTTTGAAAAGGGCGGGCAGGTGGTCGAGCGCCACCTCAACCACGACCGCAATTTCACATCGGCCAATGGCGGCACGCTGGTTTTGCCGGGCCGCTCGCTGATGCTGGTGCGCAATGTCGGCCATCACATGATGACCGATGTGGTCCGCAATCAGGCCGGTCACGAAGTGCCCGAAACCATCATCGATGCCGCGGTTTCGGTGCTGATTGCCATGCATGATCTGCAATCGAAAGGCCCGTTGCACAATTCGCGCACCGGCTCGGTCTATATTGTGAAGCCCAAAATGCACGGCCCCGACGAAGTGGCTTGGGCCGACAGCCTGTTTGCCAAGGTCGAAGATCTGCTCGGCCTGCCGCGCTATACCCTCAAAATGGGCATCATGGACGAGGAACGCCGCACCAGCGCCAATCTGAAGGCCTGTATTCTGGCGACCCCGAATCGTGTGGCTTTCATCAATACCGGCTTTTTGGACCGCACCGGCGATGAAATCCATACCTCGATGGAAGCCGGACCGATGGTCCGCAAAAACGACATGCGCAGCTCTGTCTGGTTGCCTGCCTATGAGGATTCCAACGTCGATACGGGTCTGGCCTGCGGACTACCCGGCAAGGCGCAGATCGGCAAAGGCATGTGGGCGGCTCCCGACCGGATGGCCGATATGCTCAGCCAGAAAATCGGCCACCCCAAAGCGGGTGCCAATACGGCATGGGTTCCGTCACCTACGGCGGCCACCTTGCATGCCTTGCACTATCATCAGGTCGATGTCGGTGCGCGCCAGCAGGAATTGACCGGCCATCCCCGCGCGAAACTGAGCGATATCCTGACCATTCCGACCGCACAGTCCAACTGGTCGCCCGAAGATGTGAAGCAGGAAATCGACAACAACGTCCAGGGTATTCTCGGCTATGTCGTGCGCTGGATCGATCAGGGTGTGGGCTGTTCCAAGGTCCCCGATATCCATGATATCGGCTTGATGGAAGACCGCGCCACCTTGCGGATTTCCAGCCAGCATCTGGCCAACTGGCTGGCCCATGGCGTTGTCAGCGAGGCGCAGGTGATGGAAAGCATGACGCGGATGGCCGCCGTGGTCGACCGCCAGAATGCCGGTGATCCGCTGTATCAGCCGATGGCTCCGGCCTGCAACGGCATCGCCTTCCAGGCGGCCGCCGACCTGATTTTCAAAGGTCGCAGTCAGCCCAACGGCTATACGGAATTCATCCTGCATGCCCGTCGCAAACAGGCCAAGGCCGCCGCTTCTGCCCATTAAACAGGCAAAGAGACAGGCTCGTCAAAAGCTCTGTTGACGACAGACGGCAAAGCAGGCACTGCACAGGGATTCGGGTGAAACTGTCACGGTTTCACCCCTCACCTGCAACGGAGCCTGTGAACCGATGGATCCCGCCCAAAAGGTTCTTGCCAGCAACGATCCCGCCACGGACCGCAAGATCACCGTGTTTGATCCCGATCGGTTGCGCCGCGCGGTCATGGAAGCGGCCCGCGAGGCCCGCGACATGGCCCAAGGCCGCAAGGCGGTTGTGGCTGTGTTGCAAGAAGCCCTGACCCATGAGCGGGCCAATGCGGAAGCCATCCTGTTTGCCAAACGCAACGGCATGGCCTGCGCCGGACATTTGTCGCGGGTGATGGACAGTTGCATTGCGGCCCTGTTCGAGGTCGCCACCCAGATATTCTATCCCGCCGACAACCCCTCCACAGCCGAACATATGGTGGTCGCCGCAGTGGGCGGATACGGACGCGGCACGCTGGCCCCCGGCTCCGACATCGATTTGCTGTTTCTGTTGCCCTACAAAACCACGCCCTGGTCTGAAAGCGTGGTTGAAATCATTCTCTATGCCCTGTGGGATCTCAAGCTCAAGGTCGGCCATTCCACCCGCACCGTCGAAGAATGTATCCGCGAGGGCAAGGCGGATATGACCATCCGCACCGCCTTGCTGGAAGCCCGCTTCATCATCGGCGAGACCAAGCTCTATGCCGAATTCGAAGCCCGCTTCGACAAGGATATTGTCATCGGCACCGCGCCCGAATTTGTCGCCGAAAAGCTGGCCGAACGCGAACGCCGCGTCACCCGCGCTGGCACATCGCGCTATCTGGTCGAACCCAATGTCAAAGAAGGCAAAGGCGGGTTCCGTGATCTGAACACGCTGTTCTGGATTGCCAAATACGCCTATCGGGTCAAGCGCACGGTCGATCTGGTTGATGCCGGCCTGTTCGAGCCTGATGAATATGCCCTGTTCGAGGCGTGCGAGGAATTTTTGTGGCGGGTCAGATGCCACATGCATTTTGCCACCGGACGCGCCGAAGAGCGCCTGTCTTTCGATCTGCAACGGGTGATTTCGGAACGGATGGGCTATGCCGGACATGGCGGCCTGTCCGGTGTCGAACGCTTCATGAAGCGGTATTTTCTGACAGCCAAGGATGTCGGTGATCTGACGGCGATTGTCTGCGCGGCCCTTGAAGCCCGTCACACCAAGAAAAAACCGATGCTGGACCGCGTGTTGGGCCGGCTCAAACGCCAGCAGACCCGCATTGCCGATAATCCCGATTTCGTGCTGGTCAGCGGCCGGTTATCTGCGGCAAAGCCCGATATCTTCATCAAAAACCCGGTCAATCTGCTGAAACTGTTCTGGCTGGCCAATCGGCTCGGCCATGCCATCCATCCCGATGCCACGCGGCTGGTCACGCAATCCTTGCGGTTGGTCAACGCTCAATTGCGCGCCGATCCGGAAGCCAACCGGCTGTTTCTCGATCTTCTGACCTCCAACAACGCGCCTGAAGCCGTGTTGCGGCGGATGAATGAAACCGGCCTGCTGGGCCGTTTTATCCCGCAATTCGGCCGGATCGTCGCTTTGATGCAGTTCAACATGTATCACCATTACACGGTGGACGAGCATCTGTTGCGCTCGCTCGGTGTGCTGTCGAGCCTCGAAAAGGGACTGTTGAAAGACGAACTGCCGGTGGCCAACGAGATTTTGCCGACCATCCGCAACCGTACGGTGCTGGCTGTCGCAATTTTTCTGCATGATGTCGCCAAAGGCCGCCCCGAAGACCATTCGATCGCCGGCGCCAAAGTCGCACGCAGTCTGTGTCCGCGTCTGGGCCTCAACGAGGCGGAAACCGAAGCGGTGGCGTGGCTGATCGAACACCATCTGGACATGTCGACCATCGCGCAAAGCCGCGACCTGTCCGATCCGCGCACCATCGAAACCTTTTCGGCGATTGTCCAGACGCTGGAACGGCTGAAACTGCTGCTGGTGCTGACCGTCTGCGATATTATGGCCGTGGGGCCGGGTGTATGGAACGGCTGGAAAGGCCAGTTGCTCCGCACCTTGTTTTGGGAAACCGAAATCATTCTGGCCGGTGGCCATTCCACCATCGACCGCGCCCAACGGGTCGCCCACGCCCAGCATATGACCCGCAATGCCCTGCCGGGCTGGTCCGATCCGGAAATCGATGCCTATATCAGCCGCCACTATCCGGCCTATTGGCTGAAGGTGGATCAGGAACACCGCGTCCGCCACGCCCGTTTTCTGCTGGCGGCCGAAAAAGACATGCGCTCACTGGCCACCGAAGTGGCAACCGACAAATTCCGTGGCGTGACCGAATTGACCATTACCGCCACCGACCATCCGCGCCTGCTGGCCATCATTACCGGCGCCTGTGCCGCGGCCGGAGCCAATATTGTCGATGCGCAGATTTTCACGACAACCGACGGCATGGCGCTGGATACGATCTCGGTCTCGCGCGCCTTTGACGATGACCAGGACGAATTGCGCCGTGCCAACCGCGTCGCCTATAGCATCGAACAGGCCCTGAAAGGCGAAATCAGGATTGCCGAAGCCGTGGCCGCCAAGCACGAGCGCAAGCACAGCAAGGCCTTCCATGTCGTCGCCGAAGTGGTGATCGATAATGCCCTGTCCAACCGCTATACAGTGGTTGAAGTGTCGGGGCTGGATCGTCCGGGCTTGCTGTATGAACTGACCACCGCTCTGGGCAAGCTCAATCTCAACATCGCCTCGGCCCATATTGCGACCTTCGGTGAAAAAGTCGTCGATGTGTTCTATGTCACCGATCTGACAGGATCGAAAATCATGCATGCCAGCCGCAACAAAACCATCGAAACAACCCTTCATGCCATCCTGAATCCACCCGCCGAGAGCAAAAAGAGCCCGGCGGCATCTTGATTTTTGCCGCTCCAATCCTGATATCGGGAGATGACAGGGCCAGCACCTTGTGCCATGCGCCTTTTATGCTCAACCCATCCTCTTTCGGCCAATCGTCCGATTGGCACCTGAATGAACCGAGAAACGGACCCAATGACCGATCCACACACCTCACAGCCAGCCGCCCCGGAGACCGCAGAATCCGTCACCGAGGTGCATCCCGATGCTGTTGAAAATGCCGAAAAAGCCTTGCAGGCCGAAGTCGATGCGCTGAAAGACAAGCTGTTGCGCACCTTGGCCGAGATGGAAAATCTGCGCCGCCGCACCGAAAAGGAAGTGGCCGATGCCCGCGCTTATGCCACCACAGGCTTTGCCCGCGACATGCTCAATGTCACCGATAATCTGCGCCGCGCGCTCGAAAGCATCCCGCAGGAAGCCCGCGATCAGGCCGATGCCACCATCAAGCCGATGCTGGACGGTATTGAATTGACCGAGCGGGATTTGCTGAAAACACTGGAACGCCACGGCATCCGCAAGGTCGAGCCTCTCAACGAGCGGTTTGACCCGAACCTGCATCAGGCGATGTTCGAGGCCGAAGATACAACCGTTGCGGCCGGAACCGTGACGCAGGTGGTCCAGCCCGGTTTTGTGATCGGCGAGCGCGTCTTGCGCCCTGCTTTGGTCGGTGTGGCCAAAGGCGGACCGAAACCCGCTTGATGGACCGGCGACAGGCTGGACAGACCGTGTGATCAGGATTGCGGCGTGACGCGCCGCAATGTCAGGTTCAGCCGCCCGCCTTTATCGAGCAGAGTCGAGCTACCGGCGTAAAGCCGGTCGATGCCGTGAAAAGCCAGCCGCGCCGGCCCGCCAAACACCACAACATCCCCTGATTGCAATCTGAACGAACGGGTCGGATCACGCCTGTCGGTGCCGCCGATCCTGAACAGCGCCGTATCCCCCAGCGAAACCGACACAACCGGCGCGTCAAAGGTCTGCTCGTCGCGGTCCTGATGCAGGCCCATGCGGGCTGTCGGCTCGTAATAATTGATCAGACAGGCCTCGGGCGGCAAGGCTCCCTCCGCTACATCCTGCCACAACGCCGTCAATTCGGGGGGCATGGCAGGCCATGGGCGTTTGGTCACCGGATGATCGGGCTGGTAGCGATAGCCCGACTGATCGGACACCCATCCCAGACTGCCGCAATTGGTCATGCGGACCGAAAAGGGCTTGTTGGTTTTGGGCATTGTCGGGGTGAAAAACGGAGCCGCTTCGGCGATCCGGCGCAAGGTAACCACCAGAGCGCGGCAGGCTTCCGCATCATAATAGCCCGGATAGTGGATCACGCCGGGAAGAACCGTAATGGCTTGTATCCCGGCATGTGTCATGAGGTTACCCGAAATTTGAAATATCAGGCCTGTCCTGCCACTTCCTTGCCGGCCAGATCGTTCACACGCTCGCGATAGAGAGCGGCAAAATCGATCGGGTCGATGAACAAAGGCGGGAAGCCGCCATTGCGCACCGCATCGGCGACGATCTGGCGGGCGAAGGGGAACAGCAGACGCGGACATTCGATCATGACCACAGGCGCGGAATGGTCCTGCGGCACGTTCTGCAACCGGAAAATACCGGCATAGACCAGCTCGAAATTAAACAGGACATTGGGTGAATCGCCCGCTTTGCCTTCCAGCACCAATTCGACCTCGTAATCGGTCTCGGACAGGGCCTTGGCATTCACATTGACGGAAATCGAAATATTGGGACCCTGTGCCTGCGGACCCAGCGAGGCTGGCGCATTGGGATTTTCAAAGGACAAGTCCTTGATATATTGGGCCAAAGCATTCAGCGAGGGTAAAGCCTCTGGTTCGTTGTCAGCCATATCAGGCCTCCTCATGTGTGACAGAATCAATCAAGGTTTCATTCATACGCAATCTCGCCTTTCCGGCTAGCACGGATAAGACGGGCCGGACAAGTTGTTCTTGTTGTCCAAATGGTTCCTGCTATGTTTGCGGGCGGATTTTATGACGTAATTCTTCGTGTATGGCTGGATGTTTATACCCTCCCTATCCTATATATGGAGGGAACGGGTTTCTCGGGTGACGAGCATAGGTTGGCAATATGAGCAGTTCTTTTGATTTCTCCACATTGGTCTTCATCATCATGGCCGCATTTGTCGGCTGGCGGCTCTATTCCGTTTTGGGAATGCGCACCGGACACGAAGAAGACCGGAGCGAGCAATTCCGTCCGAAATCCGACCAGAACGACCAGCCCGCGCCCTATGACAATGTGGTGCCGATGCCCGGCATGCGCTCCGATTCCGGTGCGCCCGCATCCAGCCCCTTCACAACCGAGCGCTGGAAAGGTTTTGCCGTGGATGGATCTCCGCTGGCAGGCCATCTGGACGAAATCGCCGCCTATGAAAAAGGCTTCCACCCCAAAGATTTCGTGTCCGGCGCACGCGCGGCCTATGAGATGATCGTCGTTGCCTTCGCCCAAGGGGACCGCGACAGTCTGAAAAACCTGTTGTCGCATGATGTCTATGAAGGCTTTTCAGCCGCCATTGCCGAACGCGAAAAGCGCGGCGAGGTGATGACCACCACCTTTGTGTCGCTCGACTCGGCTGAATTGGTCGATGCCCATTTGCGTGACGGCATGATCCAGCTTTCCGTGAAATTCTCCTCCAAACTGATTTCGGCCACCAAAGATGCGGCCGGAACCGTGGTGGAGGGTGCGCCCGATAAAATCGTGGATGTGACCGATATCTGGACCTTTGCCCGTCAGGCCCGCAATCCGAACCCGAACTGGCATTTGATTGCCACCGAATCCGCAGGTTCACCCGATACGCAGCCCCAATAAAACAATGATCATGCCCGCCGGTGGTTACCGGTCCTGCGGCGGGATGATCCGAACCGGCTAACCTTTGGTCTGACCCCGATGGCTCCTCGCCCACGCCCTCTCCATCACAACGAGATTGCGCTCTGGCGTGAGGTGACCCGCTCGATTGTGCCCTTGCATGGCAAACGGGTGCTGAAAGCCGAACCCGTTGCAGAACCGGTGCAGACCATTGCGCCGCCTCCGGCCGCCAAACCCAAAAAAGCCGCCTCGAAAGCCTCAGCCGAATCCCTTGCGCAACTGGCGGCCAGCAAGCTGGCGGTTGCCCCGCCGGTGCCGGTGCGCGCAACAGCCTCGCCGCCGCTTGCCACCATCGAGCGCAAGCTGATCAAACAGGTGTCGCGCGGGCAATACGAGATCGATGCGGTGCTTGATCTCCACGGTTTCCGCCAGCATGACGCGCATGAACGGTTACGGCGTTTCCTGCACCGCGCCCAGGCCGATCACGCCCGTCTGGTTCTGGTTGTGACCGGCAAAGGAGCCACCCCGACCACCCGCCTGCAGGATGGCGAGCCCCATGCCAAAGGCATTCTGCGCCGCTCCGTGCCGGAATGGTTGCGGATGCCCGATTTGCGCTCTGTCGTGATGGGTTTTGAGGAAGCGGCCCCGCATCAGGGCGGATCGGGCGCGCTTTATGTCCGTTTGCGCCGCCGCAAGGGCGAGGCATGACCCCCTTCGGTGCCAAATTGCGCGCCATGCGCAAGGAACGCGGGGTCCTGTTGAAAGACATGGCCGAAGACATCGGGGTCAGCCCGACCTATCTCTCCGCCCTCGAACACGGACGGCGCGGCCGGCCGAATTGGGTGTTCGTGCAACGGGTGATCGCTTATTTCAACGTCATCTGGGATGATGCCGAGGAACTGATGCGGCTGGCGGATCTGTCGCATCCGCGCATTTCGATCCAGACCGGCGGTCTTTCGCCCGAAGCCACCTCTTTGGCCAACAAGCTGGCCAAACGGATCGGCCAGCTCGACGAACCCACCATCACGGCCCTGCACCAGTTGCTTGATCAAGCCATCGGACCGGAACGGCCCTAAAAGCGGCCCGCGCTTGATCACCCTCCAAACTTGACCTGCCCGCCGCGCAATGCGAAACGATGCCCCACACCGTGAAAAGCCGAGATTGGACCCGCAATGACCTCTGCCCGTTTTGATGTGCTTGGTATTGGCAATGCCATTATCGATGTTCTGGCCCGCACCGAAGATGATTTTCTGATCAAGCGCGGCCTGGCCAAAGGCTCGATGCAATTGGTCAGCGAAGTGGAATCCGAGGCGCTGTATCATGATATGGGTCCGGCCACGCTGATTTCGGGTGGTTCGGCCGCCAATACCATTGTCGGCGTGTCCTCGTTCGGCGGCAAGGCGGCCTTTATCGGCAAGGTGCGCAATGATGCCGCAGGTGACGCTTTTGCCCATGATATCCGCGCCGCCGGTGTGCATTTCCCCACTCCCGCCGCCACCGAAGGCAAAGTCACCGCCAAATGCATGATTCTGATCACGCCCGATGGCGAGCGGACGATGAACACCTATCTCGGCACCTGTCAGGATCTCGGTCCGCAGGATGTCGATGAAGATTGTGTCAAAGCCGCACAGATCACCTATCTGGAAGGCTATTTGTGGGATCCGCCTGCCGCCAAGCAGGCCTTTGTCAAAGCCGCCGAGATTGCCCATCAGGCCGGACGCAAGGTCGCGCTGACGCTCTCCGACAGTTTTTGCGTCGACCGCTACCGGGATGAATTTCTGGATCTGATCACCGGCGGCACGGTCGATATCCTGTTCGCCAATATGCACGAATTGCGCAGTCTCTATGCCACGTCCGATCTTGATACGGCGGTTGCCGCCTTGCGCCGCAAGGGATTGCTGGCCGTGGTGACCTGTTCCGAGCAAGGCGCGCTGGTGGTCGAGGAAGCGGGCGTGCAATCATGCCCTGCCGTGCCGGTGGAACGGGTGGTCGACACCACGGGCGCAGGCGATCTCTACGCCGCAGGCTTCCTGTTCGGCCTGTCGCAAGGCCGCGCGCCGCTCGATTGCGCGCGTCTGGGGGCACTGGCCGCCAGCGAGATCATCAGCCATATCGGTGCGCGTCCGGATCAGAACCTGCGTGATCTGGCCATGGCCGAAGGGCTGTTGGGTCGCTGATCCTCAGAGCTTGCGCAAAGCCACCTGCTCGATGCGGTGGCTCGCGCCTTTGGTTAGGATCAATCCGGCGCGCGGACGCGTCGGCAGGATATTCTCGTGCAGATTCGGCAGATTGATGCGTGACCAGATGCTATGGGCCGTGGCTTCGGCCTCTTCATCGGTCAGCTCCGCATATTTTTTGAAATAGGAGCGCGGATCGCGGAATGCCGTCTGGCGCAAGCGCATGAAACGCTCGATATACCAGCGTTCGAGCTGTTCTTCCTCGGCATGCAGATAGATCGAGAAATCGAAAAAGTCGGACACAACCGGAATGGCGGCATCGCCCTTGCCACTGCGGCCCGACAGCAACACATTCAGGCCTTCGACAATCAGAATATCGGGACGGTCGACCGATATTGTCTCGTTGGGCACCACATCATAGACCAGATGCGAATAGACCGGGGCTTCGACATGGCTTTTGCCGGCCTTGATATCCGACAAAAACCGCAACAAAGCCGCCCCGTCATAGCTTTCGGGAAAGCCCTTGCGCTCCATCAGGCCCTGCGATTCCAGAATTTTGTTGGGGTGGAGAAAACCGTCGGTGGTGATCAGTTCCACTTTGGGCGTGTTGGGCCAGCGCGACAGCAAAGCCCGCAACACACGGGCGGTGGTGGATTTGCCCGCCGAAACCGAACCCGCCAGACCGATCACATAAGGCACCTTGCCATCGGCGGCCATCAGAAACCGCTGTGTGGCCTTGAACAGGCCCTGTGTGGCCGCGACATAGAGCGACAACAGACGCGACAACGGCAGATAGATCGCCACCACCTCCTCGATCGAAATCGGATCATTGACCGATTGCAATTTGACGAGATCCTCAACCGTCAGGGTCAACGGCGTATCGGCACGCAAAGCCGCCCAGTCATCACGGGCAAACACGCGATAGGCAGATAAATCACTCTCAGACAGTTGGCTGTCCATGCTCGTCTCCGAACCGGATGATCCGGTCATGCGTGATTGAACCGTTTGCAACAACGCTCACTCTTTGGGACGCGATGCTTTTTCAGCCAGCCCTGTCTGGGCCGTCCGCCTTTGCAACTCCCCCATCACATCCTGCACCGATACGCCGCCGATGCGAAGCACGACCAAAAGATGATAGACAAGATCGGCGGCTTCGAGGGTCAAAGCGCGGCGATCCTTTTCAACGGCGGCAATGACGGTC
>CANGOE010000043.1 GCA_947455455.1 Hyphomicrobiales bacterium
CATCTCGATGCCGATCGTGATTTGTCCGAGCCGGTGCAATTGCTGACCGAAGCGCGGCAGGTGTTGCGTTCGAAATTTCTGGCCGCCGATGTCGGCATTACCGGCGCGAATTTTCTGGTGGCCGAAACCGGCAGTTCGATCATCGTGACCAACGAGGGCAACGGCGATCTGACGCAAACCCTGCCGAAAACCCATATCGTGATTGCCTCGCTCGAAAAGATCGTGCCGACGCTGGAAGATGTCAGCCAGATCCTGCGCGTGCTGGCCCGTTCGGCGACCGGACAGGAAATGTCGGTCTACACCACGTTCTCGACCGGCCCGCGCCGCGCCGCCGATCTCGACGGGCCGGAAAACTACCATGTGGTGATTCTGGACAATGGCCGTTCATCGATGCTCGGCACGGCGTTCCAGGACATGTTGCGCTGTATCCGCTGTGGCGCTTGCATGAACCATTGCCCTGTCTATCACGCGGTCGGCGGCCATGCCTACGGCTGGGTCTATCCCGGTCCGATGGGCGCGGTGCTGACCCCGACTTTGCTGGGGGTCGACAAAGCGGGGCATCTGCCCAATGCCTCGACCTTCTGCGGCCGTTGCGAGAGCGTCTGTCCGGTGCGGATACCCTTGCCCAAGATGATGCGGCATTGGCGCGAGCATGAATTCGAACGGCATCTGTCACCCGCCACCATGCGTTCGGGGATCAAGTTCTGGGCGTTTTTTGCCAAGCGTCCGGGGCTGTACCGTTTCACCACCAAGCTGATGATGAATGTCATGGGCTGGATGGGACGCGACAAAGGGCGTTTCACCTCGTTGCCGCTGGCTTCGGGCTGGACGGATTATCGCGATTTCCCGGCTCCGCAGGGCGGCACTTTCCAGAGCCGCTATCAGGCCAGCCGCAAATCGACCCCGAACACTGGGAGGGCCGCATGAGCGCGCGCGAGGAAATCCTGTCCACCATCCGCCGCTCGCTGGGCGTGACGGGCACTGAAAAGCCACGGCTCGACACCATCAACGAGCGGTTGGCCAGTGCTCCGCGCGGTCTGACGGTCGCCCGTGGCCAATTGCCGCATGAGGGGCAGGTCGCTTTGTTCAAGGAACAGGCGGAAGCCACGCTGGCCTCTGTGGTCGATGTGGAGTCCTATCAGGATGTGCCTTCGGCAGTGGCCGATTATCTGCGCCAGAACAACCTGCCCGCGCAGTTGCGGATCGGCAGTGATCCGCGCATGGCGGGGCTGGACTGGAGCAAGACGGCCATCGAACTGTCGCACGGGCCGAGTGACGGCAATGATCTGGCCGGTCTCAACCATGCATTTGCGGGTGTCGCGGAAACCGGCACGCTGGTGATGACGGCAAGTGCGGACAATCCCACCACCATCAACTTCCTGCCCGATCACGCTTTGGTCGTGGTCAGCGCCAAGGATATTACCGGCGATTACGAGACCATGTGGTCCAATCTGCGCGCCCAATATGGCAAGGGCCAGATGCCGCGCGTGGTCAATTGGGTCACAGGCCCTTCGCGTTCCGGCGACATCGAACAGGTCATCCTGCTCGGTGCCCACGGCCCGCGCCGCGTGCATATCATGGTGGTGAAGGACTGAGCCTGTTGGCTTGCCTTTAAATTTGACAGCATTGTCATGGCCGGGCTTGTCCCGGCCATCCTCGTTTTTGGAACCACCAACATGTCGTGGATGACCGCCACAAGGGCGGTCATGACAGACCTTGTTATCCCAGCAAATCGCGGTTGCGGTTGAGCGGCGAGGGCAGAGTGTCCGGCTCCGGGGGCGGGATGATGTCACCGAGCGGGGCGGGTTGACCGGCGGTCAGCGCAATGGCGGGGGCCTCGAAATCCATCGCCTCGATCCGCTCGCCGCGCTTGAGCACCTTGTCGGCCGAGGTGGTGATCTGGATCACGTCTTCTTGGGATTGCCGGAAATGCGTGTCGAGTTTGCCGACGCGGTCGCGCAGGCGGCCGACATCCTCGAGCAGGCGGCGCACCTCGTCCTGAATCTGGTGGGCCTGTTCGCGCATCTTGCTGTCACGCACAATCGCCTGCATGACCTGAATGGCCATCATCAACAGCGAGGGCGAGACAATCAGGATGCGGGCACGATGGGCGCGTTGCACCACATCCTCGAAATGCTCCTGCAGATCGGCATAAAGCGACTCGGCCGGCACGAACAGAATGGCAATCTCCTGTGTCACGCCGGGGGTCAGGTATTTTTCGGCAATATCGCGGATATGCGCCCCGATATCGGTTTTGACGCGGGCGATTGCGGCCTTCTTGGCCTCGTCCGTCTGGGCCTCTCTGAAGGCGGTGAAGCCCTCCAGCGGGAATTTGGCATCGATGATCAGCGGGCGCGGATCGCCGGGCAGGCGGATGATGCAATCGGGCCGTTTGCCATTGGCCAGCGTCGCCTGGAATTCATAGGCCGAGGGCGGCAGGCTGTCGCGCACGATCGCCTCCATCCGGCCCTGACCGAACGCGCCGCGGCTTTGCTTGTTGGACAGAATATCCTTGAGCGACAGCATTTCGCTGGTCAAAAGCCCCATGCGCTTTTGCGCCTCGTCGATCACCGCCAGCCGCTCGTTGAGTTTGGTCAGATTGTCATGGGTGTTGGTCAGATGCGCGGTCATGCCCTCGCCCAGACGGGTCTGCAAGCCTTCCAGTCTTTCGCTGAGCATGCGGGTCAGATGCCCGTGCTTGCTGTCGACGGTCTCGCCCATTTGCGCCATGCGGCCATTCAGTTCCGCCTGCACGCGCAACAAGGCCGAGAGTTTTTCCTCCATGTCGCGTTGCCGCTCAAGCGCCAGCGCTTCGGCCAATTCGTCTTTGAGCGGTGATTGCGGCCGCCGGATCACCAGCGACAGGCCCAGCATCAGCACCACAATGGCAAGAAGAGACGGCGTGACCGCAATGCCGCCGAGATTGAACAAAACCTGATCCATATGCCGTCCGAAACAATGAGGGGGAGGAGACTCAACAGAGCCGGACCCTAGCATATCTGGATTGCCTGTCGAGAACGAAAACAGAACGGTTTTTGCGATAGAACAATTTGACGCAAAGCCCGTGGTTGATTATGTCACTCACATGATGACCATCAGACCCATTATCATCCTGCCCGATCCCTTGCTCAGACTGGTTTCAAAACCGGTCACGGCCTTTGATGCGCGTGTGCAGGCGCTTGTCGACGACATGTTTGCCACCATGTATGACGCACCGGGCATCGGCCTAGCCGCGATCCAGATCGGGGTGACCGAACGGGTTGTCACCGTCGATGTCTCGCCCAAAGAGGACGAGAAACACCCGATGGCCTTCATCAATCCCGAAATCATCGCGGTGTCGGACGAGTTGAATATCCATCAGGAAGGCTGTCTGTCGATCCCCGATTATTATGCCGAGGTCGAACGTCCCGCCGCTGTGCGCATCCGTTATCACGATGCCAACGGGCATGATCACGAGATGGATTGCGAGGGCCTGCTGGCCACCTGCATCCAGCACGAGATCGACCATCTCAACGGCGTGCTGTTTATCGACCATCTGTCGCGGCTGAAGCGCGAGCGGGTTATCAAGAAATTCATCAAGGCCGCCAAACGCGACAGCGATGACTGAAAGGGGCGCAATGAGCCCGATCACGGCCAAGCCTGATCTGTCGCCTGCCTCCAAGCCCTTGCGGGTGATCGTGATGGGCACGCCGGATTTTGCGGTCCACACCTTGCAGGCGGTGCATGCGGCAGGCCACGAGATTGTCGCGGTCTATAGCCGCGCCCCCGCGCCTGCCGGTCGCGGTATGGCCTTGCGCCTGTCGCCCGTCCACAAGGCCGCCGAGGCTTTGGGCCTGCCGGTGCTGACTCCGACCACCCTGCGCACGCCGGAAGAGGCCGGGCGATTTGCCGCTTTCAACGCCGATGTCGCGGTTGTGGTGGCTTACGGGATGATTTTGCCCAAAGCCATTCTGGATGCGCCGCGTCTGGCCTGTCTCAACCTCCATGCCTCCTTGTTGCCGCGCTGGCGTGGCGCCGCACCGATCCAGCGGGCGATCATGAGCGGTGATCGGGAAACCGGCATTGCAGTGATGCGGATGGCCGAAGGGCTGGATACCGGCCCCGTCGGCATGGTCGAGCCTGTGGCAATCGGGCCGGAGATGACGGCAGGCCAGTTGCATGATGAGCTGGCGGTGCGCGGCGCCGGGCTGATGGTCAAGGCATTGGCGGCGCTGGCCCAAGGCAGTCTCGTATTTACCGAACAGGCTGAAGAGGGCGTGCTCTATGCCAAAAAGATCGGCAACGAGGACAGCCGGATTGATTGGACGCAACCCAATACGCAGGTGCATGACCTGATCAGGGGGCTGTCGCCCTTTCCCGGAGCTTTTGCCCAGTTCGATTTCGGCAAAGGGCCGGAGCGGGTCAAAATCCTGCAAGCCACCTGTGTCGCGGGGGCAGGCGAAGCGGGGGCCTTGCTCGATCCGCAGTTGACGGTCGCCTGCGGGCAGGGTGCGGTGCGTGTGTTGACCCTGCAACGGGCCGGATCGAAGCCGATGCCTGCCAGCGATTTTCTGCGCGGCCTGCCGCTGGCCCCGCCACAACGGTTTTTGTGATGCCGCGCTATAAACTCATCGTCGAATATGACGGCACCCCCTATGCCGGCTGGCAACACCAGAAGGGCCATCGCACTGTCCAGCAGGCGATTGAAGAGGCCATTCTGGGCTTTTCCGGCCAGACCCTGCGGATTCATGCGGCTGGACGCACCGATTCCGGCGTGCATGCCACGAATCAGGTGATCGATTTCGATCTGGAGCGCGACTGGAAGCCCGATACGGTCCGCGATGCCATCAATGCCTATCTCAAGCCCGAACCGGTGACGATCCTGTCCGCCGAAAAGGTCGACGAGACGTTCAGCGCGCGGATGTCGGCACGCAAACGCCATTATCTCTACCGGATTTTGAACCGCCGCCCGCATCCAAGCCTCGAGCGCAACCGCATCTGGCATGTGCCTTGGCCTCTGGAGGCCGGTCTCATGCACGAGGGCGCGCAACGCCTGCTCGGCAAGCATGATTTCACGACCTTCCGCGCCGCCGAATGTCAGGCCAACAGCCCGTTGCGGACTCTGGACCGGCTGGACGTGGTGCGGGTGGGCGAGGAAATCCACATCCATGCCTCGGCTCGCTCGTTCCTGCATCATCAGGTGCGTTCGATGGTCGGATCCTTGGCGCTGGTCGGGTCGGGCCGCTGGACGGTGCAGGATCTGGAAGATGCGCTGAAGGCCTGCCAGCGGGCGCGGTGCGGCCCGATGGCCCCCTCGGCAGGGCTTTATCTTGTGGGCGTGGATTACGACTGAAAGTAACGGTCCAGAATGGCCTGATAAATAGCGGCCAGTTCCACCAGATCAGCCGTTTCTACGCGCTCGTCGATCTGGTGCATGGTCTGGCCGACCAGACCGAATTCCAGCACCGGACAATAATTCTTGATGAAACGGGCATCCGATGTGCCGCCTGTCGTCGACAGTTTCGGGGCCAGTCCGGTCTGTGTGGCCACGACATCGGCCACCATCTCCACAAACGGGCCGGGAGCCGTCAGGAAGGCTTCGGCATTGGTGGGTTTGAACTCCACCTGATAGCGCACCTCGTTGCCCGCCGCTGTGTGCAGGCGCGCGCCCAGCTCTTCCGCCAGACTGGTCGAGGTCCAGACATCGTTGAAGCGGACATTGAACACCGCTTGGGCCGTATTGGGGATCACATTGCTGGCGGGATTGCCGACATCGACGCTGGTGAATTCGAGATTGGAGGGCGCGAAATGCGCGGTCCCCGCATCCAGCGGCGTGTCTTTCAACGCCGCCATCAGGCGCATCAAGCCGCTGATCGGGTTGATCGCCAGATCGGGATAGGCCACATGCCCCTGCTTGCCCTGCACGCTGACCACACCGGTCAGCGAACCGCGCCGCCCGATCTTGATCATGTCGCCCAACCGCTCCGGATTGGTGGGCTCGCCCAGGATGCAGTGGTCCCATGTCTCGCCCTGGGCCTTGGCCCATTCCAGCAATTTGACAGTGCCGTTGACGGCGGGGCCTTCCTCGTCACCGGTCAGCAGAAAAGCGATCGAGCCTTTGAACGGTCCCTGTTGCGCGTCCAGAAAGCGCAAGCTGGCCGCGATGGAAGCGGCCACGCCGCCTTTCATATCGGTGGTGCCGCGCCCGTAAAGCGTGCCCTTGATGATCTCGCCGGCAAAGGGCGGCGAGGTCCATGCCGCCACATCGCCGGTGGGGACGACATCGGTATGTCCGGCAAACATCAGGCAGGGACTGCCCGTGCCGATCCGTGCATAGAGATTGTCGACATCGGGCGTACCCGGTTCCGAGAACAGTGTGCGGGTGGTGGCAAACCCCGCATCCTTCAAAACCGCCTCGATCAGGCTCAAGGCACCGCCTTCCTCGGGGGTGACCGAGGGACAGCGCACAAGGGCTTGGGTCAGGGCGACAGGATCGCGCGGGTCAACCGTCATCGGTTTCAGTCCCGCAACAGGTCGTTGATGGCGGTCTTGGAGCGTGTCTGTGCGTCCACCCGTTTGACAATCACGGCGCAATAGAGCGAAGGGCCGGGTTCGCCATTGGGCAAGGGCTTGCCGGGCAGATTGCCGGAGACCACCACCGAATAGGGCGGCACACGGCCGATAAACACTTCGCCGGTGGCGCGGTCGATGATCTTGGTCGAGGCACCGATATAGACACCCATCGACAGCACCGAGCCTTCGCCGATCACCACGCCTTCGACCACTTCCGAGCGCGCGCCGATGAAGCAGTTGTCTTCGATGATGGTCGGGCCTGCCTGCAACGGCTCCAGCACGCCACCGATGCCAACACCGCCCGACAGATGCACATTCTTGCCGATCTGGGCGCAGGAGCCGACCGTGGCCCAGGTATCAACCATGGTGCCGCTGTCGACATAGGCGCCGATATTGACGAATGACGGCATCAGGATCACGCCCGATGCGATATAGGCCCCACGGCGCACGGTGCAGTTCGGCACGGCACGGAAACCGGCTTCACGGAAATGGGTTGCATCCCAACCGTCGAATTTCGACGGCACCTTGTCCCACCAGACGGCATCGCCGGGACCGTTTTTGATGATGGTGTTGTCATTGAGGCGGAACGACAGCAACACGGCCTTTTTCAGCCATTGATGGACATGCCAGCCCTCGTTGCCCTTTTTCTCGGCGACGCGCAGGGTGCCCTTGTCGATCAGGTCGAGCGCGAACACCACCGCATCGCGGACTTCCCCTTGGGTGGAAGGGCCGATATCGGCGCGGTTTTCCCATGCATTGTCGATGATCGAGGCTAAGGCTGAATGCGGCATGATACTGTCTCTTTGTTGGCAGTTGCGGGTGTCTTCGTCTCTAGCAAAGCTCGGCGTTGTGCGCCAGTTTCTTCAGGATCGGTCGTGCGGGGCGACGATCCGGCGCAGGAAACCGGCCAGATCATCGGTGCTGTGATGGATATAGTCCGCGACTTCGGCCTTTTGCTCGAAACTTTCACGGAACGGATCGTGCTGTTTGGGCAGAACCAGAACGGTTTTCATGCCGAGCTGGTGCGGCACTTCCAGATTCTTGGCCAGATCCTCGAACATGATCGCCTTGTGCGGCTCGATCTCGTGCTGGGCGAGAAACCGCTGATAGGTCACCTGATGGGGTTTGGGGATAAATTCGGCATCGACAATGTCGAACACCGCTTCGAAATGCTCCTCGAAGCCGAGTTTTTTCGTCACATTGCTGGCATGGCGGCGCGAGCCATTGGTAAAAATCAGCTTGCGTCCCGGCAAGGCGGCAATGGCATGGCCCAGTGCGGGATCGGGGTCCAGCGTCGCCAGATCGATATCATGGGCGAATTCGAGATAGGGATGCGGATCAATACCGTGCTCGGCCATCAACCCGTTCAAAGTGGTGCCGTAGCGGTAGTAATAGTGCTTTTGCAGGGCGCGGGCCGACAGGCCGTCCAACCCGAAGAAATTGGAAAGAAACAGCGTGATCCTGAGATCGATCTGCGGCCAGAGCTGTGACCCGCCCGGATAGAGCGTGTTGTCGAGATCGAAAATCCACGTGGTAATCGGCAGAGCCGCCGCCACGGCCGCAACACCACCGGCCTGACCCGGTGGGGCTTCAAGGATTGGACCCGACGGATCGCTCATCGGGTGATCAATGTGCCGGAGCCGTGGTCGGTCAGCAATTCCAGCAAGACCGCATGCGGCACTTTGCCATCCAGAATCACCACGCCCTCGACACCCTGTTCCAGCGCATAGATGCAGGTTTCCACCTTGGGAATCATGCCCCCCGTGATGGTGCCATCGGCAATCAGGCCGTGGATCTGGTCGATCTTGAGTTCCTTGATCAGGTTCTTGTTCTTGTCCAGCACGCCGGGCACATCGGTCAGCAACAGCAAGCGTTTGGCTTTCAGTTTGCCCGCCACCGCACCGGCAAAGGTGTCGGCATTGATGTTGTAGGTCTCGCCGTCCGAGCCATTGGCAACAGGGGCCAGAACCGGGATCAGCTCGCGGCCGAGCACGGCTTCCAGCACGGCTGTGTCCACCTTTTCGGGCTCGCCGACAAAGCCCAGATCCACCACGGTTTCGATATGGCTGGAGGGGTCGACCATCGAGCGGGTCATCTTGCGGGCCGTGACCATATTGCCGTCCTTGCCGCACAGGCCGATGGCGCGGCCACCGGCATTGTTGATGAAGCCGACGATCTGCTTGTTGATCAGTCCGGCCAGCACCATTTCGACCACTTCCAGCGTGTCACGGTCGGTGATGCGAAGGCCTGCCGCAAATTCGCTTTTGATTCCGAGGCGGTTGAGCATGGCCCCGATCTGCGGGCCGCCGCCATGCACGACCACCGGATTGACGCCGGACTGCTCCAGCAACACCATGTCGCGGGCAAATTGACGCGCCATCTGCTCGTCACCCATGGCATGGCCGCCATATTTGACAACAATGGTGGCCTCGTCATAGCGCAACATATGCGGCAGGGCCTGGATCAACACATCGGCGCGCAGATGGGGTTCTGAAATCTCGGACATAGTCGGCTCCAGTCATGGTCGGACAGCAGATCGGGGGCTTTTGTATAAGGTTTTCGGGTGCGCGGAAAGGGCCGTTTTGGCGGCCTAATGCGGGGCCAGAATCTGGCGCAACGGATTGGCAGGGTCCAGCATCAATTTCACCGCAATGGCCAGACACATGACCACCAGCATCGGCTTGATCAGTTTCACCCCGTGGCGGATGGCCAGACGCGAGCCGACCTGTGCCCCGGCAAAGGCCGCCGTCCCCATCACCAGCCCGATCGTCCAGACCACCAGTCCTTGCGAGATGAAGAAGCCGAGCGAAGCCAGATTGGAGGCAAAATTCAGGGCTTTGGTTTGCGCCGCCGCCCGCAACACGCCGAAGCCCAGCAAGGCCACGCCGCCCAGCATATAGAACGATCCCGCGCCGGGGCCGAAAAATCCGTCATAAAAGGCCACGGGCCAGACCAGAACGACCCCGAACACCGCCGGACGCATCCGCTGGTGGGCATCCTCGTCTTTTAACGAGGGCGAGAAGGCAAAATAGACAGCTACACCCAACAGCAACAACGGGACCAGTGCTTTTAGAATGTGATCGGGCAGGCTTTTGACGGCAAAAGCGCCGGCCATTCCGGCCAAAGCGGCGCCTGCCATCATCCATCCCAGCCGTGGCCAGTCGATCATCCGCGCGCGCGCATAGGCGGCCATCGACGATCCCGTGCCGAACACGCCCTGCAATTTGTTTGTGGCCACCGCCGCGACCGGATCAAGCCCCGCCAACAGCAAGGAGGGTATGGTGATCATCCCGCCGCCGCCTGCAATGGCATCAACAAAACCCGAGGCAAAGGCGGCAAGGCCGAGCAGTGCCAGCACATCCCATCCCAACTCGACAGGCATGATCAGCAGTTCTTGAAATGCGGTGTGCGCTTTTCGACAAAGGCGGCCATGCCCTCTTTCTGGTCTTGGGTGGCGAACATGCCATGGAAGACGCGGCGTTCGAATCTGATGCCTTCGGCCATCGAGGTTTCATAGGCGCGGTTGACGCTTTCCTTGGTCATCATGGCAATCGGCAATGACATCGAGGCAATGGTCTGGGCTGTCTGCATCGCATCGGTCAGGAGATCGGCTACAGGCACGATGCGCGAGACCAGACCGGAGCGTTCGGCCTCTTGGGCATCCATCATCCGGCCTGTCAGGCACATCTCCATGGCTTTCGATTTGCCGACAAAACGGGTCAGGCGTTGGGTGCCGCCCGATCCGGGCATGACCCCGATCTTGATTTCGGGCTGGCCGAATTTGGCATTGTCGGCGGCGATAATGAAATCGCACATCATGGCCAGTTCACAGCCGCCACCCAGCGCGAAACCGGCTACCGCGGCAATCACCGGCTTGCGGCGCGCCCCGATCCGGTCCCAGGGAGACAGGAAATCATCGAGATAAGTATCGGGATAGTTGTGCTTGGCCATTTCCTTGATATCGGCCCCTGCGGCGAAGGCCTTGGAGGAACCGGTGATGATGATACAGCCGATATCGGGGTCTTTGTCGAAACCGTCGAGCGCCTGGTTGATGTCCTTGATGATCTGGACATTGAGGGCGTTGAGCGCCTGCGGGCGGTTCAGCGTGATCACGGCCACCCGGCCTTCAACGGTGGTCAGGATGGTTTCATAGGTCGCGTCATCACTCATCGGTTTCTCCCCTCATGGTCGCTGGTTATCTTGTCCTTGTGGCTAGCCTAACAGTCCCGTCCGATCAACCATAGTCCGACCATTGGCGCAGATCATGGGCTCGATCGGCTTCAAGTCTGGCAGGCGGCGCAGAAAAAGCTCGAACGGCCCGCCTGCACCTGTCGCTCGATATGGCCTTTGCATCCTTGGGTCGGGCAGGCCTGTCCTGTCTGGTCATAGACCCGGAAGGCATGCTGGAAATAGCCCAGCGAACCATCGGCCTGTGCATAGTCCTTGAGTGTCGAGCCTCCTGCGGCAACGGCCTCCTGCAACACGGTGCGGATGCTGGCGGCGAGGTGTTCGCATTGGTGCCGGTCAAGCGTGCCTGCGGGACGGAACGGCGACAAACCGGCCCGATGCAGGGCTTCGCAGACATAGATATTGCCGAGACCGGCAATCTTTTTCTGGTCGAGCAAAGCGGATTTCAGCGGTGCGGCACTGCCTGACAGCGCCTCGGCGAGACGGCCGGCATCAAAGGAATTGCCCAAGGGTTCGGGACCGAGATCGCGCAAGAGCGGGTGGGTGGCCAATTCCCCCTTGCCGATCAGGTCCATAAAGCCGAAACGGCGGGGGTCGTTGTAGATCACATGATGGTTGTTGGAGAGATGGAACACCACATGGTCGTGCTTGGCATAATGGGCCTGCCGGTGGTGGAAATCACCGGGTTCGGTTGATGTCTGGCCGTCCGGCGGATGGATCGTCATGCGCCCGCTCATGCCGAGATGGATCATCAGCGCTTCGCCGCTGTCGAGTGCGACAAGCAGATATTTGGCGCGGCGGTCGAGCGCAGTGATCGTGCGGCCTTCGAGGCGGGCGACGAAATCGGCTGGAAAATCGAACCGCAAATTGGCGCGGCGCTGTTCGACATGGAGCAGTGTTGCCCCCGCCATGACGGGTTCAAGACCGCGTCGAACCGTTTCAACCTCCGGCAATTCAGGCATTTCAGGTCTCAAAAGGCTGGTTTAAGGGTGGTCGGGATGGCAGGGCACTGCAAAAGCATGGCTTTCGACGGTAAAGGCATAGCACTTTGCACAATCTGGCGCTATGGTTGGGACAAAGAACGGGCCGGAATAAGATCGGCCTTTCATACTGGAACAGGACAGTTGCCGTGACGCAGGGCAAACCACGATTATCGGATGGTGTTTCGCAGGAAACCGGGGACGAGACCCATTTCGGCTTCACCACCGTGCGGATGGATGACAAGCAGGGGCTTGTCGATGATGTGTTCCACAAGGTCGCCCGCCGCTACGATATCATGAATGATGTGATGTCGGCGGGCCTGCATCGGGTCTGGAAAAATGCTCTGGTCACGGCCTTGCGGCCGTCGCGGGTCAGGCCGTTGAGATTGCTGGATGTCGCCGGTGGGACCGGTGATATCGCCTTTCGGGTGCTCGATGCCGCCGCCAGCGGCAGTACCGCGACGGTCTGCGATATCAACCGCGAGATGCTGGCTGTCGGACGCGAGCGCGTGCCCAAAGCCCTGTCACGCCAGATCGAGTTCGTGCAGGGCAATGCCGAGAGCCTGCCCTTCGCCGATGCCCATTATGATGCCTATACGATTGCCTTCGGGATCCGCAATGTGCCGCGCATCGACCTCGCTTTGGCCGAGGCCTATCGGGTGTTGCGGCGCGGCGGGCGCTTGCTGGTGCTGGAATTCTCGCAGGTCGATATTCCGGGCTTCGATACGATTTATGACCGCTATTCCTTCCATGTCGTGCCTGTGATGGGCAAACTGGTTGCGGGAGATGCCGAGCCCTACCGCTATCTGGTGGAATCGATCCGCAAATTTCCGACCCCCGATGGATTTGCCGAGAAAATGGTCGCGGCCGGTTTCGAACGTGTCACCCATCAGCCGATGACCGGCGGTATCGTGCGCCTGCATTCGGGCTGGAAATTGTAACCGTAGAGCCTTGATGTGTCTTTTGCCCTGATCCCTCTTCTGCGTCTGGTTCGTGTCGGTTATGTGCTGGCGCGTGAAGGTGCGCTGGCTTTGGTGCCGGTGGATGAAGCCCCGCGGCTGGTGCGTCTGGCTGTCGGGCTGGGCCGGTTGATCGAGCGGCGCAATCTGGGCGGCGGGGCCGAGCGTCTGGCTGTCGCGCTGACCCGCCTTGGACCAAGCTATGTCAAGATCGGCCAGTTTCTGGCCACCCGCCCCGATGTGGTCGGTATCCGGGTGGCGCGGGATCTCGAAAGCCTGCAAGACCGCTTGCCGGCTTTTCCCCGGTCCGTGGCCGTATCAGTGGTCGAGAATGCGTTCGGCAAGCCGCTGGATGGGATGTTCCGCAGTTTCAGCGAGCCGGTCGCCGCCGCCTCCATCGCGCAGGTCCATTGTGCCGAAACACGCGAAGGCCGCAAAGTCGCCGTCAAAGTGTTGCGTCCCGGTGTGCGTGCGCGTTTCCAGCGCGATCTGGCCGCCATGGCCTATGCGGCGGAGCAGGCCGAATTGATGTCGGCTGATGCGCGGCGGTTGCGCTTCCGCGAGGTGGTCGACACGCTGGCCCGTTCGGTCACCATGGAGATGGATTTGCGGCTTGAAGCGGCCGCCCTGTCGGAAATGGCCGAGAATATTGCCGATGATCCCGATTTCCGCGTGCCGGAGGTCGATTGGGACGGTACCGCCCGCGATGTCCTGACCATGGAATGGATCGACGGTATTCCGCTCAACGATCTCGAGGCGATCGATGCGGCGGGTCATGACCGGATCAGGCTCGGACAGGTGGTGATCCAGTCCTTCCTGCGCCATGCTTTGCGCGACGGGTTTTTCCATGCCGACATGCATCCGGGCAATCTGTTCGTGGATGCGCAAAGCCGCCTCTGCGCGGTCGATTTCGGGATCATGGGCCGGATGGGCCTGAAAGAACGGCGCTTTCTGGCCGAAATTCTGCTGGGTTTCATCACCCGCGATTATCGCCGCGTCGCCGAAGTGCATTTCGAGGCGGGTTATGTGCCGGCCCGCCACAGCGTCGAGGAATTCGCGCAGGCGATCCGTGCGATCGGCGAGCCGATCCACAACCGGCGCGCCGATGAAATCTCGATGGCCAAATTGCTGACCCTGCTGTTTGAAATCACCGGCCTGTTCGATATGGCCACGCGTACCGAATTGGTGATGTTGCAAAAAACCATGGTGGTGGTGGAAGGGGTGGGCCGCTCGCTCGATCCCTCGCTCGATATGTGGTCGACCGCCGAGCCGGTGGTACGTGACTGGATTACCCGCAATCTGGGCGTCTTGGGCCGTGCCGAACAGGCCGGACGCGGAGCCCTGTCGCTTGCTTCCGCCGTTGCGACCCTGCCCGGTCTGATCCAGCGTGCCGATGTGCTGACCGAACAACTGGCCCAGCAGATGGGGCGCGGTGTCACTCTGGACGAGGCCAGCATCAGGGCGATCGGGCGGGCCGAAGCGCAAGGTTCTTTCAAGGGACATCTGGCCTTGTGGGTGATTGCCGCTTTGTTGGCCTATGGGCTGTTTGGGTTTTGACAGGGATCATGTCGGAGTCGGTCATGCTAGAGGGTAAACGGGTTTTACTGGTGATCGGCGGCGGGATCGCCGCCTATAAAAGCCTCGAGCTGATCCGGCTGATCAAAAAGCAGGGGGCCGGCGTGCGGGTCATCCTGACCAGGGCAGGCAGTGAATTTGTCACGCCGCTGTCGCTGGCCAGCCTGTCGGGAGACAAGGTTTACGAGGATCTTTTTTCGCTGACCGATGAAACCGCGATGGGGCATATCGAATTGTCCCGCTCGGCCGATCTGGTAGTGGTGGTTCCCGCCACCGCAGATCTGATGGCCAAGGCCGCCAATGGTCTGGCCAATGATCTGGCATCGACGACCTTGCTGGCCACCGACAAGCCCGTGCTGATGGCGCCCGCCATGAATGTGCGGATGTGGCAACATCCGGCAACCCAGCGCAACCACCGCCGTCTGGTCGAGGATGGCATCGGCTTTGTCGGTCCCGATGACGGGGCGATGGCCTGTGGCGAATTTGGTCCGGGCCGCATGGCAGAGCCCGAAGCCATTCTGGCGGCGATTATCGAGCGGCTGTCGCCTGCCGCCCGGCCTCTGGCCGGCAAACATGTTCTGATCACGTCCGGCCCGACCCACGAGCCGCTGGATCCGGTGCGCTATATTGCCAATCGTTCTTCGGGCAAGCAGGGACATGCCATAGCCCGTGCCGCCGCTTTGGCAGGCGCGAGCGTGACCCTGATCAGCGGTCCGGTGACGGTTCCCGATCCGCATGGTGTCAAGGTGGTGCATGTGGAAACCGCACGGCAGATGCTGGAGGCGGTCGAACAGGCTTTGCCCGCCGATGTCGCCGTCTTTTGTGCGGCGGTCGCGGATTGGCGGGTTGCCAATGCCGGACAGGAAAAAATCAAAAAGACGGTCGACGGCGCGCCGCAACTCGCTTTGGTGGAAAATCCCGATATTCTGGCCACCATCTCCCGCAAGCAAATCGGAAGGCCCGCTTTGGTCATCGGCTTTGCCGCCGAGACCGAAACCGTCATCGACCATGCCAAAGCCAAGCTGGCGCGCAAGGGCTGTGACTGGATTGTCGCCAATGATGTCAGTCCCGCCACCGGCATTATGGGCGGTGATTTCAACAGCGTGCATCTGGTGCGCGCGTCCGGTGTCGAGACCTGGCCGCGCATGGATAAAGATGCCGTCGCCGGCGCGCTTGTTGCTGAAATCGCCAAAACGCTTGATCGGGATGGCTGGGTATGAGCCTCACTGTGCATATCAAACGCCTGCCCCATGCGGCGGATCTCCCGATTCCGCGTTATGAAACCGCAGGTGCGGCCGGTCTGGATCTTCAGGCGGCTGTCGCAATCGATGCGCCGCTGATCCTGAAGGCAGGAGCGCGCGCGCTGGTGCCGACCGGGCTGATGCTGGCTTTGCCCGCAGGTTTCGAGGCGCAGGTGCGGCCGAGATCGGGGCTGGCCCTGAAACAGGGCATAACGCTGGTCAATTCACCCGGCACGATTGACAGCGATTATCGCGGTGAAATCGGGGTGATCCTGATCAATCACGGACAGGAGGATGTTGTGGTGACCCGTGGCATGCGGATTGCCCAATTGGTCATTGCGCCGGTGATTCAGGCCCGACTGGTCGAGGTTGGGGAGCTGGATGATACCGACCGCGCCGCCGGTGGTTTCGGATCGACCGGTGTCTAATCACGGAAATGGATAAAATGGTTATTCTTTCGCGCCGCTCACTGCTCGCCATTGCCGCCACTGTCGATGTGGCGTTGTTTTCACGGCCCGATCCTGTCTCCACCAAACAGATGGCCGCGCGCCACAATCTGCCGCCCCGCCATCTGGAATCGCTGTTGCAAACCCTTGTGCGTGCCGGAATTCTCAAAGGCATGCGCGGCCCGCGCGGGGGCTATAGTCTGGCCCGCGAGCGGCGGCGGATCAGCGCAGGCGATATCGTGCGCGCCAGCCTCGGCCATGCGGCCGATGATGCCGAAACCCGCAACGGTGACTCCGCATTGATCAACAAGGTGGTCGAACCGATGATCAGTCTGGCCAGCGAGGCCTTTTTGCAGGCGCTTGACCAGATGAGCGTCGAGGATCTGTGCAACAAGGCCGAACGGGAAGGTTTGGAAGGCGGATATGCCTTGAATGCTGATTTCACAATTTAATTATGTTATATATTTTAATATTGCAAAAATTTTTGTAAATTTATAGCATGATGACAGTCCAGCCTTAAAAGGCCCGATGGCGGCCATATAGGAGTGTCACATGTCAGATCAAACAGCCTCCCGCAAACCCGGCCGTGGCCGGATCTACGGGTCCATCACCGAGACCATCGGAGATACGCCGCTGGTACGGCTTGACCGGATTGCCAAGGACAGCGGTGTCAAAGCCAACCTGTTGGCCAAGCTCGAATTTTTCAATCCGATTGCCAGCGTGAAAGACCGTATCGGCGTGGCGATGATCGACGCGCTGGAAGCCGATGGCGTGTTGACACCGGGCACCACGCTGATCGAGCCGACCTCCGGCAATACCGGCATCGGACTGGCCTTTGTGGCGGCTTCGCGCGGCTATCGGCTGATCATTGTCATGCCAGAATCCATGTCGATCGAGCGCCGCAAGATGCTGGCTTTGCTGGGTGTGCAACTGGAATTGACACCGGCCGGCGGCGGCATGAAAGCGGCTATTGCCCGCGCCGAGGAACTCAAGGCCTCGATTCCCGGTTCGATCATCCCGCAACAATTCAAAAATCCCTCCAATCCGGAGATCCACCGCAAGACCACGGCAGAAGAAATCTGGAATGATACCGACGGGCATGTCGATTATTTCGTGTCCGGCGTGGGCACGGGCGGCACCATCACCGGTGTCGGTCAGGTGCTTAAAGCGCGCCGTCCTGCGGTCAAAGTGGTGGCGGTGGAGCCCGAAGATTCGCCGGTCCTGTCGGGTGGCCAGCCCGGTCCCCATAAAATCCAGGGCATCGGCGCCGGTTTCGTCCCCGATATTCTGGATCGCTCGGTGATTGACGAAGTGATCACGGTCGGCAACCAGAGCGCCTTCGATATGGCCCGCAAACTGGCGCGGATTGAGGGGATTCCGACCGGTATTTCCTCGGGGGCGGCCGTCACTGCGGCGGTCGAACTGGCCAAACGCCCCGATATGGCGGGCAAGAATATCGTGATCATCATCCCGAGCTTTGCCGAGCGCTATCTCTCCTCGGCTCTGTTCGACGGGTTGTGATCGCACACAGCAGGGCTGAATCAAAAAGGCGGCTTCAAGCCGCCTTTTTCGTGTCGTCCATCACAGCATGGCCGGAAGGACGCGATCCGGTGGACGGTGTCCGTCCATGAAGGTCTTGATGTTGATGATGACCTTCTCGCCCATATCGATGCGGCCCTCGATGGTGGCCGAGCCCATATGCGGCAGGACCACCAGCTTGTTGGCTTTGGCCAGTTTCAGCATGCGCGGCGAAATGGCGGGTTCGTGCTCGAACACATCCAGACCCGCCCCGCCGAGCTCGTCGGCTTCCAGCATGCGGATCAGCGAGGTTTCGTCGATGATTTCACCGCGTGCGGTGTTCACAATCATCGCATCGCGCTTCATCAGCTTGAGGCGGCGGCCGGACAGAAGGTGATAGGTGGCGGGGGTGTGCGGGCAATGGACCGAAACAATGTCCATACGGGCCAGCATCTGGTCCAGCGAATCCCAATAGGTCGCTTCCACCGATTCCTCGATGCTGGCGGCAACGCGGCGGCGGTTGTGGTAATGCACCTGCAGGCCGAATGCGCGGGCCCGACGGGCGACGGCCAGGCCGATGCGCCCCATGCCGACAATGCCTAGACGCTTGCCGGTGATGCGGTGTCCGAGCATCCAGGTGGGTGACCAGCCATGCCATTGTTCGTCGGTGATCACCTTGGCCCCTTCGGGAATCCGCCGCGCCACCGCCATGATCAAGGCCAGGGTCATATCCGCCGTGTCCTCGGTCAATACTCCGGGGGTGTTGGTTACGGTAATGCCGCGTGACAGGGCCGATTGCACATCGACATTGTCCACGCCGTTGCCGAAATTGGAGATCAGCCGCAAAGACTCGCCCGCTTGCGCCAGTATGCCCGCATCGATCCGGTCGGTTACGGTTGGCACCAGCACATCGGCCACTTTGACAGCTTCCACCAGTTCGGATTGGGTGAAAGGCTTGTCCGTGACATTGAGCTGGGCATCGAACAATTCGCGCATCCGCGTTTCGATGACATCCGGCAATTTGCGGGTCACAATGACCAAAGGTTTCTTTTTCGACATCATTGGCTCCCGATCAAAAACTGATCCCCGATTTCCGCCCATCCGCTCCGTTTAGGTCCTGTCGGAGATGACAGGTCATGGCCAGAGATGAAAGACGTGTGATCTCTACTGCCAGTTTACCACTCTTTAACGCCTCAGGCGCGAAGAGTAGGCCGGAGCAAGACCTGTCTGTGATCCTGTGTAAAAAATCTTCCCTCTCTTGCATAGCCAGACAAGAGCGGAAAAACAACGGGCCAGACCTGAGTAGAAAGGAGCATCTGAACGTGACCCATCACCCTATCAAGCGATTGGGACTGTTGCTGGCCGGTTTCGGCACGCTGTTCGGTTTGGCTGTGATGCTCTGGTCTCCGGCCGCTGTGGCCGCCAAAGCCGGTGTGGGACCGGTCACAAACCTGCCTCTGCCGCGCTTTGCCAGTCTGAAATCCGATCGAATCAATCTGCGCGAGGGTCCGAGCAAGGACCATAAAACCATCTGGATCTATCAGAGATCGGGCCTGCCCATTGAAATCACGGCAGAATTCGAGACATGGCGGCGCATCCGCGATTCGGAAGGCACCGAGGGCTGGGTGCTTCATTCTTTGTTGTCGGGACGGCGTACCGGCCTTGTCGCGCCATGGATGAAAGAGGGCAATTTACAGCTTTTGGCCAAGGCCGATGATGCCGCGCCCGTGGTGGCGGTGTTGCAACCCAATGTGCAGGTAATGGTCAAACGCTGTGACGGGCGGTGGTGCCGCGTCAATGGCGAGGGCTTTGACGGCTATATCAAGCAGGAGCGCTTGTGGGGGGTCTATCCCGAAGAGCCGGTTGAATAATTGGCCCGATATGCTCAGGGCCTGATTTTGCGGCGCAACCTGACAATCACATCGACGCGGGCGACTTCCATGCCCTCGGGAATATCGGGCAGGCGGCCGACTTCGATATGTGCGCCGTCGATATCGCGCAGCTGGTTTTCGTTCTCGATATAGAAATGGTGGTGATCGCCGGTATTGGTGTCGAAATAGGTGCGTGAGCCGTCAACAGCGACTTCACGCAACAAACCGGCCTCTTTGAACTGGTGCAGGGTGTTGTAGACGGTGGCCAGCGACACCGGAACCCGCGAGCGATTCGCTTCCTCGTAGAGCATTTCGGCTGTCACATGCCTGTCACCACGGGCGAATAACAACCAGCCCAGCCCAACCCGCTGGCGGGTCGGGCGCAGGCCCGCATGGCGCAATTTATGCCGCAGATTATGGACCAGACAGCCGCTGTCACCGCTCCACTCAGCCGTGGGCTGGGGTATACGTTTGGAGGGGGGCGGAACGGTCAAAGCCATCTGAATGCCAATCTGCACATAACGGGTATCGGGGAATATCATAGGAAAGTTAGCGTCCGACCGCAACCGGCGATCACCGCGACCGTTAAGAAGGTGGTGCAATCCATCTTTCTCAACCTGTTACACTGTGTTACCAAGAGTGATCGGGCCTGTTGAAAATACAGTTCTGAAATGCCAAATGAAAGACTGAAACCATAAATCCTGCCGCTTCAATCGTCTGCCACTTATAAAATGGAGTCCACCGGGGAGATGCAACAGCGTTCAAGTTACGAATACGAGGATCTTCTGGCCTGTGGGCGCGGGGAATTGTTTGGCCCCGGCAATGCACAATTGCCCTCGCCGCCGATGTTGATGTTCGACCGGATTTCGGAAATTTCCGAAACAGGCGGACCGCACGGCAAAGGCTGTGTGCGGGCGGAATTGAAGATCAGTCCTGATTTGTGGTTCTTTCCATGCCATTTCCAGGGTGATCCGGTGATGCCGGGCTGTCTTGGTCTTGATGCCTTGTGGCAATTATGCGGTTTCTATCTGGGCTGGCTCGGTGCCGAAGGGCGCGGACGCGCTCTGGGTGTCGGCGAGGTGAAATTCAGCGATCAGGTGTTGCCGACCGTCAAGAATGTTGTGTACGGCGTTGATCTGAAGCGCGTGTTCCGCTCCAAACTGGTGCTGGGTATTGCCGATGGCTGGCTCGAAGCCGATGGCCGTCGTATATACGAAGCAAGTGATTTGCGGGTCGGGCTGTTCAAGACCTGATCTGTCTGTCGCAAAAGCAGGGCCGGATCTTGCGGCCCGAGACTGTGTAACTGAACCGAGGCTGGCAATCGGGGCAATCCTGCGGGATAATCCCGTCATGCCCCGTTATTGGTGTGAACGAGAAGGAAGGCTGGACATGAGACGCGTCGTAGTCACAGGCATGGGGATTGTGTCCTCAATCGGCAACAATACCCAGGAAGTGCTTTCCTCTTTGCATGAAGCCCGTTCGGGCATTATTGCGGCCCCGCGCTATGCCGAACTCGGGTTCCGTTGCCATGTGCATGGCGAACCGACGCTGGATCCGTCCGAGGTGGTGGATCGCCGCGCCATGCGCTTCCACGCGACAGGCACAGCCTGGAACCATGTGGCGATGGATCAGGCCATTCTCGATTCCGGCCTTGAAGAATCCGATATTTCCAACGAGCGGACCGGCATCATTATGGGTTCGGGTGGTCCGTCCGCCCGGACCATCGTGGAGGCCGCCAATATCGCGCTGGACAAGGGTCCCAAGCGCGTCGGGCCTTTCGCCGTGCCCAAAGCCATGTCCTCGACGGCTTCGGCCACTCTGGCCACCTGGTTCAAGATCAAGGGGGTCAACTATTCGATCTCCTCGGCCTGCGCCACCTCCAACCATTGCATCGGCAATGCCTATGAAATGATCCAGTATGGCAAACAGGATGTGATGTTTGCCGGTGGTTGCGAGGAACTCGACTGGTCGATGTCGGTGCTGTTCGATGCGATGGGTGCGATGTCGAGCAAATATAACGACACACCGCATACCGCGTCCCGCGCCTATGATGCCAACCGCGACGGTTTCGTGATTGCCGGCGGCGCGGGCGTGCTGGTGCTCGAAGAACTCGAGCATGCCAAAGCGCGCGGAGCCAAGATTTACGGCGAAATCGTCGGTTACGGCGCAACCTCCGACGGTTACGACATGGTCGCGCCGTCCGGCGAGGGTGCGATCCGGTGCATGAAGCAGGCGCTGGCCGGTGTGACCGCCAAGATCGATTACATCAACCCGCATGCGACCTCGACACCTGTGGGGGACATCAAGGAAATCGAGGCCATCCGCGCCGTATTCGGTGCCGGTGATGCCTGCCCGCCGATTTCCGCCACCAAATCGCTGACCGGCCATTCGCTCGGGGCAACCGGTGTGCAGGAAGCCATCTATTCGTTGCTGATGATGAACAACAACTTCATTTGCGAAAGCGCGAATATCCAGGAGATCGATCCGGCTTTTGCGGATATGCCGATTGTGCGCAAGCGCGTCGACAATGCCAAAATCGGTGCGGTTTTGTCGAATTCCTTCGGCTTTGGCGGCACCAATGCCACCATCGTCATGAAACGTCTGGATGCGTGAGCCGGCACCGGCAGGCGCGTTGAGGCGGCACGAATAATGGGGAGCCCAGGAATGTCATTACTCATGCGCGGCAAGCGCGGGCTGGTTATGGGAGTGGCCAACGACCACTCCATCGCGTGGGGCATTGCCAAGGCTCTTGCCGATCAGGGAGCGG
>CANGOE010000044.1 GCA_947455455.1 Hyphomicrobiales bacterium
ATCGATCTATGACGCGCTGGTGCGTATGGCACAGAGCTTCTCGATGCGCCTGCCGCTGGTTGACGGGCAGGGCAATTTCGGCTCGGTCGATGGCGATCCTGCCGCCGCGATGCGTTATACCGAAGTGCGTCTGGCCCGCCCTGCCATGGGCCTGCTGGAAGATCTCGACAAGGAAACCGTCAATTTCCAGCCCAATTATGACGGATCCGAGCAAGAACCGGTGGTTCTGCCGGCGCGCTATCCCAACTTGCTGGTCAATGGCGCGGGCGGTATCGCCGTCGGCATGGCCACCAATATTCCGCCCCACAATCTGGGCGAAATCATCGATGCCTGCACGGCCTATATGGCCGATCCCGAGATTACCATCGAAGATCTGACGGTGATTGTTCCGGGGCCGGATTTTCCGACCGGCGGCACGATTTTGGGGCGCGGCGGTATCCGCAATGCCTATGGCACAGGGCGCGGCTCGGTCATCATGCGGGCCAAGGCCAGCGTGGAAGAAATCCGCAAGGACCGCGAAGCCATCATTGTCACCGAAATTCCCTATCAGGTGAACAAGTCGTCGCTGATCGAGAAGATCGCCGATCTGGTGCGCGAAAAGCGGATCGAGGGCATTTCCGATCTGCGCGACGAGTCCGACCGCGACGGCATGCGCATCGTGATCGAGTTGAAGCGCGATGCGGTGGGCGAGGTTGTGCTCAACCAGTTGTGGCGTTTCACGCCGATGCAATCGACCTTCGGTTGCAACATGGTGGCGCTCAATGGCGGCCGCCCCGAATTGATGAACATCAAGGACATGATCTCGGCCTTTGTGGATTTCCGCGAAGAGGTTGTGTCCCGCCGTACCAAATTCCTGCTCGGCAAGGCGCGTGACCGCGCCCATGTCTTGGTTGGTCTGGCGATTGCTGTCGCCAATATCGACGAGATGATCCGGATCATCCGTTCCGCGCCCGATCCGCAATCGGCACGCGATGCCCTGATGGGCCGTGATTGGCCTGCCTATGACATGGCCCCGCTGGTCGCCCTGATCGACGATCCGCGCCATCCGGTCTCGGATGCGGGCATTGTCCGTCTGTCGGAAACGCAGGCCCGCGCCATTCTGGATCTGCGCCTGCAACGCCTGACGGCATTGGGCCGCGACGAAATTGCCGAAGAATTGAATGCTTTGGCTGTTGAAATCGCCGATTATCTCGAAATCCTGCGCTCGCGCATCCGAATCATGGACATCGTCGGCAATGAATTGGCCACCATCAAGGCGGCCCATGCCACGCCACGCCGGACGGTGATCGTCGATTATGATTCCGATGTCGATGACGAGGATCTGATTGCCCGTGAAGAGATGGTCGTGACTGTCTCCCATGCCGGTTATATCAAGCGCGTGCCGCTTTCCACCTATCGGGCCCAGCGTCGCGGCGGCAAGGGCCGTTCGGGCATGGCGACCCGTGACGAGGATTTTGTAGCCCGTCTGTTTGTGGCCTCGACCCATGCGCCCGTGCTGTTCTTCTCCTCGCGCGGTCGGGTCTACAAGGAAAAAGTCTGGCGTTTGCCGCTGTCTGCCCCGCAGGCGCGCGGCAAGGCGCTGGTCAATATGTTGCCGCTCGAAGGCGACGAGCGCATCAATACCATCATGCCTTTGCCGGAAAACGAGGCGGATTGGGACAAGCTGGACGTAATGTTTGCCACCCGTGACGGCAATGTCCGGCGCAACAAGCTGTCGGATTTTGTCAACGTCAACCGCGCCGGCAAAATCGCCATGAAGCTGGACGAGGGCGATGCGATTGTCGATGTGCAGATGTGCACCGACCGTGACGATGTGTTGCTGACCACAGCCAAAGGGCAGGGCATCCGCTTCTCGGTGGATGAGGTGCGGGTGTTCAAAGGCCGCGACTCCACCGGTGTGCGCGGCATTTCGCTGGCCAAAGAGGATCACGTCATCTCGATGGCGATCCTGCGCCATGTCGATGCATCGGCCGAAGAGCGTGCGGCTTATGTCAAATTGCGTCGTGCGGTCACCGGTGAAACCACGGCGGATGAGGTGGAAACCGATGTCGAGGACACCGGCCAGCCCGAAACCAGCCTGTCGCCGGAGCGCTATGCCGAATTGTCGGCCCAGGAGCAGGTGGTGCTGACCATTTCTCAGAACGGCTATGGCAAGCGCACGGTCGCCTATGAAATCCGCACCACGGGTCGCGGCGGCAAGGGCATTGTCACCATGATCGTCAATGACAGAAACGGGCCGCTGGTCGGCTCCTTCCCTGTCGAGACCAGCGACCAGATCATGCTTGTCACCGATGGTGGGCAGTTGATCCGTTGCCCGATCGAGGGGATCCGCATTGCCGGACGCAATACGCAAGGCGTGATCGTGTTCAACACAGCCGATGACGAAAAGGTTGTCTCGGTGGAGCGTGTGACCGATACAGGCGAGGATGACGAGACGGGCGACGCCACGGCAGAAGCGGGTGATGATGCCCAGCCGACAACCGATATGCCGGATGCGGGTTAACCCCCGCATCCTGTGACCGGACGGGCAAGGATTATTGGGGGCAAGCATGAGCCAGACAACCCGACGCACCGCTTATTATGCCGGCTCGTTCGATCCTGTCACCAACGGGCATGTCGATGTGCTGGTCAGGGCCTGCGGACTGGCGGACAGGCTGGTGGTCGGTATCGGCATCCATCCGGGCAAGAACCCGCTGTTTTCGGCGGATGAGCGGGCCGAAATGATCACGGCTTCGATTGCGCAGGCCGCCCGGACGGCCGGGACCGAAATCAGCATCGTTACTTTTGCCGATCTGGTGGTTCATGCCGCCCGCCGCGAAGGGGCGACGATGCTGATCCGCGGATTGCGCGACGGTACCGATCTTGATTATGAAATGCAGATGGCGGGCATGAATGCGGCAATTGCGCCCGATATCCAGACCGTTTTTCTGCCGGCCTCACCGATGGTCCGTCCTATTACCGCCACATTGGTGCGTCAAATCGCGCTGATGGGGGGGGATGTGACCTCTTTTGTCCCCGCGATTGTGGCCCAACGTCTTGCACAAAAGGTCTCTGACCGGACAATGTCTGGCCCGAAAGGCTGATGGTATCCTGCTATGCGTGACGCTGGCGGCTTGGGCCGATCCATTTGCGGCAGGCTGGCATAGTGACTGATCCTGAATGTTTCCAATAACCGGAGTTGAACGATGATCCGCGCATTTTCTATGGCCTTGCTGTTTGTGGTCGGTTTGGTGTCTGTCCATTCGGGCGCGGCCCAAGCCCAGACAGCGGCACCCAAAGCCGATTTGTCCAATATTGTCTATCTTGAAACCAAATCGGGCCGTATCACCATCCAATTGCGTCCCGATCTGGCTCCCAAACATGTGGAGCGGATCAAGGAACTGACCAAGCGCAAGTTTTACGATGGTATCGTGTTCCACCGCGTGATCGAGGGCTTTATGGCCCAGACGGGTGATCCCACCGGGACCGGCATGGGCGGTTCCGATCTGCCGAACCTGCCAGCCGAATTCACACCGACCCCGTTCAAGCGCGGTGTGCTCGGCATGGCACGCTCGCAGTCACCCAATTCGGCCAATTCGCAATTCTTCATCATGTTCGGTGAAGCGCCTTCGCTGAACAACCAGTATACCGTGTTCGGCGAAGTGATCGACGGCTTGGCGGCGGTGGACAAAATCAAGCGCGGCGGCCCCACCAATAACGGCAAAGTGTTCCAGCCCGACAGCATCATCAGCATGCGGCTGGCATCCGAGGTGAAATAACACCGGCAACCCGACCATCCCCGGGCCGGACCGGCGCGTGGATGGGGTGTTGATCTTTCGCTGTTCTGACCCTATGCGATGAGCACGTCGTTCTTATCCTCATGAGAGAGAAGAAAATCCAATGAGCGTTGCAATTGAAGATACCATGATCCTCGAGACCACCCAGGGCACCGTCACCATCGGTATGCGCCCCGATCTGGCTCCCGGCCATGTCGCCCGTATCAAGGAACTGGTGCGGTCCGGTTTTTACGACGGGATCGTGTTCCATCGCGTGATCGACGGCTTTATGGCCCAGACCGGCTGTCCGCAGGGCACCGGCACCGGTGGTTCAGGCCACAAGCTGAAAGCCGAATTCAATGCCGAACCGCATGTGCGCGGCACCTGCTCGATGGCCCGTGCGCAAAATCCGGATTCCGGCGACAGCCAGTTTTTCATCTGCTTTGAAGATGCCCGCTTCCTCGACCGTCAATATACGGTGTGGGGCAAGGTGATCTCCGGCATGGAACATGTCGACAAGATCAAGCGCGGTGAGCCCGTCAGCAATCCCGACAAGATTGTGCGCGCCTATATGGCCGAAGCGCCTGCCGAAGCCACAGATGAAGCGCCCAAGGCCGAAAAAGCCGCCAAAAAGCCTGCGGCCAAAAAGGCACCGGCCAAAAAAGCTGCTAAAAAAGCCGATTGATACTGGACCAAAAAGGAGCCGGCCCCTTGATGGTGACCGGCTCCGCTGCGCTTTTTAAATGCGTGGCTTAAAAAGAGCATCCGACCCATTCTTACAGCCTTGAATGGCGATCTGTGTAAATTATGCATTTGTTTGTGCGCGTAAACAAATCACAGGATGTGGCGCATTTATTTGAAATCTCAGGTTGTAAAATCGACGATTTTGATGCGATTTGGCGCAAATCGGACATGGTGCCGAGATCATTTCGAGGGTAAATCCCGCTCATGAATGTCGATGTGTTCGATTTTGAACTGCCCGACAGCCGGATTGCACTGCGTCCGGCCACACCGCGTGATTCGGCCCGCATGCTGGTTGTCGAGCCGCACCAATTGCGCGATTGTACGATTGCCGATCTGGCGGGGTTTTTACGCGCCGGTGATGTGGTGGTGGCCAATGACACCAAGGTCATTCCCGCCCGTCTGGTCGGGGTGCGGATCAGGGACGGCCATCAGGCCCGTATGACCGTGACCCTGCACAAGCGCGAGGGGCTGGATCGCTGGCGGGCTTTTGTCAAACCGGCCAAAAAACTGCATCTGCACGAGACCGTGCTGTTCGATCCTGCTCAAACTCCTGATGGCCTGTCGGCTTGTGTGGTGGAGAAAGCCGAGGGCGGCGAGGTGGTGTTCGCGTTCAACCGTTCTGGCGCAGATCTGGATGGGGCGATTGCCGAATGGGGCACGATGCCGTTGCCGCCCTATATCGCCACCCATCGCGCCGAGGACGAGGCCGACCGGCACGATTATCAAACCCTGTTTGCCACCCATGAAGGCGCGGTTGCCGCGCCCACGGCGGGCCTGCATTTTACCCCGGCTGTCAAAGCCGCGATCGAACACTGCGGAGCCAGCGTGATCACTGTGACCTTGCATGTCGGTGCGGGGACTTTTTTGCCGGTCAAGGCCGAGGATACCAAGGATCACCGGATGCATTCGGAATGGGGATCGCTGACAGCGGAAGCCGCAGGGATTCTCAATGCCTGCCGAAAGCAGGGCGGGCGGATTGTGGCGGTCGGTACGACCTCGCTGAGGGTGCTGGAAACAGCCGCCAAGCCCGATGGTTCTTTCGAGGCCTGGCAGGGCGATACGGCTATTTTCATCACGCCGGGCTACCGCTTCAAAGCGGTTGATCTGCTGTTCACCAATTTCCATCTGCCCCGCTCGACCCTCTTCATGCTGGTTTCGGCCTTTTGTGGTCTGGAGCGGATGCAGGCTGTCTATCGCTATGCGATCGGGCAGAATTATCGTTTTTATTCCTATGGCGATGCCTGCCTCTTGTATCGTGCGGCGCATGGTGCCAAGGGAGGGGATCCTCTTACGGAAAGCCCGTCATGACAGAATTGCCGAATGATCCCGCCGCGACGACACCCGATTTCAGGTTTACCGTGCTGGCCCGTTCCGGCAAGGCGCGGCGGGGCAGGATCACGATGCCGCGTGGCGACATCCGCACGCCTGCTTTCATGCCGGTGGGGACGGCGGCCACCGTCAAGGCCATGTATACAGATCAGGTGCGGGCGACCGGTGCCGATGTCGTGTTGGGGAATGTCTATCATCTGATGCTGAGACCGGGGGCCGAACGGGTCGCGCGGTTGGGCGGTTTGCATCATATGATGGGGTGGCCGCATCCGATTTTGACGGATTCCGGCGGTTTTCAGGTGATGTCGCTGGCGAAATTGCGCAAACTCAATGAAAAGGGCGTGATTTTCAATTCGCATATCGATGGTTCGGCGCATGAATTGACCCCCGAACGCTCGATCGAAATCCAGGGTCTGCTTGGCTCCGATATCCAGATGCAACTGGATGAATGTGTCAAACTGCCTTGCACCGATCAGGTGGCGGAAAAGGCGATGGAACTGTCCCTGCGTTGGGCCGAGCGGTGCCGGACGGCTTTCGGGGTGCAGGACGGCAAAGCCATGTTCGGCATCGTGCAGGGCGGGGCGGTGCCGCTGTTGCGCGAGCGCAGTGCGCAGGCTTTGGCGGCCATGGATCTGAAAGGCTATGCGGTGGGCGGTCTGGCGGTGGGGGAACCGCAAGAGGTGATGATGCGGATGATCGATGTGGTCGAACCGCACCTGCCCGCCAACAAGCCGCGCTATCTGATGGGGGTTGGTACGCCCGATGATATTGTCGAGGCCGTGCGGCGCGGCATCGATATGTTCGATTGCGTGATGCCGACACGTGCCGGTCGCCACGGTCTGGCTTTCAGCCGCTTCGGCAAGATCAACCTGCGCAATGCCCGCCATGCCGATGATCCGCGTCCGCTTGATCCGCTGTCGACCTGTCCGGCGGCGCGTGACTATTCGCGCGCCTATCTGCATCATCTGGTCAAAGCCGGTGAAATTCTGGGCATGATGCTGCTGACATGGGTCAATCTGGCCTATTATCAGGACCTGATGGCCGGTCTGCGCGAGGCGATTACAGCGGACAGACTTGATGATTTCATCGCAGAGACCAAAGAGGCTTGGGCCAAAGGCGATATTGAACCCTTTTCAGGCTGATAAAAGGCTGTGCCCTGCGCGTGACTGCGCTATATAACGCATCAACTGCTTTCAGATTGAAGAGTTCGCCATGACCGGAACCGTGCGCACCACCGCCGAGCTTGATCCCCACCGCCGCAAATTGCTGTTTCGGGCATGGCACAGGGGCACGCGCGAGATGGATTTGATCATCGGCGGCTTTGCCGATGCCCATATCATCGATTTCACGGATGAGGAGCTGGCCGCTTTCGAGCATGTCTGTCAGGCTTCCGATCAGGATTTGATGACCTGGATAGTCGGGGCGGTCCCGGTGTCTGCCGAATATGACACGCCGATGTTCCACCGGATCAAATCCTTCCATTCCCATCTGGTGCCGATCAACCGCTGAATGCGCAACCATCGGGCTTTGAGTGCCCACAAAACAAGAAACTGACCTGATGAAGCCGCTTCTCGACCGTCTGCTGGGCCATATTGAGGGTGGGCAAAAGCTAACTCTGGCCCGTGTGCCGGATGGCTTCGATGCCTTGATCCTGGCCGATCTGACCCGTGCTCTGGCCCGCAAGGCCCCTGAACGTGCGGCCACGCTGGTGATGGTGGCCCGCGATGCCCAGCGTCAGGCCCAGCTGGAAGCCGGCATGGCCTTTGTCGCGCCTGAGCTGGAAGTGCTGACCTTTCCGAATTGGGATTGCCAGCCCTATGACCGCGTATCGCCCAACGGGGCGATTGTGGCACGCCGGATGACCGTGCTGTCACGTCTGGCGCGTTCCAAGGCCGGGGCCGACAAGCCCCGTTTGCTGATTGTGACCGCCAACGGGCTGGTCCAGCGTGTGCCGCGCCGCGACAAAATGGCGGCCGAGACCTTTTCCTGTGCGCCGGGCAATATGATCGATATCCAGGCGCTGGCAGTCTGGCTCGAGCATCACGGCTATCTGCGCGGACCGACGGTGCGGGAAACCGGTGAATATGCGGTGCGCGGCGGCATTGTCGATTTGTTTCCGCCCGGATTACCCCACCCGATCCGACTGGATTTTTTCGGCGATACGCTTGAATCCATCCGTTCCTTCGATCCCGAAACGCAACGCTCGGTGGGCCAGATGCGCGCGCTGGATCTGGTGCCGATGAGCGAGGTGCAACTGACCAGCGAAACCATCAAGCGGTTCCGTCAGGCCTATGTGGCCCAGTTTGGCGCGGCAACCCCGGCCGACACGCTTTACGAGGCAATCAGCGAAGGCCGCCGCTATGCGGGGCTGGAACATTGGTTGCCTCTGTTCCATGACGGGCTGGATACGCTGTTCGATTATCTTGCCGACAGCCCGCTGGTGCTCGACCCGCTGGTGCAGGAGGCTGGTCTCGAGCGGATCGCCTCGATCAACGACCATTACGATGCCCGCTTGGCCGCGATGACCACGCCGCAAGCGGGGGCCACGCCCTACAAAGCGATGCCGCCGGTCAGCCTTTATCTCGACAAGGAACAATGGACCGAAAAACTCGGTGCGCAATCGGATGTGTCGATCATCCGGCTGGCTCCTTTCGATCATCCCGACAGCACTGAACGGCTGGTGGTGGATGCGGGAGGGCAGTTGAGCCGCTCGTTCGCGCCCGAACGCAAGCGCGCCGAAGCCGGCGAGGATGTCAATATTTTCGATGTGGTGGCGGGCCATATCGGCGAGACCGGACAAAAACGGCGTGTGGTGGTGGCCGCATGGTCGGAAGGGGCGCGGGAGCGTATTTCCGGTGTCTTGCATGACCATGGTGTCAAATCGCTCAAATCCGTAGCGCGGTTTTCCGATATCGCCGGATTGAAGGCAGGCGAAACCGCAACAGTGGTCTGGGGGCTTGAAAGCGGATTCGAGACCGATGCGCTGGTGGTGATTTCCGAACAGGATATTCTGGGAGATCGTCTGGTCCGGCGCGCCAAGCGCAACCGGCGGGCACAGGATGTGATTGCCGAAGTCGGCGCACTGACACCGGGCGATCTGGTGGTGCATGTCGAGCACGGCATTGGCCGCTTTGTCGGACTGAAAAATATCGAGGCGGCAGGCGCCCCCCATGATTGCGTCGAATTGCATTATGCGGGCGGTGACCGGCTGTTTCTGCCGGTCGAAAATCTGGAATTGCTGTCGCGCTACGGTTCCGAGGATTCGGATGCCTCGCTCGACAGGCTAGGCGGCGGCGCATGGCAGGCCCGCAAGGCCAAGATGAAACAGCGCATCCGCGAGATGGCGCATGCCTTGATCAAGATTGCCGCCGCGCGGGCCCTGAACGAGGCTCCCAAGCTGATCCCCGCCGAGGGGCTATACGAGGAGTTTGCCGCCCGCTTTGCCTATGATGAAACCGAGGACCAGCAACGCGCCATTGATGCGGTGCTGGATGATCTGGCTTCGGGCCATCCGATGGATCGTCTGGTATGCGGGGATGTCGGCTTCGGCAAGACCGAGGTGGCATTGCGGGCCGCCTTTGTCGCGGCTATTTCAGGCCGTCAGGTGGCGCTTGTGGTGCCTACAACCCTGTTGGCCCGCCAGCATTACAGAAATTTTGCCGAGCGCTTCAAGGGATTGCCGATTGTGGTGCGTCAGGCCTCGCGCTTTGTGCCCGCCAAGGAACTGTCCGAAACCAAAAAGGGTTTGGCCGACGGCACGGTCGATATCGTGATCGGCACCCATACGCTGTTGAGCAAAACCATTGCCTTCCGCGATCTGTCCCTGCTGATCATCGACGAGGAACAGCATTTCGGGGTGAACCACAAAGAGCGTCTCAAGGAAATGCGCGCTTCGGTGCATGTGCTGACCCTGTCGGCCACGCCAATCCCGCGCACCTTGCAACTGGCGCTGACGGGGGTGCGTGAATTGTCGATGATTGCCACCCCGCCGGTCGACCGGCTGGCGGTGCGCAGTTTCGTGACCCCGTTTGACCCGCTGATCATCCGCGAAGCCTTGTTGCGCGAGCGCTATCGCGGCGGGCAGAGCTTTTACGTGTGCCCGCGTATCGAGGATATTCAGGAGGCCCGCGATTTCCTTGCCCGCGAGGTGCCGGAAGCCAAAGTGGCCGTTGCCCATGGGCAAATGCCCGCCACCGAGCTGGAAAGCATCATGACCGGCTTTTACGAAGGCCAGTATGATGTCTTGCTGTCTACGGCCATTGTGGAATCGGGCTTGGATATTCCTTCGGCCAATACTTTGATTGTCCATCGCGCCGATATGTTCGGGCTGGCCCAGTTGTACCAGCTGCGCGGCCGTGTCGGACGCGGTAAAATCCGCGCCTATGCGCTGTTCACCGTGCCGGCCAGCAAGCCGGTGACCGATCAGGCCGAAAAGCGGCTGAAAGTGTTGCAATCACTGGATGGTTTGGGGGCGGGCTTCATGCTGGCCTCGCATGATCTCGATCTGCGCGGGGCGGGTAATCTTCTGGGTGACGAGCAATCCGGCCATATCAAGGAGGTCGGTTACGAGCTCTACCAGAAGATGCTGGAAGAGGCCGTTGCCGCGCTCAAGGCCGGTGTCGGCGATGACGAGGATATTGCCGAGACGCAATGGTCTCCGTCCATCACCATCGGCACGCCTGTGATGATCCCCGAACATTATGTCGGCGATCTGACCTTGCGGTTGGGGCTGTATAAACGGTTGTCGACCATGCTCGATCACGCGGAAATCGAAGGGTTTGCCGCAGAAATGGTTGACCGGTTCGGGCCTTTGCCGGACGAGGTCGAGCAGTTGTTTGCCCTGGTGCGGATCAAGGCGCTGTGCCGCCGTGCCAATATCGACAAGCTGGAGGCCGGACCGCGCGGCATTATCCTGTCATTCCGCGACAATTCCTTCGCCGAACCCGAAGGCCTGATGCGTTACATCCAGCAACAGGGCTCGCTGGCCAAAGTCCGGCCCGATATGCGGATTGTCTTCATCGACGACTTCCCCAAACCCGCCCAACGCCTGAAAGGCGCCGGACGCATTTTGAAAGAACTGGTCAAAATCGCCGAAGGGGGCAAAGCGGGGAATTAGTCCTGCTCGATCAGAAACAGAAGAAGCCGTGGATAGCCGGGACAAGCCCGGCCATGACAGTATGGAAAACGGTTGTCACTTAAACAACGTGTGTCATGCCCGCCCTTGTGGCGGGCATCCACGACTTTCTAGTGACCAATGGCTGGTTCACTCAGGATCAATCGGTCCGTTCAACTCTTCCAGCGCGGCATCAATGGCGGTTGCGATGGTTTCTGGCGTTTCTGCGCCGTTGACGGCGACTTTCGAGCCGAAAATGAAGCAGGGCACGCCGCGAATGCCCATTTGCTGGGCTTGCATGAATTCCATGCTGACGGTGTTCTTGTCATCCTCGCCGGCCAGCATTTTGGCCACACCTTCCGGACGCATGCCCGCGACATTGCCGATATCGACCAGCACCTCGTGATCGCCGATATCGCGGCCATCCTCGAAAAAGGCACGGAACAGGCCGGACACAACCTCGTCCACCAAGCCGACATCATAGGCCCAGCGGATCAGGCGATGCGCATCCAGCGTATGCGGGGTGCGATCGATGGCGGCGAAGTTGAAATGGATGCCTTCCTCAAGGCCGACAGCGGCAATGCGCTTGTGCATCTCGACGATTTTATGTGGATCACCGAATTTTTGCAGCATGTATAATTGCCGGTCGATCCCGCCCATCGGGATTGTCGGGTCCAGCTGATAGGGCCGCCAGCGGATTTCGGTCGCGACATCGGGACGCAGTGCCAGTCCCTTTTCAAGCCGTTTCTTGCCGATATAGCACCAGGGACAGATCACATCGGAAATCACATCGATGGTCAGGATTTCGGTTTCGTCAAACATGGCACGCATTCCGCTCGGATAGGGTCAAAAAATGAGGGCTCTCGGCCGCTTCTATAGCCTGCCGGAAGGGCTTTGTCGCGGTCGGGGCAGGCTTATTGCGTGCCTTCCACCCAGAATGTTTCGGGAGCCGTGCCCAGCAAGGGCAAACGCGCCGGATGTTTGACACTGGCCTTGCGCGCCAGCCACAGATCGGGCGCATAAAACAGCGGCACAACATAAAATCCCGAAAGCAGGACCCGATCGAGCGCATGGATGGCCGAAAGATAGGTTTGTGGTGTTTGGGCCGCCAGCAGGGCTTCGATCATCGCATCGATCGCCGGATTTTTGGCTCCCGCATAGTTCAGCGAGCCTTCCCGTTCGGCGGCTTTCGATCCCCAACGGTGATATTGCTCGTTGCCGGGTGCGGGAGAGCCGGACCATGTGAACTGGATCATATCGAAATCGAAAGCCGATAGCCGCCGCCAATACTGGATCTCGTCAATCAGCCGCACCGAGAGGCTAATACCGATGCGCGCCAGCGATTGGGCATAGTTGAGCGCTAGTTTTTCCTGCAAACGGCTGTTGACCAGCAGTTCGAAGCGGAACACCTCGTTGTTGCCGTTCACGAGTTGCCCGTCACGCAGGGTCCAGCCTGCCTGGTTGAGCAGGTTCAAAGCCGTCATCGCCGCTTTACGGTCACGACCCGTGCCGTCAAGCTGTGGCGGTTGCCACTGGCCGGCCAGAATATCGGGGCGCACGGCATCGGGAAAACGGGCCAGCAAAGCCCGCTCCTCGGTGCTGGCAGGCCGACCTGCCGCAGACAGAGCAGAGCCGGAAAAATAGCTGTTGGAGCGCTTATAAAGACCAAAAAACAGACTGCGGTTGATCCATTCGAAATCCAGCATCATGCCCAGCGCTTCCCTGATCCGGATATCGTCAAACAGCGGCTTGCGGGTGTTGAACACAAAGCCGGTCATGCCTTTGGGAATGGTAATCGACAGGGTTTCACGGACAGTGCGGCCGTCCTTCAGGCTTGCAAAATCATAATCCTGCGCCCAGCGGGTCGGATTATCCTCGATGCGGACATCGACCAGTCCGCCCTTGAAAGCCTCGAACAACGTGTTGGAATCGCGGAAATAATCGAACCGAATGGTTTGGGGATGATAGAGGCCGCGATAAATCGGCTTGGCCTTGCCCCAGAAATCGGGGTTTTTCTCATAGCGGATGCTCTCGCCCGCCTTGATCTCGGCCACCCGATAGGGACCGGAGCCGATCGGTGGCAACAGGCTGGTCTCTTCGAAACGGGCCGCCGGGGTGGCGTGTTTGGGCAAGACGGGCATCAAGGCGATGATGAGCGGCAATTCACGGTCATGCCCCTCGAACGTAAAACGCAGGGTCAGCGGATCCAGCACGGTCAGGGCCGTGACTTTGCCATAATAGCCGCGAAAGGTCGGGCGGCCTTTGTCCTTGAGAAGGGCGAATGTGAAGGCGACATCCTCTGCGCTGACCTGTTTGCCATCGGAAAAACGGGCTTCCGGCTCCAGATGCACGGTCATCGATGAAAAATCATCGGCCAGATCGACGCTTTTGGCCAATCCGCCATAGACCGAAAAGGGCTCGTCGGCCGAACGGATCATCAGGCTTTGAAACACCAGCCCCATCGGCGGGGCCAGACCCTGTGCGGCAATGCCGCGGATCACAAAGGGGTTGAGCGTATCGAACACGCCTTGCGCGCCGAATACGATCCGCCCGCCTGTGGGCGCATCGGTTTGCGCATAGGGGAGGGGGCGGTCGGCCTCCAGCAAGGGGGCGCCATGCAGGGACAATCCGTGCCGTGCTGTCTCTTGTTTGGCACCTTGCGCCGAAGCAGGAGCGCAGATGGCTGAAAACAATAGCAAAAAGATGAAACCAAGCGTGCCGGTAAACCGGCATGCCACGGCGGCAGGGAGCAATCGAATCGTCTTGTTGGTCAGCATGACTCCACTGTTACCCGATCGGCAAAAAACGCGCAAAATGTAAGGAATTTACTGGAAAGCCATTCGGCAAAGGGATAAAGCGTTCAGGAGTGTTTTTGCCAGCCTTGATTCGTGTGGTTGATCGGGTTTTTGGCGAGAATCGGTTTTTAAAAGGATCCGGATGATGCTTTCTTCGAGAATTTTGGGAGGCCTTGTTGTGGCCCTCGCTCTGGTGTTGGGTGCCATGCAGCCAAGTTCTGCACAGCAACCAGCCAAGCCACCTGCCAAGCCGGCCGCTCCAGCGCCTGCACCTGCGCCGGCCGCCGCCGCCCCGACTCCGCCAGCCCCGACCATCGTGCAGTTGAAGCCAGAACCCTCCCAGCAGGATTGGCTGAAAGTGTGCGGCGAGGATCAGGTTGCCAAGAAGAAAGTCTGCTACACCACCCGCGATTTCGTCTCCGATCAGGACCAGCCTGTTGTGGCCGTGGCCGTGTATGACGTGCAGGGCGAGCCGCAAAAAGTGGTCCGTTTCCTGATGCCGCTGGGCCTGTTGATGCAACCCGGTATCCGTTTTGCCGCCGATCAGGGGCAGGGCATTCCGGGTAAATATGCGATCTGTTTCCCCAATGGCTGTTTCGCTGAAGGTGCCGTGAAAGACGACACAATCGCCGCTTTCAAAAAATCGAATGTGCTGGCGATCAGTGTCCAGAACCAGTTCGGTCAGGAAGTGTCGTTCCAGGTGCCTCTGGCCGGTTTCGGCAAAGCCTTTGACGGCCCCCCCATTGATCCTGCCGTTCTGGAAGCCCAGCAGAAAAAGCTGGAAGAACAGATGCAGAAGCAGGCCGAAGAAATGCGCCAGAAGATGCAGCAACAGCAAGGTGGTGCGGCTCCAGCGCCTGCCCCCGCCCCCAAGCAGTAATCTGCCTGACGGCATCAAACAAAAACCGGCTTTCGAGCCGGTTTTTTTATGCGCTATCGAAAGGCGTGAGGCTCCGCACAAGCGCGCGTCAAGGGTCAGTTCATATAAAGCGTACGGGCTTTATAACGGCCTTGTTCGTCAATATCGAACACATCGGCGATCTGCGGATGGCGCACCGGCTCATTGGACGTGTCGGGCAACAGATTTTGCTCGGACACATAGGCCACATATTCTGTTTCGGCATTTTCGGCGAACAGATGGTAGAACGGCTGGTCCTTGGTTGGCCGCACCTCTTCCGGAATGGAATTGTACCACTCCTCGGAGTTGGAGAATGTCGGATCGACATCGAAAATCACGCCACGGAACGAGTAAACCCTGTGACGGACGATATCGCCGATAGCGTATTTGGCCTGACGTTCTTTCATGCCCCATGAGGTAATCTTTGCCCCCCGCTCTGTCAATAACAAGCGGGTGGCGGGTTTTGAAAACGGCAGGTTTAAACCTCAAAACCCGTAAACCGCCGCCAGATCGGGATCGCGGCTGGCGACGAAGCGGGCGAGGTCGACGATGACTTTGGCCTGCTTCCATGTCGCATCGTCCTGCATCTTGCCGTCGATCATCACCGCGCCCGCGCCGTCGGGCATGGCTTCCAGTATTTTACGGGCGAAGGCGACCTCGTCCCTGTCGGGGCTGAAGACGGATTTGGCAATGCCGATTTGCGAGGGGTGCAGGGTCCAGGCGCCGGCACAGCCCAGCAGAAACGCGTTGCGGAATTGGGTTTCGCAAGCCTGCGCATCGGCAAAATCGCCGAAGGGGCCGTAAAAGGCTTTCAGCCCGTTGGCGGCACAGGCATCCACCATTTTGGCAATGGTGTAATGCCATAAATCCTGCTGGTAGATGGCGCGGGGTTGGGTGCCGTCGGGGTCTGCCAGCACCTTGTATTCGGGATGGCCCCCACCGACGCGGGTGGTTTTCATGGCGCGGGAGGCCGCCAGATCGGCCGGTCCCAGACTCATGCCATGCATGCGCGGGGAGGCGGCGGCAATGTCCTCGACATTTTTCACCCCTTCCGCGGTTTCCAGAATGGCGTGGATCAGGATCGGCTTGCGGATGCCATGGCGCGCTTCAAGCTGGGCCAGCAACTGGTCGCAATAATGGATGTCCCACACGCCTTCCACTTTCGGCACCATGATGACATCGAGCTTGTCACCGACCTCGCCGACAATTTCGGTCAGATCATCGAGCACCCAAGGGCTGTTGAGCGCATTGATGCGGGTCCATAAGCCGGTCTGGCCGAAGTCATTGGCCTTGGCCATGGCAATGAAGCCCTTGCGGGCGGCGACTTTCTGGTCAAGCGGGATGGCATCTTCCAGATTGCCCAGCACCACATCGACCTCGTGGATCAGATCGGGCACTTTGGCGCGGACTTTCTCGATATGCGGGGGAACGAAATGGATCATCCGTTCGAGCCGCACCGGCAAGTCGCGCATGGGTTCGGGAGCGCCAATGGCAAGGGGGCGGAAAAAGGACCGTGCTAGTTTCATCACCATCTCCATCGGCAGGGCATAACCGGTCTCTTAAGATCATGAGGCGGGCGGGGATGGCAAGTCGCCTTTGGGAGCATTGACGGCACAAAGCAAGGCGATCGCCGGCAATGCGGCCACCAGCGGAGGAGTTAACCCCAGCGGCGGTGACCCCACATCCATTGGCCCGGTGTCTCGCGCACCCAGGCTTCGAATTGGGCCTGGATATTGGCGGTGGCGGCCAGAATATCGGCTTCGCGATTGTCGGTTTGCGGCACGTCGATCAATTCGCAATGGATGCTGTAGCGGCCTGGCGATTGGCGGATCACACGGGCCGCCACCAGCGGCAATTTGCGTCCGCGTGCCAGCAGGGCCGGAAACGGATTGCTCGGTGCAAGACGGCCGAAATAGGGCACGGCCAGTCCGCGTGCTTCGCGCACATCGGCCAGCAGGGCCACGGTGTCGCCCTCGCTGACCACCCGCATCAACCCCTTGACGGCCTCATGGCCCTTGCTGAACAGGCCTTTGGGGTAAAAATCCACCCGCAAGGCCCGGATCATCTCGTCGACCAGCGGATTCTTGATGCGCTGATAGACACCCGCCAGCTTCAGGCCCTGATGGCGGGCGGCCAATGCGTTGATTTCCCAATTGCCCATATGCAGAGAGACCATGACCAGCCCGTGATGGTCGGCCATGGCTTTGGCGGCGGGTTCAGAGGCACTGATGTGCATCCGTTCGGGTTCGCGCGCGATCTGGTCGAGGTGGAAACTCTCGGCAAAGGTGGTCCCCAAAGTCGACCACATTTCCAGCGCGATGGCACGGCATTCGGCTTCGCTTTTGTCGGGGAAAGCCAAAGCCAGATGCGACATCGCGCGTTTGTGGCGATAGAGCTTCGGCGCAAGCGCCCGCCACAGACTTGCCGAAAAGCGCGAGGCGGTTTCAAGTGACATGGACCGCATCAGCCCCATGACCAGCTTGAAACCGAGAGCCTCAAGCCGCGACCACAGGCCGAACGGTCCCAGCAGTTTCGGTCGGGCGGCAACAGGAGCGGGTGGAATGGGGGCTGTATCGGACAAAACGGGGCTGGGCCTTATCAAACGGATCAATGATGCCATTGGCTAGCACGGCTTGACCTGTGACGAAAGAGCGTCTGCCGATCTTGATCCCTGCATGGCGGCTTTGCTGTTGTCCGGCAAGACAAATGGGCTTCAAGGGGATAGAAGAGATCAAAGAGCTTGTGACGGCTCGGGATCAAGGCTTAAGGGAGCCTCTAGTTTGGCCGATGTTCTTTCTCTGGCAATGCCATTCTTCGGATTGATTTTTTTAGGCTTTTTCTGCGGAAAGCTGGTGGCTTACCCTGAGGAAGGCCTGCGATGGATGAATTTTTTCATCATTTATGTCTCACTGCCTGCCATGATGTTCAAACTGGTCTCTGCCGCCCCTGTCGAGCAGTTGACCAATTGGCCGTTCGTGCTGGGCACCACGCTGTCAACCTTGTTGGCTTTTATTCTGGCGTTCGGGGTCGGGCTGTTGTCGACCCGTGACATCCGGAAGGCGACAATCCAGTCGGTGGCGGGGGCCTATGCCAATATCGGCTATATGGGGCCGGGTTTGACGCTGGCCGCGCTTGGCCCTTCGGCGATTGTGCCGACGGCGCTGATTTTCGTGTTTGACAACACTCTGCATTTTACGCTTGTGCCGTTTCTGATGGCTTTGGGAAGCGGTGAGCAGATGCGGATCGGCCAAACGGTCTGGTTTGTCATCAAGCGGGTGCTGACCCATCCGTTCAACATTGCCACGGCTTTGGGATTGCTGGCGGCAACCACCCATTTTGTCGCGCCCGCACCGATTGAAACCATGCTGGTGTTTCTCAAGAATGCGGCGGCTCCTTGCGCCTTGTTTACGCTGGGTGTCACGGTGGCCTTGCGCCCGCTCAAGACGGTGCCGGTCGAATTGCCTGCGCTGGTCTTTATCAAGTTGCTGTTGCACCCGCTGATTGTCTGGCTGATGCTGTCATGGCTGGGTGATTTCGGCTGGGAATGGACCATGACGGCGGTCTTGATGGCCGCTCTGCCACCCGCTCTCAACGTGTTTGTGATTGCCAACCAGTACAAGGTCTATGTCGAGCAGGCCTCAACCGCGATTCTGGTCGGCACAGTCCTGTCGGTGGCGACGGTGACGGGCCTGTTGTGGCTGATGAGCAACCATCTCTTGCCGCAACGCTTTGTCTGGCCGTGGTGATCTCTTGCGGCCCGATTAGCGGCCAATGCCCTGACGCATGACAAATTGCCGCAAAGGCCCGATGGAAGCCAGCGCGAGCAGGCCCGCACCTCTGGCAAAATCAACCGGCAGATAGGGGCTGAGCAGGGAGCGGTTGAGCATATCCACGCCCAATGTGCGGGTCGAAATATCCTTCTGGCGCAAGCTCTGGTAGCGTTGGGTGACCTCGGGTGCCCCTGCATCCGACCTGTGCTCGAGACAGGCCAGCAGATCACGGATATCGCGCAGGCCCAAATTCAATCCTTGCGCGCCAATCGGCGGAAAGGCATGGGCGGCATCGCCCATCAACACACAACGCGGGGCGGTGATGGTGTCGATCCGGTCGATCCCCATGCCGATCTTGCCGCGTGGTCCGGCGGGATGCATCTTGCCCAGCATGGATTGCGCCTGATCCTCGACAGCCCGCCCGAAGGCCGCATCATCAAGCGCCACAAGATTTTCGGCCCTGTCGGGCGCGGTCATCCAGACCAGACTGGAACAGCGGCCCGGCAAAGGCACCAATGTGAACGGTCCGTGGCGGGTGTGGAATTCGGTGGAGGTGAAGCGATGGGCACGCTCGTGCTCCATGATCGCGGTCACGGCCACCTGCGGATAGTCCTTGTGGACCACAGCGATATCCAGCGCGGCGCGAATGGCCGAGCGCCGCCCGTCAGCGGCCACCAGCAAGGAGGCCGCGAGACTGTTGCCGTCGGCGAGGATGACCTGACGCAGGTCTTGGTCCATCCTTGTCCCGATCACCTGACCGGTGATGCTGGTGATCGCGGGATGGGCGGCCACGCGCTCCGACAGGGTTTTCAGCAAAACGTGGTTCTGGATGTTGATGGCAAAGCATTCCAGACCCAATTCGCGGGCCTCGAAGGCAACAGGCGGTGGACGGAACAGACTGCCGCTGTCGTCGATCAACCGCATGATTTCCAGCGGTGCGCCCGACTGCGCCAGTGTCTCGCCCAGATCCAAGGAATCGAGCAAAGCAAGCGATTGCGGCATCAGGGCGACGGTGCGCCCGTCCGGTTTTGCCGGCATATCGCTGACCACAACCACCGGCCAGCCGCGATCCGCCAAAGCCAGTGCGACCGCCATACCGACCAGCCCGCCGCCAGCAACCACAATCGGGGCCGGGGCGGTTTGCGACTGCGCGGGATGGACAGAGGAAGCGGACATCGGGATGGCCTTGGATGGGATAGACTACAGGAGGCAAAGCAAAAGAAAGCCCGAAGCGGGAATCCTCTGCCACAATTTTGCCGAATGAGATTGATAATGCCCTGATTGGCAACAGATTATCAACGCTTTGTTTATATTGATCTGTCAGGACAAGACCAGCTTTGGTCCCAACGGGCCTTTGCCGAGTACGAGTATTATCGATGAAGTTTGAAAGATCGGGCAAGAAATGACACGTCAATGTTCAAAATCCGGCATGTCGCGCAGACAAGTGAGCCTGTCGGCTCTGTCTTTGTTGCTGGGTGCATCCGTGATGCCGAAACAGGGTTGGGCCGCGCCTTCCGAGCCGGTTGACCAGCAGGCAGAATGGGGACAGACCTATGATGCCGCCGCTTCGATGAAAATCCAGCGGTCACAAAGCCCGATCCTGTCGCCCGCCACCTTGTCGGCGACGGAAGCCGCCATCGAGCAGATGCGCAATGTGGTGGCACAAGGCGGTTGGCCGCAAATGCCCAAGGGCAATCTGAAGCTCGGCATGCGCGATAAAAACGTGCTGGCCCTTCGCCGCCGCCTGATTGCCAGTGGTGATCTGGATGCCGGTCTTGGCAATTCCAATGTCTTTGATTCCTATGTGGAAGCAGGCTTGCGCAAATTCCAGGGCCGTCACGGCCTGTCGCCCAGCGGTGAATTCGGCGCGCAATCACTGACCGCGATGAATATTCCTGCCGATGTCCGCTTGCGCCAGCTTGAAATCAATCTGGTCCGCTTGCGGTCCTATGCCTCGACACCGGGCTACCGGTTTGTGGTTGCAAATATTCCGGCCGCCATCGTCGAGACTGTCGAAAACGGGCAGGTGATGACCCGCCACGCCGCAGGCGTCGGCAAAATCGACCGCCAGTCGCCCGTGATGACCACGCGCGCGACCGACATCAATTTCAATCCGTTCTGGACTGTGCCGGCCTCGATCATCCGCAAGGATCTGATCCCCAAAATGCAGGCCGATCCGAAATATCTGACCGACAACCATATCCGTGTCTATGACCACGGGGGCCAGGAGGTGGAACCGGCCCGCATCAATTGGCGCTCGGATGAGGCCACCCGCTATGTGTTCCGTCAGGATACCGGCGGCGAGTTCAACTCGCTCGGTTTCGTCCGCATCAATATTGCCAATCCCTATGGCGTTTACATGCATGATACCCCTGCCAAGGGGATTTTCGGCGATGATTTCCGCTTCGTGTCATCGGGATGCATGCGCCTGCAAAATGTCCGCGATTATGTCACATGGCTGTTGAAAGACACGCCGGGCTGGTCGCGGGACCGGATCGACGAGGTGATCGCTTCGGGCAACCGCGTCGATGCCCGTCTGGCTCAGACCGTGCCTGTCTACTGGATCTACATCACGGCCTGGGCAACGCCCGAAGGCACGATGGAATTCCGCGACGATATCTACAACAAGGATGGTCTGGGCGCAGTGCCGGTGGCGGCCGCGATTTCGGATCAGGATTGATGATCGCGTTGCAAAGCAAAGGTGCAGTATCCTTTGTTTTGCAAGGCTGATCCTGATTTTTTCTCCTTGCAATCATCCATGCGCCGTTTCATAACCCAAGCATAAAAGCGAGGGGGTACGGTGCATGGCAAAAGTTTACTCAGATGCAACTTCGGCTTTGGCAGGCTTGCTGAAAGATGACATGGTCATCATGGCTGGCGGCTTCGGCCTGTGCGGCATTCCGTCATTGCTGATCAAGGCGATCCGCGATTCCGGCGTTAAAAATCTCACCATCATTTCCAACACTGCCGGTATCGACGGCGAGGGCCTCGGCCTTCTGCTCGAAACGCGGCAGGTCAAGAAGATGATTTCATCCTATGTGGGTGAAAACAAAACCTTCGCCCAGCAATATCTGGCCGGTGAGTTGGAAATCGAGTTCAACCCGCAAGGCACGCTGGCCGAGCGCATCCGGGCAGGGGGCGCGGGGATTCCGGCTTTCTACACCAAAACCGGTGTCGGCACGCTGATCGCACAGGGCAAGGACGAGCGCGAGTTCAACGGCGAGAAATACGTCATGGAAACCGGTCTGGTTGCTGATCTGGCGGTTGTGCATGCCTGGAAGGGTGATCAGGAAGGCAATCTGGTCTACCGCAAATCGGCCCGCAATTTTAACCCGATGATGGCCACCGCCGGTAAGGTGACCGTGGCGCAGGTCGAACATCTGGTCGAATGTGGCACGATTGATCCCGACCACATCATCACGCCGGGCATTTTTGTCCAGCGGATTATCCATGCGGCCGGTCTCGAGAAGAAGATCGAGCAACGCACCGTGCGTCAACGCGCTTAACAGGGAGGCTGATCATGGCTTGGAC
>CANGOE010000045.1 GCA_947455455.1 Hyphomicrobiales bacterium
ACCGAGTTTCGGCGTGTCCTGCATGATGCGGATCATCCGGCAGATGGTGTCCCCATCCATCACGCTATCGGCATCGAGGGGAAGCAAAAAGGCATAGTCGTGCCCCCACCGATCACAGAAATCGGCAACATTTCCAGCCTTGTAGCCGTTGTTCTTGATGCGGCGGCGATAGACAAGGCTGTCCGGCCGTTCCGCCATACCTTTCCATGCGGCAAACAAGGCCTCTTCGCGGGCGATGATGGCGGGCTGGTCGCTGTCACTCAAGACGAAGAACGAGAAACTGGCCCCCTCGCCGGTCGCATCCAGACTTTCCTTGATCACATGCAGGCGGGCGAAGGCACGTGCGGGGTCTTCATTGCGCAATGTCATCAAAATCGCGGTTGGCAGACGCAGGGGCTTTCCCTTGTCGCCGATCTCCAGATAGGGGGCCACTTTGCGCAAACCGTCTGCCGTGCCGTGCAACAGCCACAAGCCGATCATCGCATTCCAGAACCCCAGCACCGTCCATGGCACCGCCAGCATGAAAGCAAACACAATCGCGCTATCGACCCATGACCAACTGGACACGCCATAATCGACCGGACTTAAAATTTGAACCAGCCAGACACCGAATCCTGCCATAGTGATCAGGTTCAACAGCACCACCACCAGACGGCGGCGCAGGATCTCGCCTCTGGATTGTAAACCTGTCGGCACCATATCAGATGAAGACTGTAACGCTTTGATCATGATCGGACATGTTCCATTGACGAAAGAACCCCATGCTTCACTTACGGGCAGGACGCATAAAACCGCAACTGGATTGTGGGTCAAGTCGGTGCGCCAGTATGAGTTGCAAAATGCCCCATTGGGACAACCCGAAGCCGATCAAGCCCTGATCCGCACGCTGTATAGCGGCGTCAGTCGAGGCACGGAACGGCTGGTGTTGAACGGACAGGTGCCACCAAGCGAATACCAGCGCATGCGCGCGCCGCTCCAGCGAGGCGATTTTCCCTTCCCTGTTCTCTACGGTTATGCCTGTACGGGTGTGGTGGAAGAAGGGCCGCACCACATGCTGGGGCACAATGTGTTTTGCCTGCACCCGCATCAGGACCGTTTCATCGCGCCCGTCGCCATGCTTGCCGCCTTGCCTGCCTCTTTGCCTGCCAGACGCGGCACGCTGGCCGCCAATATGGAAACCGCGCTCAATGCCTTGTGGGACAGCGGGGCCAGCGCCGGCGACCGGATCGTGGTGATCGGCGGCGGGCTGGTCGGACTGCTGGTCTGTTATCTGGCCTGCCGGTTGCCCGGGGCCGAAGTGGTGGTGGTTGATCCCCTCGACCGCACCGCCATCGCCCGCTCGTTCGGTGCGCGCTGGATGCCCCCCGAACAGGCGGCCAGCCTTGCCGGCACTGCCGATCTGGTGTTCCACACCAGTGCCAATCCGGCCGGATTGTCCTTGGGGCTTGACCTGGCCGGTGACGAGGCCAAAGTGGTCGAGATGAGCTGGTATGGTCAAAAAGCGGTCCCGCTGGCCCTTGGCGAGAGTTTCCATGCACGCCGCCTGCACCTGATCAGCGCGCAGGTTGGCCGGATTCCTCCCAATCGCGCCCCCCGCTGGACCTATCAAAGACGGATGGCCAAAGCGGTCGAACTGCTGGATGATGCGCGTCTGGATGCGCTGATCACCCATGAACTCGCCTTTGCGGATGCGCCCGCAAAACTGCCCGATTTGATGACCGCCGAGGCCGTCATTGCCACGGTTCTGAGCTATTAACCCTTGAAGGATATGCCATGTTTGCGCTTGAAGTCCGTGACCACATCATGATTGCCCATTCGTTCAAGGGCGACTTTTTCGGGCCTGCCCAGAATTTGCACGGGGCCACTTTTGTTATCGATGTGGCTTTTTTCCGTGAAACACTCAACGAATACAATGTGGTAGTCGATATTGGCCGCGCCCATGATGCCTTGAAAGCCGTGATTGGCCCGATCAATTATCGCAATCTCGACGAGGTCGAAGCCTTCAAGGGCCAGCAGACCACCACCGAATTTCTGGCCCATCATATTTTCACCGAAATGAAAGCCGCCGCGCGTGAAGGCCGTCTCGGACCGGGTGGCGAAGGCATTTGCAAAATCCGCGTCAGCCTGCATGAATCGCATGTCGCGCGGGCGTGGTATGAAGGGGCGGTGAATTAATCGCCGATGACCATTCCCCGCCCCCTCACCATCGGCTTTGCGATCCCCGGCGATTTGACCACGCCGACAGGCGGCTATCGCTATGACCGGATGGTGATGGAAGGGCTTGGGGAATTCGGGATCGGGGTGATCCATGTCCCCCTGTCCGGCCTCTACCCTGCGCCCGACCCTGCCACCCGTCAGGCCACGGCCCAACTGATCCGCAAGACGGAGGTTGATCTGTGGCTGGTCGATGGTTTGGCATTCGGGGCGTTTGGCCCGCTCGAACTGGCGGCCTTCGGCAAGCCGGTGATCGCGCTGGTCCATCACGCGCTGTGCGACGAGACGGGTCTTGATGGCCCGACAGCGGCGGCCTTGCTGGCATCGGAAAAGCTGGCACTGGCCGCAACCCAAGCGGTGATTGTCACAAGCGAGGCGACATCGGCGCGGATCATCCACCTGTTCGGCCTTGAGGCAGATCATGTCCATGTGGCTGTGCCCGGTGTCACCGCCTCTTTGGTACAGCAAGGGCCGGAACCGGAAACTTTGAGGCTGTTGTCGGTCGGTTCTGTCAGTCCGCGCAAAGGATATGATCTTCTGGTGGCGGCGCTGGTGCCCTTGAAGGGCCGTCCATGGCATTTGACCATTGCAGGCCGGCTGGATGATCAGGCCACCACACACTTGTTGCGCCAACAGATCATTGATCACGGCTTGGACGACCAGATCACCCTGAGCGGCGCACTCGAGGATGCCGAACTGGCCAAGGCATGGGCCGCCCATGATGCCCTGCTGTTTCCCTCGCGTTACGAAGGCTATGGCATGGTGCTGACCGAGGCGCTGGCCCATGGCCTTGCCGTTTTGTGCTCGGATCAGGTGCCTGCCGCGCAGGGCCTGCCCGCTCCCGCTGTCACGCGCTTGGGGGTCGAGGACCGGCAGGGCTGGACCCGCCAGATCGGCGCGTGGCTGGACAGACCGGAGTTGATCAGTACCGCGAAACAATCCGCCCGACATCTCGCCGGTTCGCTTCCGCAATGGCGCGACACCGCCGCGAGAATCGCCCACATTATTCACCGCATCTCAGCCTGAGTGAAACCCGAATGGATGGCCCGTATGACCGGATTTAGTGCCGACTGGCTCGCTTTGCGCGAAGAGGCGGATCATGCCGCCCGCAACGAGGACATCGCCTTTCAGGTCGCCAACCATCTAGCGGTTCATGATTGCCCGCTGATCCTCGATCTGGGGTGCGGCACGGGCTCGAACCTGCGGGCCTTGGCACCATTGTTGGGGCTGAAACAGCATTGGCATCTGATCGATCTGGATGCGGAATTGCTGGCCCATGCCAAGGCACAATTGCGCGAATGGGCCGATTATGCGGAAGTGGTGCACAACAGTCTTGTACTCTATTGGGGCGAACAGCGGATTACGGTCGACTGCTCGCAGGTGGATGTGAACAAAGACCTCGCAATCCTGTTTAACAAACCTCCAGAACTTGTTACAGCCGCTGCATTTTTTGATCTTGTTTCCGAGCAGTGGATTACAAATTTCACTCAACAATTGGTGCAACATTCCACCCCGTTCTACACGGTGTTGACCTATGACGGCGAGGAGCTCTGGCAACCCCCTTATCCTGAGGATCAGGCCGTTCTGTCCGCGTTCCACCGCCATCAGGGCCTTGATAAAGGCTTTGGTCCCGCCGCCGGTCCCAAGGCCACAACCTGCCTGCAACAGGCCTTCTCGCGGGGTGGTTACGAGGTGATGACCGCTCCGAGCCCTTGGATGCTCAATTCACAAGAACATCCGGATCTGATGCTGGCTCTGGGTCAGGGGATCGGCGAGGCCGCCGCGCATTTTGCCGGTGCAGATGAGATTGCGGGTTGGCACGATGCCCTGCATTACCGCCGCCATGCGGTGATCGGCCATCAGGATCTGTTTGCAAGGCCGATTGCCGGTTAGGTCATCCGCTCGAAGACACCGTCACGCATGATGAAACGGTGATACAGCGCCATGCCGATATGTCCGCACACCAGAAGCGCAAGACCGATAGCGGCGGTTTCATGCAGGGCAAACAGCCGTTTCATCAGCGCCTGAGTACCGTCAAGTTCAAGCGGAAGTGGTCCGAGCCCGAAAAACATCACCGGTTTGCAACAAAGGGACGTTGCCGCATAGCCGGCAAGCGGGATCAAGAGACACAGACCGTAGATCAGCCAATGCGCCGCTTTGGCCATGACCAGCATGCGGGGATCGAGCGCCCGCTCATAGGGTGGCGCGCCTGACACGATCCGCACGCCCAAGCGCACCAGCACAACAACAAAAGCCACGATACCCAAAGATTTATGGGCCTCGTAAAACTGGTTGGTCAGCGCGCCCTCGCCCATGCGCGTCATCGACACGCCCAACAGGATCAGGCAGACAAGCAGGACGGCATGAAGCCAATGCAGGGATTTTTGCAAGCGTGAATAGTGAATACGCATGACCAAGCCTTTCGGACACGATCCTGTCATGTTTGCACACTAAACAGGTTGAAGGAAGACGGACCTGATCCAGACAGCCTGTCTTGCCGTAGGATGATCAGTTGCGGTTCGAATGGCCTGATCCCTTTGGATCACTGGTCACCTGCCCCCGATCTATGGCATAAGACATCGTTGCGGGTGCAGCGGATATGAAGCCGGACAACAGTGTTTGAGTTCAACAACAACCCCGAGTTTGACAGTGACCCAACATCCCTCCACCCGCCTGCCCAGCAATACCGATATGGTGGCCGTTGAACGGCTGATTTCGGAAGTCCGCTCCGGCCGTCCCGTGCTGATCCGCGACAAGAACCAATTGTTGCTGGCCGCCAGCATCGAGATTTTGAGCGAGGAACTGGCCAAACGGCTGGATCTGTTGGCCGAAGGGCAAGCCTCCTTGCTTTTGCCAGCGGCCCGATTGCGCCGCTTGGGACTGGACCGCGAGGCCTCGGGACGGGTTGCTTTGCCCAAAATCGACCTGAACCGGATCGAGACTTTGGCCCTTCGGCTGGATGCCCGCATTGATGCACCGGTCATGACCGTGACGGCGATCGAGCGTGCCGCCCTTGATCTGGCGGCTTTGGCCTTGATTTTACCCGCCATGCTGATCATCCCGCTGGCTTCCCCGCCCCGCTTCATCCCCGATTTGCTGGAAGCCTCGCAAGAGGCGATCAGCCAATACCGGCGCAACCGCACCACCGATATCAGCCTGATCAGCCGTGCGCCCGTGCCTCTGGAAGGCGCGATGACCGAATTTGTGGTGTTTCGTGGCGGCGAGGGCCTGCGCGACCAGGTCGCCATCATCATCGGCAAACCCGATTTCAACGGGGTGGTTCCGGTGCGTCTTCATTCGGCCTGCCTGACGGGCGATCTGTTCGGCTCGCTCAAATGCGATTGCGGCGACCAATTGCGCGGCACGGTGCGCTTTATGGCTGAAAACGGCGGCGGCGTGTTGCTTTATCTGGACCAGGAAGGGCGCGGCAACGGCCTGTCCAACAAAATCCGGGCCTATGCATTGCAAGCCAACGGCTATGACACCTATGAGGCCGACGAGGTTCTGGGCTTTGATCTCGACCAGCGCCGATTCGATTTTGCCGCCGCCATGCTGGCTCAATTGGGGGTCCAGCAGGTCAAACTGCTGACCAATAATCCCGAAAAAATTGCCGCCATTATCCGTGCCGGATTGCAAGTCGTTGCCCATGAGCGGGTGATCGGCCGTCCGACAGCAGAAAATGTACATTATTTGACATCAAAGCGTGATCGTGCGGGACATTTGATCGATGTTGATGCTATGAATACACGGTTGAACAGTCAGGATTAGTATAAGGGCGGAACTAGCGTGCAATCCGAGGGTCGCAAAAAGAGCTTTCCGCTTGCACTGTCGCTCGCCCTCTATTTTGGCGCATGGTTGTTGTTGTCATGGCCTTTCCTGTCCGGCCAGTTCACAATTCCCTGGGATGCCAAAGCACATTTTTACCCTCAATTGTCCTTTTTGGCGCAAGCCATCGGCAATGGCCAGTGGCCTTTATGGAATCCCTATACTTTTGCAGGCATGCCGCAGATTGCCGATCCGCAATCGCTGATCTTCTCGCTTCCGCATCTGTTGGTGGCCATGTTCAATCACAATCCGAGTTTTGTGGTGTCCGATGCCATTGTGCTGGGCCTGCTGGGTTTGGGCGGCCTGTCGATTGTGATGCTGTTTCGGGACTTCAACTGGCATTGGGGGGGTGCGCTGGTCGCCGCCATTGCCTTTTCCCATGGCGGTTCGGCCGCTTGGCGCATCCAGCATACCGGCCAGATTCTCAGCATCTCCTGGTTTGTCATCAGTTTCTGGATGCTCAACCGCGCTTTGTTGCATAACAGCCTGCGTTCGGGAGCCGCCGCCGGTTTTGTTGCCGCCATGATGGTGTTGGGCCGCGACCAGATCGCCCTGCTCGGTCTCTATTTCCTGACCCTGACGGTGTTGGTCCATTATTTCATTTCGGATGATCCCAAAGACGCTTTCAAACGCTCGATCGGTCCTCTGGCGATGGGAGCGCTGGTCGGCACCGTGATTGTCAGTTTCCCGCTGTTGATGACATGGCTGATGGCTGAAAGCTCCAACCGTCCGATGATCGATTACGAGGGCGCCGGACGCGGGTCGATGCATCCGGGCGCGTTGCTGACCCTGCTGATTCCCAATCTGTACGGCGTTGACGGGCCGCTCGTGTTGCATTGGGGACCGCCGAGCCCTGCTTGGGGCCCGCTCGATCTGTTCATCGCCCGCAATATGAGCGCGCTGTTCATGGGCAGTGTGCCGATGCTGGCCATCATCCTGATCGGCTTTGGCCGTCAGGCTTTCAAAGACCGGCACGGCTGGATTTTGCTGGGCGGTTTCGCACTCGCCATTTTCTATGCGCTGGGCCGCTACACGCCGCTGTTTGATGCCTTCTACCACCTGCCGGGAACCGATCTGTTCCGCCGTCCGGCCGATGCCACCTATTATATCGGGGCCTTCGGGGCGCTGTTAGGCGGCTATTGCGTATCGCGTGCGCTCGACAACACCCTGCCCGACCGCAAGCCGCTGGCATGGCGCTTGTCATTTTTGGCGATTGTGGCGTGGTTCACGCTGGCCATCGGTCTTGCGCTGTTCAAACACCAATCCAGCACGGCAGAAATGCCGTTGCTGTTGGCGGCCGGTTTTTGCGTGGTGGGCGTGGTGTTGCTGGTGCTGTCGCAACGCAATGTCGGCCCATGGCTGGCTGTGGCGCTGTTTGCCCTGCAAGTGGCGGATTTACGGGTCAATAACGGCCCCAATGAATCAACCGCTTTGCCGCCCTCCACCTTCGATGTGCTCAAGGTCGGGTCGCAGGACCGCACTTTGCAGGCCATCAAGGCCTTTTTGAAAGAGGATACCGGACCAGACCGGCGTGACCGGATCGAGGTCATCGGGGTCAATTTCCACTGGCCCAATGCCACCATGGTGCAGAAGCTCGACAATGCTCTGGGCTATAATCCCTTGCGGCTGGCCAATTATGTGGCCGCGACCGGCGCGGGGGATCATACGGCGCTGGTCTCGCAAAAGAACTATACCAAATTGCAACCTTCCTATCACTCCTTGCTGACCGATATGCTCGGTGTGAGGCTGATTGTGTCTGCGGCTCCCATGTCCGAATTGGACCCCAAAGCCGATCTGGCGGATTTCCCTCTGCTCGAGCTGACCAAAGATGCCTATATCTATGAAAATCCACGGGCTTTGCCGCGCGTGATGCTGGTTCCCGAAGTCATTGCGCGGGATCAGGATGCCATTCTGAAAAGCGGTGAATGGCCGGATCATTTCGACCCGCAAGCCCAGGTTGTTTTATCGCCGGAAGATGCCGCCACGATCAAGACCGGCGGGTTCGGCAATGCCAGCCTGAAGGATTGCAACAGCCAGAACGTCGAGGTCGATGTCATTGCCCCCAAAGGCGGTGTGCTGGTACTCAACGATGTCTGGCATCCGTGGTGGCGGGCCACAGTCGACGGGCAAGAACAACCGATCATGCGCGCCAATGTCATTTTCCGCGCAGTCGCCGTGCCTCCCGGCCAGCACAAGGTCAGCTTCGTCTTCACCCCGATCGAGGGCGCTCTGGAAGAGTTGAAAAGCCGCCTGCAAAAAGCCGGGCTGTCCGGCCACCACTGAGCCGGATAAGCGATCTCAGAATTTATCGCCGCGCATCACGCGGGCCTTGTCGCGGCCCCAATCGCGCTTTTTCTCGGTCTCGCGTTTGTCGTGCAACTGTTTGCCCTTGGCCAGCGCCAATTCCAGCTTGGCGCGGCCTTTTTCATTGAAATAGAGTTTTAACGGCACAAGCGTCATGCCCTCGCGCTGGACCGCACCGATCAACCGGTTGACCTGCCGCTTGTGCAACAGCAATTTGCGTGGCCGTTTCGGCTCGTGGTTGAACCGGTTGGCCTGCAGATATTCGGGAATATTGCAGTTGATCAGAAAGATCTCGCCTTTGTGTTCGCCTGCATAGCTTTCCCCGATGGTCGCCTTGCCGGAGCGCAGCGACTTCACCTCGGTCCCGGTCAGGGCAATACCAGCCTCGAACGTATCCCCGATCGTGTAGTGAAACCGCGCTTTGCGGTTATCAGCCACGATCTTGAAATTGGGGTTTTCCTGCTTGGCCATCAGGGGCTTTCAATCGGTTCGGTTAGTTGACGAGTGCGGCATGCACCATCGCCTGATGGATTTTGGCGCGGGTCGGCGCAGTCAAAGGCACCATCGGCAGGCGCACATCCTCGGTGATCATACCCAGTTGCGACAAGGCGAATTTCGGGCCCGACGGATTGGTCTCGATGAACAAAGCGGTATGCAGAGGCATCAGGCGATCCTGGATTTTAAGGGCCGTGGCATAATCACCGTTCAGGCACGCGGTCTGGAATTCGGCGCACAGACGCGGCGCGACATTCGAGCTGACCGAAATACAGCCATGGCCGCCATGCGCCATAAAGCCCAAAGCGGTGGCATCCTCGCCAGACAACTGGATGAAATCCGGCCCCATCGCCTCGCGTTGCAGGGACACACGCGCCAGATTGGCGGTCGCATCCTTCACACCGGCGATATTCTTCAATTCATACAGGCGCTTCATGGTATCGACCGACATGTCGATCACCGAGCGCGGCGGGATGTTATAGATGATGATCGGAATACCGATCGCATCATTGATCGCCTTGAAATGCTGGTACAGGCCTTCCTGTCCGGGCTTGTTGTAATAGGGTGTCACCACCAGCACGGCATCAGCCCCGGCCTTTTCGGCATGGCGGGCGAAATCCACGGCTTCGATCGTGTTGTTGGACCCCGCCCCGGCGATCACCGGCACACGGCCTTTGGCCTCCTTGATGCAGGCTTCGACCACGCGCTTGTGCTCGTCATGGCTCAGGGTCGGGCTTTCACCGGTGGTGCCGACGGGAACCAGCCCGTGCGTCCCTTCGGTAATCTGCCAGTCGACCAGTTTGCGGAACGCGGCCTCATCCACCTCGCCATTGCGAAAAGGTGTCACCAAAGCCGTATACGAACCGCTGAACTTCACTGTCATAACCCTCTCCCGATTGATGCTGAGCGCAACACTATAATCCTTCTGCCACTGTCATACCGTGTTGACGGCATTCATGAAAGCACAAGATGCACCCTGACCGCTATATAGTGGGCAGGCCTGTCATCTTTTAGCCGCAGATTAGTAATTTTTAAACCATGAGAGCCCACTATAGAATTTCAGATCCACTATGGAATCATAGGTCTCATGCGTTCACGGTCATCTTTGCGGTTGCTAGTAGTGTTGGGCCTCGGTGTGTCTCCTGTCGCCTTGCAGGCGGGTGGCCTTGATAGCCTGTTTGCCTTTGCCCAACCGACCAAAAGCGCCTCGCTGTCACCGGCCAGCCTGCCGCCGTCATTGGGCCAGTTTTCGGCACAGGACATCAAAACACTGAAACGCTCGATTGCCGCTTATAAAGCCGGCGATATTGCGCAAGGCGATGCCATCAGCACCGAACTGGGCCCGTCGGTCCCCGGCATTGTCGCCGAATGGGTCGCGATCCGCTCGCAGGCCTCCACACTCGGCTATACCCGCATCAGCCATTTTCTGACGGCCTATCCCGAATGGCCGACCCAATCCTTGATGCGCCGTCGCGCCGAAGAAGCCATTGTTGCCGAAAAACAGCCCGCCACTGTGGTGCGCTCGTTTTTTGCCCGCAACAATCCCGCCACACCGGGTGGTGTGCTGATGCTGGCCGAAGCCTTGATGGCCGAAGGCAAATCGGCCGCCGCGATTGAACTCGTGCGCAACAAATGGGTGTCAGACGGGTTCAATCAGGATCTGGAAAACAAGATTTTGGCCTCATTCGGCCAGCATCTCAAACGCGCCGATCACCAACGCCGGTTTGAACGCGCCATTTTCAGCGAGGATACCGACGGAGCCTTGCGGGCCGCCCAGCGCTTGGGACCGGATGAAACCGCCATTGCCCGCGCGGCCGTTGCCGTATTCGATAAAAACGGCAACGCCGAAAAGCTGGTTTCCGCCATTCCGCAAAAAGCCCAGAGCGAGACAACCGCGCAATTCCTGCGCGTCAAGCAATTGCGCCGCGCCGATCGCTTCGCGGAAGCCGCCACCCTGCTCGGCCAGATCAACCATGCCAATGAACAACAAAATGGCACGCCATGGTGGGTGGAACGCCGCCTGATCGCCCGCAAGCTGACAGACACCAATCAGGCGGCACTGGCCTATAAAGTCGCCGCAGGCCATGCCGCCAGCACCATTCCGGACAAGGTGGAAGCCGAATTTACCGCAGGCTGGATTGCCCTGCGGGCGCTCAATCAGGCCGATAAAGCCAGCCATCATTTCGATCTGGCCGCCAATGTCGCCAAAACCCCGATCTCGATCTCGCGTGCCGCCTATTGGCAGGGACGCGCCGCCGAAGCGCAGGGCAAACAGGCCGGCGGCTTCTATCAACGCGCCGCCCAACATGCCACCACCTATTACGGACAATTGGCCCGCGCCAAATTGGGGCAATCGGATGTGACTGTGCAACCCGGCCCGCAAGGCTCGGTGCAGGCCATTGCCCGCAATCTGGGTGTGCAGGGCGTTGCCGCACTCTATGCCGCCGAAGAACGCGGTTTGGCCATCGCCCTGATCAATGATCTGGCCTATAGCCTGCCCGATGCGTCGGCCCTTGATGCCTTGGCCGATCTGACCACCGCCTATGGTGATGCCAATGCCACGCTGACGATTTCCAAAATCGCCACCCAGCGCAATCTGGTGCTTGGCCAGCACGCCTATCCGATGTTCGGGATTCCGCAAAAAGCGCTGGATGCCTCGCCGATCGAACAGGCCTTTGTCTATGCCATCACCCGACAGGAAAGTGCTTTCGATGCTTCAGCCACCTCGACCTCCGGTGCCAAGGGCCTGATGCAGTTGATGCCGGCCACTGCCAAGATCGAAGCGGGAAAAGTCGGGGTTGATTTCGATGCGGGCCGTCTGACCGATCCCCATTATAATGTGACGCTTGGTGCCAATCATTTGTCGCGTCTGGTCGAGAACTGGAACGGCTCCTACATTCTCGCCATCGCCTCCTACAATGCTGGTCCCGGCAATGCGAAGAAATGGATCGAAGCCTTTGGTGATCCACGTGATTCCAAAGTTGACCCTGTGGATTGGGTGGAACGGATCCCGTTCTCCGAAACCCGCAACTATGTCCAGCGTGTGCTGGAAAACCTGCAGGTCTATCGGGCGAAACTCGGCACCCGACAGGCTTTGCTGATCGATCAGGATATCAGGCGCGGCGCGCGTTAACCCCTCTCAGGAAGGACCACCGGCATGACTGCATCCCCCGTTTGGCGTGATCTCTATGGCATGACACAAGACGGGGTGCGGTTGCACCTGCGCGATTATGGCGATGCCAAAAGCCCGTTGCCTCCGATTGTCTGCCTGCCCGGACTGACCCGCAATGCTGCCGATTTCGACGATCTGGCGCGTGCATTGACCCATGACAATTCCCGCCGGGTGCTCGTGCTGGAATCGCGCGGGCGCGGCGGTTCGGAATGGGCCAAAAAGCCCGAGGATTATTCCATTCCGGTCGAGGTCGGCGATCTGATCCATATGCTCGATATTCTGGCGATCAAACGCGCCGTCTTTGTCGGCACCTCGCGCGGCGGCTTGCTGACCATGGTGCTGGCCACCCTGCGCCCCGATCTGATCGTCGCCTCGGTGCTCAACGATATCGGTCCGGTGATCGAACCGGCTGGCCTGTTGCGGATCAAATCCTATGTCGGAAAATCGGTCCTGTTGCCGGATTTCAGCGTGGCCACGGCGGCTTTGTCACGCAGTCACGGCCCGTTCTTTCCTGCTTTGTCGGCCGAGGACTGGAATGTCTTTGCGCGCGGCACATGGAGCGAGGGGCAAGGCGGTTTGTCACTGTCCTACGATCCTGCCATCAGCAGTACTTTGAAGGATTACGACCCCGAAGCCCCCGCCCCCGATCTGTGGCCGTTCTGGCAGGCTTTGGCAACAAAACCCTGCCTGATCATCCGCGGGGAATTGTCCGATCTGTTTACAGAGCAAACGGCACAAAAAATGGCGCAGGGCAAAAGCCACTGCGCCATTCATCTGGTGCCCGGTCAGGGTCATGCGCCATTGTTGCGCGATCAACCGACCATGCAGGCCATCGCCGGTTTCATTGAAACCAGCGATGTTGCGTAAGGCTTATTTCTTCAGATCGCTGTAGACGAAATCAACAGCGAGGGTCGCAAGGAAGGTGTTACCGCACCACTTGGAACGGCCCGTGCCTGAAGCAGACATACCCTTTGGATCAGATGTGATTTGACCGCATTCAGTCTTTGACAGGTCTGTGCCTGAATAGCGTAGATCCAGAGAAGCCTGCTTGTAAGTATAGGTTATACCCGCATTCCAAGTGTTGTAATCAGGATATTTCAAAGTAGAAATATAGCTCTTGGGAGTCCCGAGGAACTGGCGGCCGAATTCACCCGATACCGCGAAATCATATGGCAAAGACACTTTGAAAGTGGCCGAGGTATAGACGTCGGTTGCACCGGTGTTGCCCCAGTTCGGGCTGGCATAAATGTTAGCACCCAGCGTGATCTTATCAGTCACGGCATAGGTTGGCTTCAAATAGCCTTCGAAATAGTTAGGAACGCCAGGAGTAATTGGAGCACTACCATTATAAGAATTCAGGCCGCCAGCGCTTGGGTAGACATAATACACAGCGCCGACATCAACAGTCAGCTTGCCGAACACAGGACGCGCACCAATGGCCAGATCTACTTCGCCAGCTGGCTTGGTCGGCAGGTCAACCGTGTTGTAAGCGACGTTGGCATAGAAGATTTCGTTGTAACGGCCTTCAAAGTAACCGGCAGCCGCAGGCTTCATGGCCGAGTTTGAAATACCGCGCGACAGGTAGTTGCTCTTCACGCTTGCGCCGAAAGCGAAGTCAAAAGGAGACACTTCCACAACAGGTGCGGGCGGAGCCTTTTTCTTGTTTGGCAGATCGGAGGCAACGGCCGAACCGGTAACCAGTGCCGTGACAACACCGGCAAGGACGAGTGACTTGGACATGGAAAGCTCCTTTAATTCCGTTTGGTTTCGAATAATGAACCCTATGGACAAAGGTTAGCGACAGTCGGGTGTCAAGATCAAGGCGAAATAAGGGGCATGAAACGCCTAATATTTAGGCAAAACAGGAAAATAATTTAATGAAATCAGATAGATAACCCTGTGTTGCACAAAAACAACACAGGGGTAGCAATTCAGGGTTGCACTCAGTCGAGTTTGAATTTTTCAAACTGGCGGTGTTCGCCCTTGATCTTGCGGACAGTGCCGGTAATCGAGCGATAGACAAGGGTTTCGGTCTCGATCATGCCCTTGTTGAAGCGCACACCGTTGAGCAAAGCCCCATCCGTCACACCTGTGGCTGACACGATCACATCGCCGGAAGCCAGTTCGTTCATCTGGTATTTTTTGTGCGGATCGGTGATTCCCATGGTGCGGGCGCGCTCGACCTTTTCCGGCGTATCGAGAATCAGGCGGCCCTGCATCTGGCCACCGACGCACCGCAAAGCGGCCGCCGCCAGCACGCCTTCGGGCGCACCACCGATACCGAGATAGATATCGATGCCGGTCTCGTGTTGCATGGCGGTAAAAATGACACCGGCAACGTCACCATCGGTAATGAGGCGGATAGAGGCACCGGTTTTGCGCACCGCTTCGATCAGATCGGCATGGCGGGGACGATCCATGATCAGGGCGGCAATTTCATTCGGCTTCACGCCTTTGGCTTTGGCCAGCGCATTGATGTTGTCGGCGGGCGACGCATCGAGATCGACAATCCCTTCCGGATAGCCCGGACCAATGGCGATCTTGTCCATATACACGTCAGGCGCATAGAGCAGTGAACCGGCCTGTGCCATCGCCATCACGGCAATCGCGCCCGGCATATCCTTGGCGCACAGGGTTGTGCCTTCCAGCGGATCAACCGCAATATCGACCTTCGGGCCCTGCCCGTTGCCGACTTTCTCGCCGATGAACAGCATCGGTGCTTCATCGCGTTCGCCCTCGCCGATCACGATGCGGCCATCGATCTGCAAACGGTTCAACTCACGGCGCATGGCATCCACCGCCGCCTGATCGGCCGCCTTTTCATCACCATGGCCACGCAAGCGCGCCGCAGAAACCGCCGCACGCTCTGTCACACGAACCAGTTCCATCGACAGGATGCGCTCGATGACCTCGCGCGGATGAACGGTAATATCGTTGCTATGGGACACTGTGATCACCTTTTTATCTTGTTGTTCAGTTGCGTTCGATACGAATCAATTGCGGCTTTTCGGCAATATGCCCATCGCTGAAGACAGCGTCCAGCGCGGCACGAATACCTTCTTCCGACGTGGCATAGGTAATCAGCACCACGGGAACCGATACGGCGCCCTTGTCGTGGTCGGCGGGTTTGCGTTGCACGATGCTTTCAAGCGAAATATTGCGTTCGGCCATCCGTGTGGCAATCGAGGCCACCGCCCCCGGACGGTCGAGCACGGACAGGCGCACATAATAACCGCCCTCATGCCGTTGCATCGGCGCACGCGGAGCCGCCTCAAGCGCTTCCAGCGGCAGGGCAAAGGTCTCCACCCGCGCCCCTCGGGCCACATCGGCCAGATCCGACATCACCGAGGAGGCCGTAGCCATGCCCCCTGCTCCCGCGCCCACCAAGGTCAGATCACCCACCGCATCACCGCTGAGCGTGACAGCATTGGTCACACCCATCACCTGGGCCAGCGGCTTGGTCCGATCCACCATGGTCGGGTGCACCCGCTGTTCGATCCCCGTGGCGGTGCGCTCGGCGACACCAAGCAATTTGATCCGATACCCCAATTCCTCGGCCATTTTCAGATCGAGCGGATCAATCGCATCAATGCCTTCCACATAAATGGCATCGGCATCGATCTCGGTGCCGAAGGCGAGCGAGGACAGCAAAGCCAGCTTGTGCGCAGTATCAAACCCGCCGACATCGAAGGTCGGATCGGCTTCGGCATAGCCCAAGCGTTGCGCGTCGCTCAAACAGGCCTGATAGGTCAGCCCTTCAAGCTCCATCCGCGACAGGATGTAATTGCAGGTTCCGTTCAAAATGCCGGAAATGCGCGAAATGCTGTTGCCAGCCATCGCCTCGCGCAGGGTCTTGATGACCGGAATACCGCCCGCCACAGCGGCCTCGAAAAACAGCGAGGTCTTGTGCTGTTGCGCCAATGCGGCCAAGGCCATGCCATGCTTGGCCAGCAGGGCCTTGTTGGCCGTCACAACGGTTTTACCGGCACGGATGGCCGCTTCCACAGCCAGTCGGGCCGGACCTTCATCCCCGCCCATCAATTCGACAAACACATCGATCTGATCGGATTGGGCCAGCGCAACCGGATCATCGAACCACGCCACAGCCGAAACATCGATGCCGCGATCACGGGTCTTGTCCCGTGCCGCCACCGCCGTCACCTGCAACTGGCGGCCTGTCCGCAATGCCAAACGGTTGTTCTGGCGCTCTATCAACTGGAAAACCGAGGCCCCGACCGTGCCAAGCCCCGCAATCCCGATCCGCAATTTGTGTGTCATCAGTGATCCGAACGAAAAGAAATGAAATCAGTCAGCAATGGAAACGGCCCATGATCCTGAAACAGGATCAGCTTTTGGCCGTCAGCGGCATCACATTGTGCAACGTCTTGTCCGCTGTATCGAAAAAGCGGCGGATATTGCGGGCGGCCTGCCGGATGCGCTGCTCGTTTTCCACCAGCGCGATACGGACATAATCATCGCCATGTTCGCCGAAGCCGATCCCGGGCGCGACGGCGACATCGGCCTTTTCAACCAGCAATTTGGAAAATTCCAGACTGCCCAACTCGCGGAACGGCTCGGGAATTTGCACCCATGCAAACATCGAGGCCTCGGGAGCGGGAAACTCCCAGCCTGCTTTGCTGAAACTTTCCACCAAGGCATCGCGGCGGTTGCGATAGACATCGCGCATCTCGCGGATGCAATCTTCGGGTCCGTTGAGAGCGGCGGTCGCGGCCACCTGAATGGGGGTATAGGCCCCGTAATCGAGGTAGGATTTGACGCGCGTCAAAGCCGCCAGCAATTTTTCATTGCCGACCGCAAAGCCCATACGCCAGCCCGCCATCGAAAAGGTTTTCGACATCGAGGTGAATTCAACCGTCACATCCATCGCACCGGGCACCTGCAGAACGGAGGGAGGCGGATTGTTGTCATCAAAATACACTTCGGCATAGGCCAGATCCGAAAGAAGGATCAAATCGTGCTTTTTGGCAAAAGCCACCAGATCACGATAGAAATCGAGGCTGGCGACATAGGCGGTCGGATTGGCGGGATAGCATGTCACCAGCGCAATCGGTTTGGGGATCGAATGCATCACCGAGCGTTCGAGCGCCCGGAACATCTCCTCGTTCGGCTCCGCAGGCACCGAGCGGATCACCCCGCCCGCCATCAAAAAGCCGAATGCATGGATGGGATAAGACGGATTGGGCACCAACACCACATCACCGGGCGCCGTAATGGCTTGCGCCATATTGGCAAAGCCCTCTTTGGAGCCAAGGGTGGCAACCACCTGCGTATCGGGATTGAGCGTGACACCGAAACGCCGCTCGTAATAGGCCGCCTGTGCGCGCCGCAAGCCAACCACCCCCTTGGAGGCGGAATAGCGGTCGGTGCGCGGCTTGCCGACGGTCTCGATCATTTTATCGATGACGTGTCGCGGGGCAGGCAAATCGGGATTGCCCATGCCGAGATCGATAATATCCGCGCCATTGTTGCGCGCCGCCGCCTTGATCCGATTGACCTGTTCAAACACATAAGGGGGAAGACGTTTGATGCGGTGAAAATCGGCCATGATCCTGAGCTTTCTGGTAGGCGTTTGGGTTCAATCCAAGCCAGTGATGAAACACCACCGACATATAGGATAAGGTATGATCTGCGCTATTAGCACATCGATTGCCAACTGGCACCCATCCTGTGACAACGTCATGAGTGAAGGGTTACCAAGCCGTTTGAAGGCAGTCCCGATCCGGCCGATCACTGCTTGATGGTTTCGACCGCCTTTTCGGATTGGCGGGCAGTTGATTCCAGCTCGTTCCGCAGATTTTTCACACCGGCGTCGTCGCGCACCTTCACTTTGCCACTGGCGGGTGTCACGCCGACCGGCATGTAATCACCCTTGGGTCCGCGTCCCGCTTTGACAAAATCCTTCGGCTCTGGTGCCGCTGTCGCCACACCGACCATTTCAGCCGCCTTATGGAACATCATTCCATCGGTCGTCTGCGGACCATTGGCGGATTGGCAAGCGGCCAATGATGTGGTCACAATGGCCAGAGCAAAAATTCGACATGCAGTGCGACACAGCATCAGGGGGCCTCCAAAGGTTGCAGACAGATAATGCAATTCTTTACACCATCTTCGGCACTAACGCGTTAATATGCTGAAAAGGCGCTGACGAAAAGCGCTCAGATCAGATGGACGAAACAAACTGCCTCTAAAAAGGTATGATCCAGAGAGTCGTTTGCGATAAAGGGGGATGAGAATGGCACGGGATACAACAAAAAAGGCGGCTAAAAGCCCCAAAACCACCGAAAAACCGGCCAAAACGCCCGTTCAACTTGTTGCTTCGTCTAAAAAGCCTGCGGCCAGATCTCTGGCTGGAAAACCCACATCCAAAACGGCTACCCCGCCTGTCGCTCCCGCAAAAACCACAGCCAAGCGGGCTTTAAAGTCTGGTATTGCCTCCGAATCTCCCGCCAAACAAGCCAAGCCGACCCCCAAGACCTCGGCAAAACCCGACGCGCAAGCCAAGCCGCAAGCTGAAAAGCCGAAAGCCGACAGCCAGCAGGCTCATTCAGATCATTCCATGCCCGATCTGGAAGCATTGACCACCAATACCGCCTTGCTGATGGAAGAAATGGGGCGCGCAACCGCCGCATCGATGAAGCCGATCGAGGAAGGCCGCGCTCCCTCTCAGCCTCCCGAAGAAATCAGCGATATGGCCAAAACCTTCGGTCTGGTGGTTGAACAACTGGTCAACGATCCGCAACGTCTGGTGCTGGCACAGACCTCGCTGACCCGCGATTTCATGAATCTTTGGGCCGGAACGGTCAAGCGCATCAATGGCGAGGAAACACCACCCGCCATTATCCCCGATCCCACTGACCGTCGCTTCAAAGACCCTGAATGGTCAAGCAATCCGGTTTTTGACTTCATCAAACAGGCCTATCTCATCACCACCCGCTGGGCCGAGGACGTGGTGGCCCATACCGAGGGGGTGGATGACCATACCCGCCATAAGGCCGAATTCTACTTGCGGCAGGTCGCCTCTGCGCTGGCCCCCACCAATTTCGTAGCGACCAACCCCGAATTGATCCGCGAAACCATGAATTCCAATGGCGAAAATCTGGTGCGGGGCATGAAAATGCTGGCCGAGGATATCGAGGCGGGCAAAGGCACGTTGAAACTGCGCCAGTCGGACAGTTCCAAATTCCAGGTCGGTGTCAATCTGGCGACCACGCCGGGCAAGGTGGTCTATCGCAACGATCTGTTTGAATTGATCCAGTACACCCCCACCACCGAGACCGTCTACAAGCGTCCTTTGCTGATTGTGCCGCCATGGATCAACAAGTTCTATATCCTTGATCTCACACCGGAAAAGAGCTTCATCAACTGGGCCGTGTCGCAAGGATTGACGGTATTTGTCATCTCGTGGGTCAACCCCGACGAGCGACAGGCCAAAAAGAGCTTTACCGATTACATGCAGGAAGGTGTGCTGACCGCGCTTGACCAGATCGAGGAGATTTGCGGCGAGAAGGAGGTCACCGCCATCGGCTATTGCGTCGGCGGCACATTGCTGTCCGTCACCCTCGCTTATATGGCGGCGGTGGGCGACAAGCGGATTTCCAGCGCCACATTGTTCACCACCCAGGTCGATTTCACCTATGCGGGTGATCTCAAAGTGTTTGCCGACGAGGAGCAGATCAAATCCATCGAGGACAAGATGGTCGAGCGCGGCTATCTGGAAGGCTCCAGCATGGCTTCGGCCTTCAACATGTTGCGTCCCAATGATCTGATCTGGCCCTATGTGGTCAATGTCTATCTGAAGGGGCAGAACCCCTTCCCGTTCGATTTGCTGTTCTGGAACTCCGATTCCACCCGCATGCCTGCGGCAAACCATTCCTTCTATCTGCGCTCCTGCTATCTCGAAAACCGTCTGTCCAAGGGCGAAATGGAGATTGCAGGCAAGACACTCGATCTGGGCAAGGTCAAAGTGCCTATTTTCAATCTCGCGGCCCGTGAAGACCATATCGCGCCAGCCAAATCGGTGTTTTTGGGTTCGCGCTTTTTCGGCGGTCCGGTTGAATATGTGCTGGCAGGCTCCGGCCATATTGCCGGTGTCGTCAATCCCGTCAGCAAAGCCAAATACCAATATTGGACGGGCGGCAAGCCTGTCGGTTCACTCGACAAGTGGATTGCCGAGGCCAAGGAGCATCCGGGCACATGGTGGCCCTATTGGATGCAATGGATCGCCAAACAGGCGCCCGCCAAGGTCAAAGCCCGCAAACCGGGCGGCAATCGCAAGCCACTGGCCGATGCGCCGGGCACTTATGTGATGATGAAGGCCTGATCTGGCGGCAAGCACCGGGGATGGTTGCGCATCCCCTCTTCCCACCCCTGTCATGCCCACCCTTGTGGTGGGTACCCATGTCTTTCTTGCCACACTGAAAGCAAGACGTGGATGGCCGGGACAAGCCCGGCCATGACAGTGAGGGTGAAGGGTATGGCATTAAAACCACCCCTGTCATGCCCGCCCTTGTGGCGGGTACCCACGCCTTCCTTGCGCCACTGAAAGCAAGGCGTGGATGGCCGGGACAGGCCCGGCCATGACAGTGAGATTGAGGCAACGACAACCATCCCTGTCATGCCCGCCCTTGTGGCGGGTACCCACGCCTTTCTTGCAACACTGAAAGCAAGACGTGGATGGCCGGGACAGGCCCGGCCATGACAGTGAGGGAAAAATAACGCGCACCTAAACCACCCCTGTCATGCCCGCCCTTGTGGCAGGTACCCACGTCTTTCTTGCCACACTGAAAGCAAGGCGTGGATGGCCGGGACAGGCCCGGCCATGACAGTGAGATTGAGGCAACGACAACCATCCCTGTCATGCCCGCCC
>CANGOE010000046.1 GCA_947455455.1 Hyphomicrobiales bacterium
ACACCCATCACGAAGTGGCGGTGATTGCCGGTTTCCAGGGCATCCATACCCCGACAGGCCGCCTGACCACGCTGGGACGCGGCGGATCCGACACCAGCGCGGTGGCCGTTGCGGCGGCGATCGGTGCGGAACGGTGTGACATTTATACCGATGTGGACGGGGTTTACACCACCGATCCGCGCATTGTCTCCAAAGCCCGCCGGTTGGAACGGGTTGCCTTTGAAGAAATGCTGGAAATGGCCTCGATGGGGGCCAAGGTTTTACAAGTTCGTTCTGTCGAATTGGCGATGGTTCATCGGGTGCCGACCTATGTCCGCTCCTCTTTCGATGACCCATCCAATCCGGGCTTGGGAACGCTCATCTGTGACGAGGAGGATATCGTGGAACAACAGATCATCACGGGCATCGCCTATTCCAAAGACGAGGCCCAGATCACCCTGCGCCGCGTGGCCGACAAGCCGGGTGTGGCGGCGGCGATTTTCATGCCGCTGGCCGAAGCCAATATCAATGTCGACATGATCATTCAGGTTGTGTCCGACAATTCGACCGCCACCGACATCACCTTCACCGTTCCGGCCGCCGAATATGAGCGTGCCCGCACCCTGCTGGAAACAGCCAAGGCGGAAATCGGCTTCGACCGGCTCGAAGGGGCCACCGATGTGGTCAAAGTATCGGCCATCGGCATCGGCATGCGCTCGCATGCGGGGGTTGCGGCCAAGGCGTTCAAGGCATTGGCCGAAAAAGGCATCAATATCCGCGCCATCACGACATCGGAAATCAAGTTTTCCGTGCTGATCGACGAAGCCTATACCGAATTGGCGGTGCGGACCCTGCATGCACTTTACGGGCTGGATCACGCCGCCTGACGGGTCGGAAGCGGTTTGTGCGCCTTGTCCTTTTGCCTTTTTGCTTCAGTCTCGCTAAAGCGGGATCAGCATTGAACTTGTGACGATTCGCGCAATCGGATCGTCCCGTCCGGGGCAGACTGCTCCAGTTTAAGGATAGTTGGTAATGCGAGGCGCACTCGGCGGTCCACGCATATTGCTCCGGCGGCTCCGCGAGGTGATGGCGGAACCCGTCAACGCGCAGGCACGCCTTGATAAAATCGTGACATTGATTGCCGGCAACATGGTTGCCGAAGTGTGCTCCTTCTATGTCATGCGCGCCGATAACACGCTGGAGCTCTATGCCACCGAGGGTCTGGCCCGCGAAGCCGTGCATATGACCACGATGCGGGCCGGTGAAGGTCTGGTGGGTCTGATTGCCCAGCGCGCCGAACCGCTCAACCTGACCCATGCCCAGACCCATCCGTCCTTCTCCTACAAGCCGGAAACGGGCGAAGAAATCTACCAGTCCTTCCTCGGCGTGCCTGTCCTGCGGCAGGGGGTCACGCTTGGTGTTCTGGTGGTGCAGAACAAATCCTCCCGCCTCTATGTCGAGGAGGAAATCGAGGCCCTGCAAACCACCGCCATGGTGCTGGCCGAAATCATCGCTTCGGGCGAATTGCAGGCGCTTGCCCCTCCGGGCACCGATATTGCGGTCAGACGGCCGCTCGCGCTTGAAGGACAGGCTCTGGCCGACGGGGTCGGCCTCGGGCATGTGGTGTTGCACCAGCCGCGCATTGTCGTCAAAAATCTGATTGCCGATGATCCCGTCAAGGAAAAGGAACGGCTGGAACAGGCTCTGGCCGCTTTGCGCGCCTCGCTGGATGCGATCCTCGAACGCGGTGATCTGGCGCATGGCGGCGAACACCGCGATGTGCTGGAAACCTTCCGCATGTTTGCCTCCGACCGTGGCTGGGCCAGACGGCTGACCGAGGCCGTGATGACCGGCCTGACGGCGGAAGCCGCAGTGGAGCGCGTGCAATCGGACAACCGCGCGCGCATGGTGCGGCAGACGGACCCCTATCTGCGCGAGCGCCTGCACGATCTGGACGAGTTGGCCGACCGCCTCCTCAACCTGTTGAGCGGACGGCCGATGACCCGCACGGCAGGGGATTTGCCTGACAATGCGATTCTGGTCGCCCGCTCGATGGGGCCAGCGGCCTTGCTCGATTATGACCGCTCGCGCCTGCGCGGTCTGGTGCTCGAAGAGGGCGGACCGCAAAGCCATATTGCCATTGTCGCACGGGCTTTGGGTATTCCCGCCGTCAGCATGATCAACAATGCCACCGGCCTTGTTGAATCCGGTGACGGTATTGTGGTGGATGGGGCGACGGGGATGGTCCATGTCCGCCCGCCCGCCGATATCGAACATGCCTATCAGGAAAAGGCCCGCTTGCGGGCCTCACGGCAGGCGCAATATCGCAGTTTGCGCGATGTCAGACCGGTTACCAGAGACGGGGTCGAGATTTCACTGCAACTCAATGCAGGCCTTGTCTTCGATCTGCCCAATCTGGTGGAAACGGGCGCGCAGGGCATCGGCCTGTTCCGGACCGAGTTGCAATTCATGGTCGCCGACCGGTTGCCGACACTGGGCGAACAGACCGCCCTTTATCGCTCCGTGTTCGAAAGCGCGGGCGAGTTGCCGGTGACCTTCCGCACGCTCGATATCGGCGGCGACAAGATTCTGCCCTATATGGCCAAAGTGGATGAGGAAAATCCGGCTTTGGGCTGGCGCGCCATCCGGATCGGGCTGGATCGGCCAGGCCTTTTGCGCGCGCAAATCCGCGCCTTGTTGCGGGCGGCAGAGCATCGTGACCTGAAAATCATGTTCCCGATGATCGCCACGATTGATGAGTTCGAGCGCGCCAAGGCGATTGTCGGGCGCGAACAGGCCCATCTGGCGCGGTTCGGCCATCCGGCTCCGCGCTCGGTCCAGCTCGGGGTGATGGTTGAAGTGCCCTCCTTGCTGTTTACGATCGACGAGATCGCCGCCCGCGCCGATTTCATGTCGGTGGGGTCCAACGATCTGATGCAGTTTCTGTTCGCCGCCGACCGCGACAATCCGCAACTGGCCGGACGGTTCGACAGTTGCAATCCGGCCTGTCTGCGCGCCTTGAAACAAGTGGCGGATGCAGGCGCAAAAGCCGGTATTCCGGTCACATTATGCGGCGAACTGGCAGGACGGCCGGTCGATGCCATGGTGCTGTTGGCGTTGGGTTATCGCGGCCTGTCCATGTCGCCTTTGTCGATCGGACCGGTCAAGGCGATGATTCTGGACCTTGAACTGGGGACGGTGCGTGACAAGATAGAAGCCCTGTTGCGCGACCATCCCGAAGCGGCAAGCCTGCGCGAGGACATCATCGGCATGGCACGCGATATGGGGCTGGTCTAGCGAGACAGCGCAATCTGGTTCTGCCCGCTTTCGCCCTGCTCGCCTTTCGCCCTGCCGCCTTTCGATCATGACGGACCTGCCATGTCCCTGCCCAGCCATAAACTCGAGGCCATTCTCAGCCGCTACGAGACCATCGTGGAGCGGCTCTCGTCCGAGATGGAACCGGATACGATCATTGCACTCTCGCGCGAGCGGGCCGAGCTTGAACCCCTTGTGGTGGCCATTCATGCGTGGCAGGCGGCGGAACGCGAAGTGACCGATCTGACCGGTTTGATCAATGAATCGGGGACCGACCCCGAATTGCACCAGATGGCCGAAGGTGAAATCGCGGCCGCACGGCTCGATTGCGAAGCCAAGGAACATGCAATCCGCGTGTTGCTCCTGCCCAAAGATGCCGCCGACGAGCGCGGCGTGGTGCTGGAAGTACGGGCCGGAACCGGTGGCGATGAAGCGGCGCTGTTCGCCGGTGCCCTGTTCCGCATGTATCAGCGCTATGCCGATTTACACCGCTGGAAAATCGAAATTCTCTCGGAAAGCGAGGGAACTGTCGGCGGCTACAAGGAAATTATCGCGGAAATCCATGGAAAAGGCGCATTTGCCCGCCTTAAATTCGAAAGCGGCGTGCATCGGGTCCAGCGGGTGCCAGACACCGAAACCAGCGGACGGATCCATACCTCGGCCGCCACCGTCGCCGTCCTGCCGCTGGCCGAAGCGGTCGATGTGACCATTGATGACAAGGATCTGGTGATCGAAACCATGCGCGCAGGCGGGGCAGGCGGACAGCATGTCAACAAGACCGAAAGCGCGATCCGCATCACCCATACGCCGACCGGATTGGCCGTGATGATGCAGGAAGAACGCTCGCAACACCGCAACAAGGCCAAGGCCATGGACCTGTTGCGCAGTCGTATTTTCGATCTGGAACGGCAGAAGCTCGATCAGGCCCGCTCCGAACACCGCAAGAGCCAGGTCGGGTCGGGAGACCGTTCTGAGCGCATCCGGACCTATAATTTTCCGCAAGGCCGCATGACCGACCACCGTATCAATCTGACTTTGTATAAATTGCCGCAAATCATCGCCGGTGAAGGGTTGGATGAAGTGTTTGATGCCCTGATCACCGAATATCAGGCCGGATTATTGGCCGAGGAGTCTGGACAATGAGTGCGCTGATCCTTCCACCCGACATCACCCGCGTCGCCTCGCTCAAAACCGTAGGCGAGGTTTTGCGGACCAACGGTATCGAAACAGCGCAACGGGATGCCCGCCTGCTGATGCTGGCCGCCGCAGGCATTGTCCATGCCGATTTACTGCGCGATCCCCGCCTGCCTTTGGGCGAGGAGGCCGCAGAACGGCTGACCGGCTGGATCCACCAGCGGCTCGAACGGGTGCCGGTGGCCCGAATTCTGGGGGAATGGGAGTTCTGGAGCCTGCCGTTTACCCTTGCTCCGGAAACACTTGTGCCGCGTCCCGATAGTGAAACCGTCGTTGCGGCGGCCCTCATCAATCTCGGCGAGCGCCGACACCAGAGCGACGGCTTGCGCGTGCTGGATCTGGGCACAGGGACTGGCTGTCTTCTGGTTGCCTTACTCCATGAATTGCCGGGCGCGACGGGTCTTGGTGTCGATCTGTCCGACGAGGCGCTGGCGATTGCCAGCATCAATGCCCGCCGCAACCATATCGGCGAGCGCGCCCAATTCCAGCGCTCCGACTGGCATCACCATATCGAGGGATCATTTGATCTGATCGTCTCCAACCCGCCCTATATTGCCGATCAGGTGATCGATACGCTGGAGCCGGAAGTGCGCTTGCACGATCCCCGCCTTGCCTTGTCGGGTGGCCGCGACGGGCTGGATGCCTATCGTATTCTGATGCAGGGCCTACCCAAACTGCTGGCCCCGGACGGAGTCGCCGTGCTGGAAATCGGTTCCGATCAATCCGAATCAGTCGCCAAGCTGGCCAAAGAAAGCGGCTTTTTGCTTGAAGGCCCCTATGCCGATTTCGGAGCAAGACCGCGCGCTTATGCGCTTCGGTTCAATCATTGAGGATTATTTTCGGATTTTTGGCACCGAATAAACATTTTCCTTTGTCTTAGCGCTCATCTTAGGTCATACTATGTCTTGTCGGAGTCCATGGCTCGTTGGTGCGCATTGAGCCACCATGCCCTGTGTCGTATTCTGGTTCACCATTTAACATCCGATGTTGAGCAAGATACGGTCCCGATTTGCGCACCTTGATCCTTGATAGGGTCTGATGCGCGGACAAACGAACAAAGTTGAATTTCTCTGTTTTCCGGCATGGAGATCCCTTCTCTATTGGGCATTTTCGGTTGAAAAACGTGAATCTGCGAGCGTTCAATTCGCAGCATCGCCACAACAGGCAAGATTGCTAAGGGCAACACATTGGCGACAGACTTTTCGTCGATTACCGGATTGATCCAATCGGGCATTCATCCTGCCCGGATTGCTATCGTCCATTCATATCATAGCCATTAAGGACCGTTGATGAGACCTAATCATCAGAACAAGCGCATGCGTGGCCGTAGCCGTGGTGGAAGTGGCAACGGGGGAGGCGGCGGCGGCGGCAAAGGACCAAATCCGTTAACCCGCAGCTATGAATCCAACGGCCCCGACGTCAAAATCCGCGGGACCGCCCAGCATATTGCCGAAAAATATCTGCAAATGGGCCGCGATGCCCAGGCGACTGGCGATTATGTGACAGCTGAAAGCTATTTCCAGCATGGCGAACATTATTTGCGCATCATTGCCACCGCGCATGAAGCCATGCGTCTGGCCAATCCGCAGTTCCGCCCCTACGAGCCGCAGGACGGCGAGGACGGTGACGAGGACGAGGACGGCGCTCCCTTCGCACCGGGCACGCCCCAGCCGGAAATCCGCTACACCAATGCGCCGCAACCGGACGCGGAGCAACCCGATTTCCAGCCGCAACCGCGCGAATATCGTGAACGGCCACAGCAGGAACGCAGTCCCCGTTTCGAGCCGCGTCAGGACCGCCGCGATGATCGCAGGGATGACCGCCGCCGCGATCACGCCCCGCGTGACAGCCAGCCCCGTGACAGCCAGCCCCGTGACAGCCAGCCGCGCGAGCATCGCGGTGATGCACCCCAGGATCAGGGCGCACCACGCGAATATGCACCAAGGGAATATGCACCGCGCGAATTCACACCGCGCGAGCAGGCTCCACGCGAGTTCCAGCCGCGCGAAGGCGGACGGATGGATCGCCGCGAGCGTTTCGAGCGGCGCGGGCCTTCAGCAGAACGCGCCCCTATGGCCGTTGAACCGGAGGTCCAGACCGGCCTTCCGGCTTTCATCACCGCACCCGTGCGGCCGTTAGCCGAAGACCAACCGGTCATTGCGACCCATTCCAGCGCACCTTTGTTTGAAACCGCAGATGGGACGACCGAGTTTCCGGTCAATGAACGTCGCGGACGCGGGCGGCCACGCAAAGTCGTGCCTGCCCCCACATTGATCGACGAAGCCGGCGAATAACCGGCTTCTGTCTCTGTTAACCACCATCAGGAGGGCTTTGGCCCTCCTTTTTTTGTGCCTTTTTTCCGGAAAACCGAAAGGAGATACGATGATCGATCTGACCAAACTGATGGGGAGCATCGCCGCAGTCGCGCCGACCGTGGCGCTGGCTTTGGGCGGGCCGGTGGCCGGACTGGCGGTTACCGCCCTCTCCCAGGCTTTGACGGGCAAACAGGACGCGACAACCGACCAGTTGAGCCTGTTGCTGGCCAAACCCAATGCCGACCAGATTGCCAAACTCAAAGAGGCCGAACAGGCCTTCACGCAAAAAATGAAGGAGTTGGACATCAATATTGTCCAGATCGCCGCCAATGACATGGCCAGCGCCCGCCAGCGCGAGATCACAACCGGCGATCACATGACACCGCGGGTGTTGGCTGTGCTGGTCTCCGTCGGCTTTTTCGGAATTCTGGGCTGGATGCTCAACAATGCGATCCCCGCTTCCGGCAAGGAAGCCTTGCTGGTGATGCTCGGCGCGCTCGGCACCGGATGGACGGCTGTTTTGTCCTATTATTTCGGCTCTTCCGCCGGATCCTTCGATAAAAATGCCGTTTTGCAACAAATCATCAAAACCAGATAAGCCCCAAGGAGAGATCACGATGGATGCCCCGTTTTCAACCCATGAGCCTGTCTGGTTGCAACAAGCCCGCCTTTTGCTCGGCACACAGGAATGCGCCGGCGAGGCCAACAATGCCACAATCCTTGACTGGGCCAGACAGGAAGGCGGCTGGATCGAGCGGTTCTACACCGCCGATTCGATCCCGTGGTGCGGCCTGTTTGTCAGCCATTGCCTGCTGAATGCCGGAATTGGCGGCCCCAAAAATCCGCTGTCTGCTCTGGCTTGGGCCGATTGGGGCGAGGCCGTGCCCTTCGCGGACCGCGAGGCAGGCTGTGTGCTGGTCTTTACCCGTCAGGGCGGCGGCCATGTCGGCTTTTATGTCGGCGAGGATGCGGACGGATCGGCCCTGCATGTATTGGGCGGCAACCAGTCGGATGCCGTCACCATTACCCGCATTGCCACCAACCGCCTGCATGCCCTGCGCTGGCCCGCTGGCCTTGCCCGTCGCAATACGGGCCTTTTGCACCACAGCCTGACAGCCAACCTGTCGGGCAACGAGGCCTAATCGGGCAAAAGATTTCGCTTTTGGCCTCTTTTGTTCGTCAAAACCAATGCCTATCTAGATTGTAAGGGGGTCGCCACATCGGGGCCCTCCAAATCAGGGAGCCTGTTTGCCGTGTCCAAGGAACGGTGCAGGCGGCCAAAGGAGAATGTCATGAATTTCGAGAAATATACCGACCGGTCCAAAGGGTTCATTCAAGCCGCACAGACCATTGCGATGCGCGAAGGCCATCCGCAACTGACCCCCGAACACGTGCTCAAAGCCTTGCTCGACGACAGCGAAGGCATGGCGGCGGGCCTGATCCGCAATGCGGGCGGCGATCCGAAAGCGGCCTTGGCCCATACCGATGCGCTGATTGCCAAAATGCCGCGCGTGAGCGGGTCCGCTTCGGCCCAATCGCAACCGACCCGCGATCTGATCCGACTGTTCGACAGCGCGGAACGGCTGGCACAAGAGGCCAATGACCAGTTTGTCACCGCCGAACGGCTGTTGCTGGCCATCGCCTCGGACACCGGCATGGAAGCCGGACAGGCCTTGGCCAAAGCAGGTGTGAACCGCAAGGGACTTGATCAGGCGATCAGCGATTTGCGCAAAGGCCGCACCGCAGACAGTGCGAATGCGGAAGGTGCTTATGACGCCTTGAAAAAATATGCGCGGGACCTCACACAGGCCGCACGCGACGGCAAGCTCGATCCGGTGATCGGCCGCGACGAGGAAATCCGCCGCGCCATCCAGGTTCTCTCGCGCCGCACCAAGAACAATCCCGTGCTGATCGGCGAACCGGGGGTCGGCAAAACCGCCATTGCCGAAGGGCTGGCTTTGCGCATCGTCAATGGCGACGTGCCCGAAAGCCTCAAGAACAAGCAATTGCTGTCGCTCGATATGGGCTCGCTGATTGCGGGAGCCAAATATCGGGGTGAATTCGAGGAGCGGTTGAAAGCCGTGCTATCGGAAGTCACAGCCGCGGCTGGCGACATCATCCTGTTCATCGACGAAATGCACACGCTGGTCGGCGCGGGCAAGGGCGAAGGCGCGATGGATGCGTCCAACCTGCTCAAACCCGCTCTGGCACGCGGCGAACTGCACTGCATCGGCGCAACCACGCTGGATGAATACCGCAAACATGTCGGAAAGGACGCGGCCCTTGCCCGCCGGTTCCAGCCGGTCTTTGTGTCCGAGCCGACTGTGGAAGATACGATTTCGATCCTGCGCGGACTGAAAGAGAAATACGAGCTGCATCATGGCGTGCGCATCACCGACAGCGCGATTGTAGCCGCCGCCACCCTGTCGAACCGCTACATCACCGACCGTTTTCTGCCCGATAAAGCCATCGATCTGATCGACGAGGCCTCCTCGCGGCTCAGGATGCAGGTCGATTCCAAACCAGAGGAGCTCGACGAACTCGACCGCCGCATCATGCAGTTGCGGATCGAGCAGGAGGCCCTGCGCAAGGAAGAGGACGTGGCCTCCAAGGACCGGCTGGCCCGGCTGGAAAAGGAATTGTCGGAACTCGAGGAACGCTCGAACCTGCTGACAGCCCGCTGGAAAGCCGAAAAGGACAAACTCGGCAGTGTCCAGAAAATCAAGGAACAGCTCGAACAGGCCCGCAACGATCTCGCCAATGCCCAGCGCAAGGGCGAATATCAAAAGGCCGGCGAATTGGCCTACGGGCTGATCCCCGATCTGGAAAAGCGGCTGATTGCCATCGAAGGCGAAGAGGCCAAAGGCACTGCGCTGGTCGACGAGGCGGTGGGAGCCAACGACATCGCGCAAGTCGTGTCGCGCTGGACCGGCGTGCCGGTCGAGCGGATGCTGGCTGGCGAGAAAGAAAAACTGTTGATGATGGAAGCCAAACTCGGGGAGCGGGTTGTCGGCCAGATCGAGGCTGTCCATGCGGTCGCCACCGCCGTGCGCCGGGCAAGAGCGGGCTTGCAGGATCCCCACCGCCCGATCGGCTCTTTCATGTTCCTTGGGCCGACCGGTGTCGGCAAGACCGAGCTGACCAAAGCGCTGGCCGGTTTCATGTTCGATGACGAAAGCGCTTTGTTGCGCATCGACATGTCGGAATATATGGAAAAGCACTCGGTGGCCCGCCTGATCGGCGCGCCTCCCGGCTATGTCGGCTATGAGGAAGGCGGCGCATTGACCGAAGCCGTCAGACGGCGGCCCTATCAGGTCGTGCTGTTCGACGAAATCGAGAAAGCCCATCCCGATGTGTTCAACATCCTGTTGCAGGTGCTCGATGATGGCCGCCTGACCGATGGGCAGGGCCGCACGGTCGATTTCCGCAACACGCTGATCATCATGACCTCGAATCTCGGCTCGGAATATCTGGTCAACCAGCCCGAAGGCGAGGACAGCGAGGCCGTGCGGGATGATGTGATGGGCCTTGTCAAAACCCATTTCCGGCCCGAATTCCTCAACCGTGTCGACGAGATCATCCTGTTCCATCGGTTGCAACGCAATGAAATGGGCGCGATTGTCGATATCCAGATGCGGCGGCTGGCCAAATTGCTGGAGGAACGAAAGATCGTGCTCGATCTGGCTCCCGATGCCCGCGAATGGCTGGCCGAACGCGGCTACGAGCCCGCTTACGGCGCGCGCCCCCTCAAACGGGTGATCCAGAAGCACTTGCAGGACACGCTAGCCGAATTGATCCTGTCGGGCGCGATCAAGGACGGCGAGCATGTGCCGGTCACCGCCGGCCCCTTGGGCCTGATCATCGGCGGCCATGCCAGCGAACCGAACCGGCCCGTCAAAGCCCTGTTGAACTGAGACCAAACCGGCGGCACAGGATTGCTTGTGCCGCCGGTCTTTCTGGAGCCTCGATGACCAAGGTCTCTATTGCATTGCACCAAGATCCGCCGCTACAGTCTGCGCCGCTGATCCTGTCCAGAATGCAAAGAGTTTCCGATGCTTCCTGATCTGCGTGACGAGGCCCAACTGCGCGCGGCGTTTCGCTGGGCGATTCCGCATCACTACAATATCGGTGTCGATGTCTGTGACCGCTGGGCGATGGTGGAACCGGACCGGCCTGCCATTTTCGAGGTTTCCGCGTCAGGCGCGGTCAAGAGTGCCAGTTTCGGCCAGATCCGCGATGCCTCCAACCAGCTCGCCAATGCCCTTGCGGCCCGCGGGATTACCCGTGGCGACCGTATTGCCATTTTATTGCCGCAAGCTGTCGAGGTCGCCCAAAGCCATGTGGCAACCTATAAATTGGGGGCGATTGCTCTGCCGCTGGCGGCGCTGTTCGGGGTCGACGCGCTCGCCTATCGGCTTGATGACGCGGGAGCGCGGGTGCTGGTCACCAATGCGGCGGGGCTCGAAAAAATCCGCAAAATCCCGACCTTGCCACCCACGCTCGAGTTGATCCTGTCGATTGACGGCGCGGATGGCCATGCGCTCGACTATCACAGCACGCTGGCGGGACAATCGACCCATTTTACCCCTGTCGATACGCTGGCCGATGATCCGGCCATGATGATCTACACTTCGGGCACGACCGGCCATCCCAAAGGGGCCTTGCATGCCCATCGGGTCTTGCTGGGCCATTTGCCCGGCGTACAGCTTCCCCATGATTTCTTTCCGCAACCGGGCGACCGGATGTGGACACCCGCCGATTGGGCCTGGGCGGGCGGCCTGCTCAACGGCTTGTTGCCGAGCATGCATTTCGGCGTGCCGACCATTGCCCGCAAATTCGACAAATTCGACCCCGAAGAAGCCTTTTCGCTGATGGAGCGGATGCAGGTGCGCAACACCTTTGTGCCGCCCACGGCACTGCGTATGTTGCGGGCGGTCGACAATCCGCGCCAGCGATTCAAACTGTCCCTGCGCACCGTCGCTTCGGGCGGCGAGGCACTGGGGGCAGAAACCTTTGCCTGGGGGCAGGAACAGCTCGGACTGACCATCAACGAATTTTACGGACAGACCGAATGCAATCTGGTGCTTGGCTCCTCGGCCGCACTCGGCATGGTCAAAGCGGGACTGATCGGCAAACCGATTCCGGGCCATCGGGTCGCCATCATCCGCGAGGATGGCACGCGCTGTGAGGTTGGCGAACTGGGCCAGATTGCCGTGCACCGGCCCGATCCCGTGATGTTTTTATCCTATTGGAACAAGCCGGAGGCCACCGCCGACAAATTTATCGGTGACTGGATGACCACCGGCGATCAGGGCGAGGTCGATCAGGACGGATTTATCCGTTTCATCGGGCGTGATGACGATGTCATTACCTCGGCAGGTTACCGGATCGGACCGACCGAAATCGAAGACTGCCTGATGCAACATCCCGCCATCGCGCTGGCCGCCGTTGTCGGCAAGCCCGACCCGTTGCGCACCGAAATCGTCAAAGCCTTTGTGGTGGTCAAAGCCGGTTTCGAGACCTCGCCCGATTTGGCCAGCGAGATCGGCCTTTTCGTCAAATCGCATCTGTCGGCGCATGAATATCCGCGCGAGGTGGAATTTATCGATGAATTGCCGCTGACCACCACCGGAAAAGTAATCCGCCGCCTGTTACGCGATCGCGTCTGACGGCGCGACAATCATCATCCATTGGCCTAGCGGCGAAGCGAGAGCGGGTTATCGGACAGCGCGGCGGCATCGGGCCGGTCGATTTGCGGCTGTCCTGTCAGGGCCTTCCAGAGGCCCTGCACGAAGTCCTCGTCGAGATCACGGGTGATAAACACCAGTCGCGTGCGGTGGTCGGCATCGGGCCAGTGCGGCAGGCGCACCGGCGGATGGAACACATGTTGCACCCCATGCAACAAGACCGGCTGGTCCCGATGATCGACCAGTTTGACCAGACCTTTGACCCGCAACAGTTTCGGCCCATGGGCCGAGCGCACCAGATCGATAAACAATTCCAGTGCGGAGGCGGCAATCGGCACATCGGTCAGCAGGGAAAAAGCCCGGATATGGGCATCATGCCTGTCGGGATCATGATGATGGTGGTGGTGGTGATGGCCGTGATGATGATCATGATGGTGATGGTGCTGATCGGCCGCATGCTCGGCCTGAAGCCAGGCGGCGACATCGTCCATCTTCTCGGCGGTGACAAAGCCTGTCAGATCCAGCAATTGGTGCGGTGTCGCCTCGCCTTTGGCGGCATCAAGCCGTCGCGCATAGGGGTTGAGCCGTTGCAACCGCGCCTTCAGACTGTCGAGCACCGCCGGCTGGTCAGCCAGCAGATCCGATTTGGTCAGCACCAGCACATCGGCAACCGCCGCCTGTTTGACCGCCTCGCTATGGGCGTCCAGCGTCGCTTCGCCATTGACCGCATCCACCAGTGTCATCACGCCTTGCAGGCGGTAACGCAGGTTCAGATAGGGGTGGCCCAGCACCGATTGCAACACGGGCGCGGGATCGGCCAGACCGGTGGTTTCGATCACCACCCGCGAGAAGGCCGGAATCCGGCCGTTATCGACATCGCGCAACAGATCTTCCAGCGTCGAGACCAGTTCACCGCGCACCGTGCAACACAGGCAACCCGACGACAGCAGGACCGTATTCTGATCCTTGACCTCGATGAACAGGTGATCCAGCCCGACCGAGCCGAACTCGTTGATGATCACCGCCGTGCCAGCCATGGCCGGATCCTGCAACAGGCGATTGAGCAGGGTGGTTTTACCCGCCCCCAAAAAGCCGGTCAGCACAAAAAGCGGGATCATCGCAGGCTGTTTGGTCATTTTTGTTCTCCGGCTCGCATCCGCCGCCGTTCGAAAACCACATTGATGACAATCGCCGCCAGCACCAGCAGGCCGCCACAATATTGCATGGGGGTCAAGACCTCGCCCAATATCAGATGGGCCGACAGGGTTGCAACCACCGGTTCGAGACAGAAGGCCAGACCGCCGACCACAGCCGAAATCCGGCTCAGCGCCAGCAACTGGCAGATAAAACCGACGGCATACCCGCCAATCGTCAGGGCAACGGCCATGGGAGCCAGCAATAAAATGGCAGGAGAAGGCAGGCCCGTGGTCGACAGCGCTATGCCCGCCGCCACCGGCAACATCACCAGTTGCATGACAATCGCCTTGGGCATCGTATGGGTTTTGGGCGAGCGTGTGCCGAAGAAAAACTGCATCGTGGCCGACAGGCTTGCTCCGGCCGCCAGCAACAGGCCAATCGGATCAAGCTGGTGCAGGGACGGACCCACCACAATCACCACGCCGATGAAAGCCATCACCACAATCACCACCAGATCGAGGGTCAGCCTGCGCCGTTCGAAAATCGGGCTGAGCATGACCACCAGAATCGGGAAGGTGTAGAAAATCACCGCCGCCACGGTGACCGGAATATAGGCCACCGAGGAAATATAACACAATCCGACACCACTGCTGGCCAGCGCCATGCCGATGATGGGTTTCCATTCGGACCGATCAATCACGAAGGCTGTCCGGCCCGCCAGCAGGATCAGCAGGCCGATCGGCACCATCAGAAAGACCCGATAGAAAAAAATGGTCGGCCCCATGATGCCCGACTGGCTGGAAATCTGGGCGTAGATGATATTGAACCCGTAGGAACAGGCTCCCAATAACGCAAAACCAAAGCCGAGCATGAACCGTCCGGACGCCGATTGCGTCGATGGTTCAGGGGGGGAGGCCGCTCGGGATTCGGTCATATCAGGATCCCTTATTGTGTTGCGGCAGAAGGATTAGCCGCCTTTTTCGCAGGCTTTTTGACGGGTTGGGCTGGCCCATCCGGCGTAGCGGCTTTGGCTTTGACCGGACCCAATGTCACGATCACCGGCTCGGCCTTCTCGCGCGGCGGCAAGAGCGGAGGCGCGGGGCGGTTCGCTGTCTGGCCCTGCGTGTCATTGGCTGTATCAGCCTCCCCGATATCCTTGCGGCCGCAAATGACCCCGCGCAGATCGACCGGCTCGGATCCCGAACGGCGCGGCAGGGTTTCCAGCATTGGCCCTGCCATGGACGGCCCGAAGCCGCGATCCAACAGTTCCATGGTTTTCAGGGTCCGTTCCGCGGCCGAGGGCATCCCGAACACGACCGCGATCAACCGCTTGTTGCCGCGCTGGGCGGTGGCCACCACATTGAAGCCGGAGGCGCAGATAAAGCCGGTTTTCATCCCGGTTGCGCCCTCGTAACGGCCGATAATGCCATTGGTGTTTTCCATCACCTTCTCGCCGATCTGGATGGCAGGCAGGCCGAACAGATGATTCAATTTGGGAAAATCCAGCATGATCCGGCGCGCCAGAACCGCCATGTCACGGGCGGTGGTCTGCTGGCCTTCAGCAAACAGGCCATGCGGATTGACAAAACGGCTGTCGGCCATGCCAAGCGCGGCCGCCTCGCGGTTCATCATTTCGGCAAAACCCTCGACAGAACCGCCCAGTCCTTCGGCCACGATCACGGCAATGTCATTGGCGGATTTGACCAGCAAAATCTTGATCGCGGCATCAAGCGTCAGGGTTTGACCGACTTTCATTCCGATTTTGGAAGGCGGCGCGGCTTTGGCGCGTTCGGAGGTGACCAGCGGAGTGGTCCATTTGATCCGGCCCGCTTGCACGGCCTTGAAAGCCAGATAGACCGTCATCAATTTGGTGACAGAGGCGGGGTGCCATAATTGCGTGGCATCTTCGCTGAAAATCACCCGCCCCGTATCCAGATCGGCAAGCAACAAGGGGGCGGCCCGGACGGCTGAACCCAACAGGCCGAAGCAGACCCCGATCATGATCACAAAACGGCTTATCATGCGCATCGGCACTTCCCGAAAAGGGGGCGAAAGACGGGCGGACCCTCTCGAGGCCCAGCTCTAAATCATCTGCACCCGATTTGCCTAGAGACAACCTTGCTGATAGGCACAGTGTCCGGTGTCACCTTCCCCCCGCGAGGCGCGTTCCATGGCCACTCTCTGGATGATTGCAACCCTGATTGCCGCGGCCGCGCAAACGGCCCGCAATGCCATGCAACAAAGCCTGACAGCGACCATCGGCACCATCGGGGCGACGCAAGTCCGGTTTTTATACGGCTTTCCTTTTGCGCTGGTCTTCCTGTTCGGTACCTCGTTCATCACCGGTGTGGCCGTGCCACCGATCAATCAAATGACCTTCGCCTTCGGCCTTTCGGGGGCAATCATGCAGATCATCGGCACGATTTTGATGCTGTTGGCCATGCGGTTGCGCTCCTTTGCTGTCGCGACCGCCTATCTGAAAACCGAGCCCGTCTTGGTGGCCATTGCCGGCGTGCTGGTGCTGGGCGAACATCTCGATCTCTATGCATGGCTGGCCATTGTGGTGGCAACCGCCGGCGTGCTGGTGCTGACATGGAAGCCGCAGGAAGGCGATCTCGGCTCGTCATGGAAACCGGCTTTGTTCGGCATCGGCGCAGGCGGCTGTTTCGCGCTGGCCGCCGTGCTGTTTCGCGGCGGGATTTTATATCTCGAACCCGCCCCCTTCTACCTGATGGCCAGCACCATGCTGGCCTGGTCGCTGGGCATCCAGTCGTTTATTTTGATGGTCGGCATGCTGGTGTTCGACCGTCCGGCTTTGATCAACAGCCTGAAAGCCTGGCGGCAATCGCTGTTTGCCGGATTTATGGGGGCTTTTGCCTCGCAATTCTGGTTTATCGGCTTTTCCCTGACCTCTGCGGCCAATGTCCGCACGCTGGCTCTGGTCGAAGTGGTGATGGCGCAGGGCGTATCACGCGGATTGTTCAAGCAAAAGACAACATGGCGGGAATTGTCGGGCATGGCACTTGTGGTGGGGGGCGTGGCCACCTTGCTGTTGCTCCACCATTAAGGGATCATCCGTTTTGACCCCTTGTCATCAGCGCATGCTTGCGGCTTGATGGGCATATCAATTCAGACACATACGAGGAGACGAGGGATGACGGCAGCAATTGTGGGTTGGGCGCATACGCCTTTTGGAAAGCTGGATGCAATCAGTGTCGAAAGCCTGATCGTCCGCGTGACACGCGAAGCGCTCGATCATGCGGGCCTCAAGCCCTCGGATGTCGACGAGATCGTGCTCGGCCATTTCGGCTCCGGCTTCTCGCCTCAGGATTTCACCGCCAGCCTTGTGTTGCAGGCTTCCGACGATCTGCGCTTCAAACCGGCCACCCGCGTCGAGAATGCCTGCGCCACCGGCAGTGCCGCCGTGCATCAGGCCATCAAAACCATCAAGGCCAAAGCCGCCCGCATCGTGCTGGTAGTGGGTGTCGAACAGATGACCGCGACACCGGGACCGGAAATCGGCAAGACCCTGTTGCGCGCCTCCTATCTGGCCGAAGAGGGCAATACGCCCAACGGCTTCGCCGGTGTTTTCGGCAATATCGCGGCCGCCTATTTCGAACGCCACGGCGACCAGAGCGATGCCCTGGCGATGATTTCGGCCAAAAACCATTTCAACGGTGTCAGCAACCCCTATGCCCAGATCCGCAAGGATTTCGGTTTTGATTTCTGCCGCAACGAAAGCGAGAAGAACCCGTTTGTCGCCGGTCCGCTCAAACGCACCGACTGCTCGCTGGTTTCGGACGGCGCGGCGGCTCTGGTCATTGTCGATCAGGAGATCGTCGACCAGTTCCCGCGGGCCATCGGCTTCCGTGCCACCGCCCATGTCAATGATTTCCTGCCTTTGTCCAAACGCGACATCCTGCGTTTCGAGGGTTGTGCGACCGCATGGCGGCAGGCTCTCGGCAAAGGCGGGGTGACGCTTGATGACCTGTCCTTTGTCGAAACCCACGACTGTTTCACCATCGCCGAACTGCTCGAATATGAAGCCATGGGCCTGACATCGGAAGGACAGGGCGCACGCGCCATCAAGGAAGGCTGGACCCGCAAGGACGGCAAATTGCCGGTCAATGCCTCGGGCGGCTTGAAGGCCAAGGGCCACCCGATCGGAGCCACCGGCGTGTCGATGCACGCCTTGACCGCGATGCAATTGATGGGTGAAGCCGGCGATATGCAGATCGAAGGCGCAAAACTGGGCGGCATCTTCAATATGGGCGGCGCGGCTGTCGCCAATTATGTGTCGATTCTGGAGCGTCTGCGCTAAAATCAGGATCTGGCAGGGGCTTGCACCCTGCCACACCTGTCAATCGCTTTTGGCTTCAATCGCCAAAGCATGGACACCGGAAGCCAGCTCGTCGGCCAGCACGGCATTGATCATGCGGTGGATATCGACGCGGCTCTTGCCCTTGAAGGCGGCCGAGACAATGCGGACGCGGAAATGGGTTTCGCCCCCTTCGCGCCAGCCGCCGTGGCCGCGATGGTTTTCCGACTCATCGAGGACCTCCAGCGTGAGCGGGGCAAAAGACCCTGTCAGTTTGGCAAGCATCCGTTGCTTCGTGGTCATGCTGTCATGAAGGGTCATCGCAAGCCTCTGCCGTTTCCATTGCACTGGCTGAATCTGTGCCAGCTTGGCACTGGGACGGCAAGGAATACTTGCCCCAAAGGAATATTTGCCCCAAAGAAATACTTGCCCCCAAGCCTGACCTTCTCCTATGAAGGTGGGATGAATCTGAACTCACCCTTGTTTGACCGCATCCGCACGCGCCGCAAAGCCGAGCAGGCTTCTGCACGCGATGTGCCCGCACGATGCGACCATGAAGGCTGTTCGGAAGCAGGCGGATTTCGTGCGCCCAAAGGACGCTCGGAGGAAGGCAAATACTGGAATTTCTGCCTCAATCACGTCAAGGTCTACAACCAGTCCTATAATTACTTCGTCGGCATGAGCGATCAGGATGTCGCCCGCTACCAGAAGGATTCGGTGATCGGCCACCGCCCGACCTGGTCGATGGGGGCCAATTCGCGCGGCGCGCATGCCAATGCCAAAGTGGATACCGCCAAATTCGGCGATCCGTTCGATCTGTTTGCCGACACCGCCTTTGCGCAACGCCAGGCCCAGGCCGATGCCGCCCGCAAGCCGAGCATCGGGCCGGTCGCACTCAAAGCCCTTGAACGGCTTGGCTTGAGCGATCAGGCCACGGCGCAAATGATCAAAACCAAGTTCAAATCGCTGGTCAAACAGTTGCATCCCGATGTGAATGGCGGGGATCGCAGTTCGGAAGAACAGCTTCGCGAGATCATCGACGCTTACAATACCCTCAAATCGGCGGGTCTGGCCTGATGCAATCGGGCGGGAGGGTTGCAATTAGCAACTCAGACCTGCCTTTCTCGAATTGCATCAAGGCCAAGCACGCCGTAAGTTAGTTGTTACTGCGCCGCGAAACTTTGGCGGCTTTGCTCGATAGGATGAGGATTTCATGCTGGCTGCCAATGAATCTGTGCCCGGTTTGCCTGACCTGACCGTTTCGGCCAGGGAGACATTCGGAATTGATAGCGATATGATGGTGCCTGCCTTCTCGGCAAGCGACCCGAATGTCCCCGATCTCGATCCCGACTATCTGTTTGATCGTGACACCACGCTGGCCATTCTGGCAGGCTTTGCGCGCAATCGCCGCGTGATGGTGACCGGCTATCACGGCACCGGCAAATCCACCCATATCGAGCAGGTCGCCGCGCGTCTCAACTGGCCGTGCATCCGCATCAACCTCGACAGCCATGTGTCGCGTATCGATCTGGTCGGCAAAGATGCCATCGTCCTCAAGGACGGCAAGCAGGTGACCGAATTCAAGGACGGTATTCTGCCTTGGGCTTTGCAAAACAATGTCGCTCTGGTGTTCGACGAATATGATGCGGGCCGTCCCGATGTGATGTTTGTGATCCAGCGCGTGCTGGAAGTCTCGGGCAAGCTGACTTTGCTTGACCAGAAGCGGGTGATCCGTCCCCATCCCGCCTTCCGCCTGTTTGCGACCGCCAACACCGTGGGTCTGGGCGATACGTCCGGCCTCTATCACGGCACGCAACAGATCAACCAGGGCCAGATGGACCGCTGGTCGATTGTGACCACCCTCAACTATCTGCCGCATGACCGCGAAGTCGATATCGTGCTGGCCAAGGCCCAGCATTTCAAAGGCAAAGAAGGCCGCGATACCGTCAACCGGATGGTGCGTGTGGCCGATCTGACCCGTAACGCATTCATCAACGGCGATCTGTCGACCGTGATGAGCCCGCGCACCGTGATCACCTGGGCCGAGAATGCCGATATTTTCAATGATGTCGGCTTCGCCTTCCGCTTGACCTTCCTCAACAAGTGCGACGAGCTGGAACGCGCTCTGGTGGCCGAATTCTACCAGCGTTGCTTTGGCGTGGAACTGCCCGAAAGCGCACTCAATATCGTGATGAGCTAACCGAACCTCTCCCTTGCTCCCGCCGCTCCACCGGCGGGGAAGAGGGAGATGCTCGGAGCGCTTTTTCTCTATCCGACGGTCCTATCCTGCATGAGTTCGCCCGCATGAGTTCGAGCAACCGCAAGCCAGCCACGCCGAAGGAGGCCCCGACAGAGCCGTTCAAGCGCTCGGTCGCGTCCTGCATGCGGGCTTTTGCACGCCGTCCCGAGCTTGAGGTCAGCTTTGCCTCCGACCGGCCTTCGCTGGTCGACGAGCGGGCCCGCCTGCCCGAACCACCACGCAAGATGACCGGCAAGGATGCCGCGATCCTGCGCGGCTATTCCGATGCCATGGCCCTGCGTCTGGCCTGTCATGACACGTCCTTGCACCGCAAGCTCGCCCCGCAGGGCGACGAGGCCAAAGCGGTGTTCGATGCCGTCGAACAGGCCCGCGTCGAAGCGCTCGGTTCGCGCCGCATGGAAGG
>CANGOE010000047.1 GCA_947455455.1 Hyphomicrobiales bacterium
GACATCGAGATTTTTACCAGAAACACGCAGAGCCATGGAACACCTCGCTAGTTGATCGAAGACCAATAAGGAGCCCGTCCGCTTCGGGCAGTTCTAACATGACGAGTGTATAAGAGGCCGGGAGGCTTGCAACCTCTTTTACGAGGAATCGGTGTGTCAGACGATCCTGATCGACAGATCGGGCAAACGCTCCAATTTGCACAGGATCACATCGCCTTTGACCACGGGGCCGACATTTTCCGGGGTGCCGGAATAGATAATGTCTCCGGCCTTCAGCTCGAAGGCTTCCGATAATTTGGCAATCTGTTCGGCCACCGACCAGATCATATGGTCGAGACCGGCCTTTTGCTTGATGGTGCCGTTCACAGCCAGCGAAATCTCGCCTTTGGTGAAATGGCCGACCTTGTCCACCGGATGGATCGGGCCGATCGGGGCCGAATGGTCGAAACTTTTGCCGATTTCCCACGGCTTTTTCTCGTCGCCCAAAGCCCGTTGCAAATCGCGGCGCGTCATATCCAGCCCCAGCGCATAGCCGAACACATGATCAAGCGCCCGATCGGCCGGAATATTCTTGCCGCCCGACTTCAGGGCGCAGACCAGTTCGACCTCGTAATGGTAGTTTTTGGTGAGGCTGGGATAGGGGTGGTCCACCACCGTATCGACGGCGATGTTCTGGATCGCATCTGTGGGTTTCTGGAAGAAAAACGGCGGTTCGCGGGTAGGGTCAGACCCCATTTCGCGGGCATGGGCGGCATAATTGCGGCCGATGCAATAGATGCGGCGGACCTGATAGAGCTTGTCCGAGCCGACAATCGGCACCACCACCGGTGCAACCGGAAACATCATGGCACCGGATGGGCTTTGTGCCTGAACAGGCGCCATTTGCGCCGCCGCCAATCCGCCACCCGAAGCCATGGCTCCAACCATGACATTGCGTCGTGTTACATCCATCGTCATTCCCCCCCCACTTATTCTCATTATTTGAGCGGAAAGGGTAAGCCAGACTGCAGGCGTGTCAAGTCTGGCCCCGTCGTGGTTTTCGTGAGGGATTTATCCTGCGTCGGCCACAAGTCCTGCCGCTTCAATCCCGGCAATACAGCAGATTTCGTCATTGTCCGATACATCACCCGAAATGCCGACCGCGCCGATGATCTGGTTGTCCGCGTTGCGGATCAGCACGCCGCCGATCACCGGAATCATCTTGCCGTCGCTGGCCGAGGCAAGGGCTGTGTAAAAGGCCGGATTTTTGACAGCGCGATTGGCAAGATTGCGCGCGCCCAGACCCATGCCGAGCGTGCCCCAGGCTTTGCCGGTCGCAATCTCGACCCGCAAAATGCCGCTGTTATCCTCGCGCTTGGTCACCACCACATGCCCGCCGGCATCCAGCACAACCACGGTGAGCGGGAGAAAATTCATTGCGCGGCCTTTTTCAATGGCTTTGTCGGCAATCAAATCGGCTTGGGCCAGTGTGACATTGCTCATGATCGGTTCCTTGCGTCCTGCGACTGAGGGATGGAGGTTGTGCTTTTGAAAAACCTTGTTTATCGGTTGATCATTATCATAGACAGGTCTATCAGCCAATTGTCATCGCCCAATGAGCGCCTATTGGCAACCAACAAAGGAAGCGGATCATGAGCAAAAGCGTCGGAATCATCGGTCTTGGCATTATGGGCGGGGCAATTGCCCGCAATCTGTGTGAGCGCGGCTGGTCGGTCACCGGCTATGATGTCGATCCGGCCGCCTGTGCGGCCCTTGAAAAAGCAGGTGGCAAGATTGCCGCATCCGTGGGCGATCTGGCCAAACAGGAAACCGTCCTGATGACCTCGCTCCCCAGCCCTAAAATCGTGCGGGCCGTGGCCGAGGAAATCGCCGCCAGCGGCACAACCGGCCGGATCGTGTGCGAACTCAGCACTCTGGCGCTGGAAGACAAGCTGGCCTTTGAAGCGATCCTGTCAAAGGCCGGCCACACACCGCTGGATTGCCCGTTGAGCGGCACCGGCGCACAGGCCCAGACACGCGATCTGGTGATCTATGCCTCGGGCGATAGCAAGGCGATCGAGTGTCTGGAAGGACTGTTTCTCGATTTCGGCAAAAAGGTTGCCAATCTCGGAGCCTTCGGCAATGGCAGTCGGATGAAATATGTCGCCAACTATCTGGTGGCGATCAACAATGTCGCGACCGCCGAAGCCATGGTGTTGGGCATTCAGGCTGGTCTTGATCCCCAGCAGATCATCGAGATTGTCGGACCGGGCGCCGGCGGATCGAAAATCTTCGAATTGCGCGCACCGATGATGGCGGCCAATCATTACGAGCCACCCAGCATGCGCATGGCGACATGGCGCAAGGACATGACGGTGATCGGCGATTTTGCCCGTGAATTGGGCTGTCCGATTCCGCTGTTTGAAAAATCCAACGAGATTTATGAAAAGGGTCTCGAAATGGACCTCGGCCATCTCGATACCGCCGCAGTGTGCAAGGTGATCGAGGCGATGGGCGGGTTCAAGCGCTGAGGCGGAGACCTGTCCGGCATCAGGCGTCGCGCATGCGGGCCTGCCGGACGGTAATCGTCTGCTCGGTGGTCTCGCGCAACAGCGAGGCAAACAAGGCGGCGGCGGGGGACAGAACCCGCCGTGTCGGCTCGATCAGCACAAAATCCGAATAGAGCGCGGGCTGGTCCAGCGGACGGATGTCGAAGCGCGCACCGTCCAGATCATTGACCATCATCACGCCCGGCAAAATGGCCACCCATTCACTGCTGGCGACAAAATCGAGCGTGCCCATCATGGCATCCAGTTGCAACCGCCGCTCGATCGCCACGCCATGGCTGGCGCAATAGGTTTCGATGGTCCGGCGGCGGGTGTTTTGCGGGCCGGGGACAACAATTTTCAACGGATCCATCTCTTTGAGGCAGATCGGGGTCAGATGCTGGCCCAGACGGTTTTTGCTGGCCACCAGCATTTCACGATCCCTGATCAGCAGAGTTGTCGAAAGCCCGACGGCCCCCTGAAAGCCGGGGACAACCGCAAAATCCAGCTCGCCCTTGCGCACCAGATCGGTCAGCACGCCCGAATAGGCCTCCGTCACCCGCATATCGACTGTGGGGGCCACGGCAATGAAACGGTCGAGCGTCGGGGCCAGCACGGCGCGGGTAAAGGTTGGCATCAGGCCGATCCGGACCTCGCCACCCAGCGCCGATGCGCGGCTGATTTCGGCCTCGGCCAGATCAAGCCGCCGCAAAATCGCAACACATTCTCCGTAATAGCGTTCCCCATGCGCGGTAGGGATGACACCGCGGCCGTCACGCACCAGCAATTCCGCGCCGAGGCTTTCCTCCAGATGCCGGATATGCTGTGAAATCCCCGATTGCGTCGCCCCTTCGCGCTGTGCGGCGGCCGTGAACGAGCCTTCCTCGAACACAGCGACAAAAGACCGGATTTGTTTGAGCGAACGCATAAGGCAGACCGACCCTCTATCAGAAAAATTAATATCGGAAAGTAATAATAATCATTTTTATAATGGCGGGTCCAGCCTTAGTCTTTGGTTGAATGACACCCGCTTCGGCGTTCAGACCCATTGAACAGGATCAGGCCCATGAAACTTGGTTTTTTTACGATGCCCATCCATCCGCTTGGCAAGGATTGGCGGCAATGTCTCGCTGAAGACCGCGAAGCCTTTATTCTGGCAGATGAATTGGGCTTTGTCGAAGCTCTGGCTGGCGAGCACGTGACCGATCAGGCCGAAAATATTACCTCCTGCATCACGTTCATTGCGTGGATTGCGGCGGCCACCAAAAACATCAAGCTGGGCACCGGTACGGTCAATATGCCCAACAACCATCCCGCCGCCGTTGCCTCCAGCATTGCGATGCTCGACCATATGCTCGATGGCCGTTTCGTGTTCGGGATCAGCCCCGGCGGTCTGCTCTCGGATGCCGAAGTGTTCGGCAATCTCGACAACAACCGCAACGAGATGTTTGTCGAAGCGATCAACCAGGTTCTGGCGATTTGGGAAGGCGAAGCCCCTTACAACCTGAATGGCAAATACTGGAAAATCTCGACCGAGCGCACCTTGCTGGCCGAAATCGGACAGGGGGTCATGCCCAAGCCGTTACAGCGTCCGCATCCGCCGATCGTTGTGACTGCGGTGGCGCCGTTCTCCAAGGGTGTGACGGAAGCGGCGGCCCGCGGTTGGGATCCGATTTCGGCCAACTTCCTGATGCCGGTCTGGGCCAAATCGCATTGGCCCAAATATGTCGAGGGTTGCGAAATGGCTGGCCGCAAGGCCGACCCCGCCAATTGGCGCGTCGCCAAAAGCGTGTTCGTGGCTGACGACATGGCCACGGCCAAAGCCTATGCGCTCGATCCCGATGGTCCCTATGTGTCCTATTACCGCTCGCTGTTCACCAAGCTGAAAAAAAATGGCCGCATCGAGCTGTTCAAGACCTATCGCGAACAGCCCGATGACGAGGTGACGCTGGACATGGTCTGCGACAAGCTGATCATTTACGGCACGCCGGACAAAGTCGCCGATGACATTCTGAAACTGCGCGAAGAAGTCGGCGAATTCGGAACCATGCTCTATGCGGGCAAGGACTGGAAAGACCGCGAGCTGGGTCGCAAGTCGATGATCCTTCTGGCTGAAAAAGCCCTGCCGCGCATCAATGCCGGTATCTCGAAAGCCGAGGCCGCCGAATGAGCGCTGTGACAATGGTGGATTGTGGCGGGTTCAAACTCGCCACCTGCGTGGATGGCCTGACCGATGCTTCGGCGCCCTGGCTGGTGCTGTCCAACTCGCTCGGTGCCTCGATGATGATGTGGGAACCGCAACTGGCGGTGCTGGGGCGTACCTATCGCATCCTGCGCTATGACACGCGCGGCCACGGTGCCTCCGAGGCCCCGCAAGGCCCGTATGACTTCGGCGGCTTGACGGCTGATGTGCTGGCTTTGATGGACCACTACCACATCGACAAAGCCTCGTTCATGGGCCTGTCTTTGGGCGGTATGACCGGCTTGGGTCTGGCAGTGCATCATGCCGGCCGCTTTGATAAAATCGTCTGTTGCGATGCGCGGGCGGACAATCCCGCACCTTTCGTGCAAAGCTGGGATGACCGCAAGGCGGCTGTCGATGCCGGTGGCTTGCAGGCCATTGTGAATGGCACGATGGAACGCTGGTTTGTCGAGAGCTGGCGCAAGGCCCATCCGGACCAGTTGCAGCGCTTTGTCGATGCGTTTCTGGCCACCTCGCTGGTGGGTTACAAAGCCTGTGCGGATGCCTTGAAAACGCTTGATTACCTCAAGGATCTGGGTTCGGTCAGCCTGCCGGTGCTCTATCTGGTCGGGGCCGAAGATCTCGGTGCCCCGCCTGCTGTGATGCGCACGATGGCGATGGCGACACCGGGGTCGGCCTATATCGAAGTGCCGCACGGCGCGCATTTGCCAAATGTCGATAACAGTGCAGACTTCAACACGGCGATTGCAGGCTTTCTGGGCCTGAATTGAGGCTGTTGGGTTATTCGGAGTTGAGACGATGATTTTGACGGATCGTGTTCCCTATCAGGCGCTGGTTGACCGGCCCAAACTGACCTTGCCAGGCAATGCGCGTGTGGGCTTGTGGATCATTCTGAATGTCGAGGAATGGCGGATCGAAAAGCCGATGCCGCGCACGGTTCTGCCGCCGCCGATGGGTGTTCCGTTGTTGCCGGATGTGCCGAACTGGTCATGGCACGAATACGGCATGCGCGCCGGATTCTGGCGGCAGTTCGAGGCTCTGACATCGCGGGCGATTCCGACCACGTTGGCCATCAACGGCAATGTCTGCAAATCCTATCCGCGGGTGGCTTCGGCGGCGCGCGAGGCAGGGTTTGAATTCATGGGTCACGGCTATCTGCAAGGGCCGATGCACAAGGTCGAGAACCAGGATGATGCGATTGCCCGCACGGTTGAATCCATCATGCAGTTCACCGGCAAGCCGCCGCGCTCATGGGAAAGCCCTGGTTTGACCGAAACCGACGAGACACTCGATCTGTTGCGCAAGAACGGCATCGAATATGTCGCCGATTGGGTGATCGACGATCTGCCGCAGGAGGTCGATACCCCTTATGGCGTGATCACGACCATTCCCTACACGGTCGAGATGAACGATATCGCGGTCTATGCCCTGCAACAGCACCAGTCGGATGTGTTTTTGAAACGCGGTATTGATCACTTCGACAGGCTCTATCGTGAAGGGGCCGACAATGCCCGTATCATGGCGCTGTCGATCCATCCCTATATTACCGGCGTGCCGCATCGCATCCGCTATCTGGAAGAATTGCTGGATTACATCATCGGTCACGAGGGCGTGGCTTTGATGACCGCCAGCGACATCGGCGACTGGTATCGTCGGGAGATGGAGCAATATCGTTAACAGAACAACTCACCACAAGAACGGCATAAGCCGTCACGCGGATCTCAGAGTCGGGCAGGAAACGAACAAGGGGCATAATCGCCATGCAGTTTTGGATCATTCAGGGGCTGAATAGCCTTGCGCTGGGGGGGCTGTTGTTTTTGCTTGCCTCCGGCTTTTCCTTGATTTTTGGCTTGATGCGGATTGCCAATCTGACCCATGGCGCGTTTTTCATGCTCGGAGCCTATCTGGGCGCCAATGCGATCCGCAGTATCGACGGCGTGAATTTGTGGACGGCTGCGGTGGGAACCGGCCTGCTCGTCGCCGCCGCCGGCGGTCTGCTCGAACGTCTGGTCCTGCGGCAATTATCGACCAATCCGCTCGGTCAGGTTCTGGTGACGCTGGGCATGTCTTTCATCATCGCCGATGCCTGTCTGATGATTTGGGGTGGTGATCCGATTCCGGTGCCGACCCCTGCGGATTTGCGCAAGCCCTTGCTGTTGTTCGGCTTCGCGTTCCCGACCTATCGGGTGGTGGTTGTCGGTTGTGCGATTGTTGCCGCCATTGCGCTTTACGGGTTGCTCGAACGCACCCGCATCGGCGCGATGATCCGTGCCGGTGTGGATGATATGGATATGGCGCGGGCCATCGGTATTCCGGTGTCGGCTTTGTTTACGGCGGTGTTCTGTCTGGGTGCGGGCATTGCCGGTGCGGGCGGGGTGTTGGGCGGCCCGATCATGTCGGCCTATCCCGGTCTCGATGCCGATATGTTGCCGCTGGCCTTGATCGTGGTGATTCTGGGCGGTGTCGGTTCACTGCTCGGGGCGTTTGTCGGCAGTTTCATCATCGGCTTTATCTACACATTCGGGATCGCGCTGTTGCCTGATCTGGCCTATGTGATCCTGTTCCTGCCGATGATCGTGGTGATTGCCTTTCGCCCGCAAGGTCTGTTTGGGAGGATCGGCGCATGAAGCGGATATCCGGAGCTTTATTTCTGGCGGTGCTGTGCATCTTTCCGCTGTTTGCGGGTGACTTCTACATCAACCTTGCCAGCCAGATTCTGATTGCGGCCATTTTTGCGATGAGCCTGAATTTGCTGGTCGGCTATGGTGGCTTGACCTCGCTGGGCCATGCCTCGTTTCTGGGTTTTGCGGCCTATGCATCGGCTTGGTCAACCACCCATATGGGCTTGGGTGTCGGCACGGCCGCGATTGTTGCCATTCTGGCCACCATGGTGATGGCGGGTCTGTTCGGCATGATCGCGTTGCGCGCCACCGGCCTCGGTTTTCTGATGATCACGCTGGCTTTGTCACAGGTCTTGTGGGGGCTGGCCTATCGCTGGGTGGCTGTCACCAATGGCGATAACGGCATGAGCGGGCTGGCCCGTCCCATGCCGTTCGGGATCTCGCTGGATTCGGGGGCCAATTACTACTGGTTTACGCTGGTGGTGTTTGTGGTGGCCTATTGGCTGATGGCGATTTTTGTCTCCTCGGCGTTCGGCTCGGCTCTGCGCGGCACACGCGATCAGGCACGGCGCATGTCGGCACTGGGGCATGATGTCTGGATGATCCGCTGGATCACCTTCATCTATGCCGGTTTCTGGGGTGCGGTCTCTGGCCTGCTCTATGTCTACTACACCAAATATATCCATCCTTCCTCCCTCTCGATTACCGCTTCGGCGGAAGGCTTGCTGAGCGTGATTGCCGGCGGTTCCGGTACTCTGGGTGGACCGGTGGTGGGTGCGGCCTTGCTGATTATCCTGAAAAACTACGCATCGGCCTATGTCGAGCGGTGGAACATGCTGTTGGGCTTCGTGTTCTTGTTCATCGTGCTGGTTCTGCCCGAAGGGATTGTCCCGGGTCTCAAACGCATCTTCTCTCGTCGTCAGGGAGGCCAGTCATGAGTGCTTCAGTGCCTGCTCTGGAGATTATCAATCTCCGGAAATTCTTCGGGGGTCTGCCAGCCACACAGGATGTGAATTTGCAGGTCATGCCGGGCGAGCGCCGCCTGATCATCGGGCCGAACGGGGCGGGTAAAACCACGCTGTTCAACCAGATCACCGGTGACTTTCTCCCCACCTCCGGCCAGATCAAACTGTTCGGGGCCGATATTACCCGCATGAAGCCGCATGAGCGCGCGCATATGGGATTGTCGCGCACCTATCAGATCATCACCTTGTTCTCCAAAGATACGCTGGTGCACAATGTGACGCTGGGCCTGCTCGGCCTGTCTCCGGCACGCTGGAACCTGTTCAAGCCGCTCGACCACTATCAGGAGATGGAGGTCGAGGCGCGGCGGGTGCTGGGTCTGGTCGGATTGGGGTCGATGGCCGACCGGCTTGTGTCGGAAATCGCCTATGGCCAGAAACGCCGTGTCGAAATCGCCATGGCGATGGCGCAAAAGCCCAAACTGCTGTTGCTCGACGAACCTTTGGCGGGTCTGTCCGCCGAGGAGCGCACGACCATCAAGGAATTGATCGCGGCCATTCCCAGAGAGACCACTCTGGTGATGATCGAGCATGATATGGACACCGCGCTTGATCTCGCGGAGACCGTGACATTGCTGCATTATGGCAAGGTGATTGTTGACGGACAGCGTGATGCCGTGATCGCCGATGAAAAGACGCGGGAGGTGTATCTTGGCCACTGAAGCGCTGAAAATCGAACATATCGATGCCTTTTATGGCGACAGCCATGTGTTGCATGGCGTGTCGCTGTCCTTGAAAGAGGGGCAGGTTCTGGCTTTGCTGGGCCGCAATGGCGCGGGCAAAACCACCTGTATTTCCTCGATCATGGGTCTGGTCGCCCCACGCAACGGCACCATCTCGCTGTTCGGCGAAACCATCAGCGGCCTGCCACCCGAGACCATCTCACGCACCGGTGTCGGTCTGGTGCCGCAGGGTCGCCGCATCTTTCCGTCACTGACCGTGAAGGAAAATCTGGTCATCGCCCGCCAGCGCGAGAGCAATGATCCGAAATCATGGAATCTGGAGCGCATCTTCAACCTGTTTCCGCGTCTGGAAGAACGCCAGCAACAACTGGCGGGATCCCTGTCGGGCGGTGAACAGCAGATGCTGGCTCTGGGCCGTGCCTTGATGGGCAATCCGCGCGTGCTGTTGCTGGACGAGCCATCCGAAGGGCTGGCTCCGCTGATCGTTGCCGAAGTCGGGCGCACCATCGCTTTGCTGAAGCAAGAGGGGCAGTCGATCATTCTGGTCGAGCAGAACAGCAATCTGGCGCTGTCTCTGGCCGATGATGTGATGATCCTCAACACCGGACGCGTGGTGTTTTCGGGTCCGGCCTCGGAGGTGATCGGCAATGATGCGCTGATCACCCAGCATCTCGGCATTTTCCACGGTCACTGACATGGTCACGACACAGGCAACAGGCATGGGCGCTCAGGGTCAGGATCTCACCATCAACGGGACCGCCGTCACTCTCTCGGTTGACGGCGATACATCGCTGTTGAGCGTGTTGCGGGACCGGATGGATTTGAAAGGCAGCCGGATCGGTTGTACCGAAGGCTATTGCGGGGCCTGCACGGTCTTGGTCGACGGCAAGCCCGTGCAATCGTGCAACACGCCGGTCTGGTCGGTTGCAGGCAAAGATGTCACCACAATCGAGGCCGCGGAAAGACATCCTGTGCTGTCCGAGGTGCAGAAGGTGTTCGTGGATTTGCAGGCCGCCCAATGCGGCTATTGCACCAATGGCATCATGATGACGCTGGCGGGTTTGCTGGGCCAGTCGCCGCGTCCCGACCGCGCCCATATTCTGGCCCATCTCGACGAACGGCATCTGTGCCGTTGCGGCGTGCATGTGCGGGTGTTGAAGGCGATAGACCAATTGCTGGCGCAATCCGGAGGGGCAACGGCATGAGCGAATGTCCGGCCAATTTGAAAGCCAATCCGCTGTTGTCGCGCTGGTTCCGTTTGGATGAGCGGCCCTTGATGGGCGTGCGGTCCGGCAAAGTGGAATTGGGACAGGGTGCGACAACCGCACTGGCAATGATCGCGGCCACCGAATTGGGGCTGGAGCTCGACCAGATCGACATCATGCCCGCCGATACCCTGCATGGTCCGGATGAGGGCTATACGGCAGGCAGTTTTTCGATCGAGCATGGCGGCGCGGCGATGCGCTGGGCGGCGGCGCAAGTGCGGGAATTGGCCGCGCAAGCCGCGGCATCCGTATTGGGTACAACCGCCGATCAGCTGGTCGTCGAGGCCGGACAGTTCCGCCGTCAGGGCCATAACGAGGGCGTGACCTATTGGCAGTTGCGGGACCGGATCGACCTGGAGGTGTCCGCGCTGGACCTGCCCGCTCCCGTCCTGCATGGCGGCACCATTGACGGCAAGGGGATGCAACGCCCCGATCTTGTCGGCAAATTATCGGGTGCCGGTTTCATTCAGGATATGAGTTTGCCGGATCTGTTGCATGGCCGCGTGTTGCGTCCCGACCATCCGCAGGACCGTTTGCTGGCCTGTGACGAAGCCGCCGCACAGGCGCTTGACGGTGTGGTTGCGGTGGTGCGCGATGGCCACTTTGCCGGCGTGGTTGCACGGACAGACGAGATTGCTCTGTCAGCCCTTGCCCTGTTGCGCCGCTCGGCCACATGGCAACGGCAGGCCGACCTGCCGCCCGATGACGGGCTGAATGGCTGGATGGATCAGGCCAGCCCCCTGTCGACCTGCTTTCTGGATGAGGCACAGCCCGGTCCATCGCCGGCGATCCGCCATGCGGCGCGGTATTCGCGGCCTTTCATTGCACATGCCTCGATCGGTCCGGCCTGCGCGCTGGCGCAGTGGCATGACGGGCGGTTGCAGGTCTGGTCCCATTCGCAAGGCATCTATCCCCTGCGCCGCCAACTGGCGCGCACTTTCGGGCTGGATCACGACCACGTCAATGTCACGCATGCCCACGGAGCAGGCTGTTACGGGCATAACGGAGCCGATGATGTGGCACTTGATGCCGCCTTGCTGGCCCGCGCCGTCAAAGCACCCGTGATGTGTCTGTGGACGCGCGCGGATGAATTGAGCTGGTCACCTTTCGGGGCGGCGATGCGGATGGAGCTGTCGGCAGGACTGGACGAGGCCGGACAGATCGTGGCGTGGAACCATGCGGTCTGGAGCCCGACCCATCTGGCGCGTCCGGGCTTTGGCGATGGTGTGAATTTACTGGCGGCCGGTGATCTGGCCCAACCGCATGCGCGTCCGCCTCTGGCCGATGCACCACGCCCGCAAGGCGGCGGCGACCGCAATGCCGTGCCGCTTTACGATGTCGGTGCACGCAAGATCACCCATCATCTGTTGCCGCAAGGCCCGTTGCGCAGTTCCGCTTTGAGGGCTTTGGGCGCGCATGGCAATGTGTTTGCCATCGAGAGTTTCATGGATGAGCTGGCCGCACTGGCCGGGCGCGACCCGCTGGAATTCCGGCTGGCGCATCTCTCGGAACCGCGCGGACGGGCGGTGATCGAGGCGGTGGCCAAGGCCGCGCATTGGAACCCCGATGATGAGGGCGGTGAAGGTCACGGGCGCGGGCTCGGTTTTGCCCGGTATAAAAATCTGGGGGCCTATTGCGCGGTCATCGCCGAGGTCGAGGTCGCGGAAACGGTGCGGCTGGTGAAGGTCACGGCGGCAGTCGATGCGGGCGAGGTGATCCATCGCGACGGCCTCTTGAACCAGATCGAAGGCGGCATCATCCAGGCCGCCAGCTGGACGTTGAAAGAGGCGGCAGGCTGGACGCAGGACGGTTTCAAGACCCGCTCCTGGGCGGACTATCCGATCCTGAATTTCAGCGAAATTCCGGCCATCGACATCGTGCTTGTCACCCATAACGGTGCGCCCTCGCTGGGTGGCGGCGAATGTGCGGCCGGTCCGGTGGCCGCCGCCATCGGCAATGCGATTGCCCATGCTTTGGGGGTGCGGGTGCGTGACATGCCTTTGACACCGGAACGGATTACCCAAGCGATTCACGCGTAACAATCGAGGTCCTAAAATGAATATTGGTGTTTGTGGAATGGGTCGTATGGGTGCCGCTATGGCCCAGCGTCTGATCGGGGTTGGCCATTCCGTCTGGGTCTGGAACCGCGATGCCGCCAAAACCGAACCTCTGGTTGCCCTTGGTGCCAAGGCCGCACAAAAGCCGCAGGATGTGGCCGCCCATTGCGACATCATTATCACCATGCTGTTGAACGACAAAGCCATTGATACGGTGTTGCGCGGCGACCATGGTTTGTTGTCCGCCGATCTGGCGGGCAAGCTGGTGATCGAGATGAGCACCGTCTTGCCGGAGGTGCAGGAAGCCGCGGCCCGCGACGTCGCGGCCAAAGGCGGCCATTATGTCGAATGTCCGGTCGGGGGCACGGTCGGCCCGGCACGCGAGGGCAAATTGTTCGGATTGTGCGGCGGGTCCGATGCGGATGTGGCGCGGGCCCATCCGGTGCTCGAGCAGTTGTGCCGCCGGATCGAACATGTCGGACCTGTCGGGTCCGGTGCCAAGATGAAGCTGGCGGTCAATCTGCCTTTGCTGGTCTATTGGCAGGCCTTGGGCGAAGCGCTGTCTTTGTGCGGCCCGTTGAACCTGCCGGCCGAGCGGGTGATCGACATCCTGTCCGACACTTCTGGCACACCGACCGCCATGAAAGCGCGCGGTCCCGATATTGCCAGATTGCTGGGCGGACAAGCCACCGGCGCACCGGCATTCGATGTCTCGGCCGCTAAAAAAGATCTGGCGACCATGGCGGCCTTTGCCAAAATTCTCGGTGTCGAGGTGCCGGTTGTCGAGGCGGCGATCGGCGGCTATACCGCGGCTGAACAGGCCGGTTTTTCTGCCGCAGACCCGATCAATCTGCCGGTGTTCTGGTCCCGCAAGCATTAAGGAAAACCGACCATGATCAAAGCTGCCATTATCGGACTGGGCTGGTGGGGGCGCACCATCGCCCGTGATCTTGCCGACAGTGCCGTGATCCGTCCGGTGCTGGGGATTGACCCGGATCAGACAGGCCGTGATTTTGCATCGGCTCAGGGTCTGGCGGTATCCGCCCGCTTCGAGGATGCGCTGGAACGCGCCGATATTGATGCGGTCATTTTATGCTCGCCGCACAAATACCATGCCGCTCAGATCAAAGCGGCCGCAGGTGCGGGCAAGCATGTGTTTTGTGAAAAGCCGTTATGCACCCGCGCCGATGATGTGGAAGATGCGGTGGCCGCCATCCGCAAGGCCGGCGTGCAATTGGGCATCGGACACGAGCGGCGGTTTGAACCGGCTGTGATCGAAATGCGCAAGCGCTTTGCCTCCGGCGAATTCGGCAACAGCCTGTTGCTCGAAGGCAACTTCTCGCAGGACAAGTTTTTTGCCCTGCCGCCCGATAATTGGCGGCTGTCTCCGGTGGAAGCGCCGGTGGGTCCGCTGTCGGCCACCGGCATCCATCTGGTCGATTTGTCGATCGGGATTTTCGGTCGCCCCAAAGAGGTCTGGGCACGGCTGGCGACCCGTGGCAGCAGCTTCGGCAATGGCGATACGCTGTCGATCACGTTGGGTTTTGAAAGCGGCGCCACGGCCATGATCACGGCGATTCTGGCGACACCGTTTGTCGGCCGTCTGGCTCTGTTCGGTTCGCAGGGCTGGATGGAAATCCGCGACCGCACCCATCCCGAAAAGCCGACCGGCTGGGATGTGACCACGGTGCATCGCGGGGAAAGCCCTGTAACCAGTTTCTACCCGCCGCATCCGGCTGTGCGCGACAATCTCGAAGCCTTTGCCCGTGCCGCATCGGGCGGGGAAGCCTATCCGGTTTCACTCGACGAGATGGTTGCCAATGTGCGCAGTTTCGAGGCAATTACCAGATCTGCCGCCAGCGGACGGATCGAAGCCGTCTGAGTTTTTCCCTCTTCATCTTTTAACCCCACACTGGAGTGATCGAGACTATGCATAACGGACCCAACCGCTACGGCCTGACCGCGGCCCGCACCCATGATGCCGATGGCCGTGCCCGTCGTCCTTCAACGCCGACCATCGATATCCATGCCCATATCATCGTGCCCGCCGGTGCCGCGATTGCCCAGCCGCATGTCGATATGACCAAAATTCCGTTGGCGCATTTTGCCAATGCCGAAACCAAGGCCATCAATGCCACGCAGGATCAGGATCGCTTCGAAGTGATCACCCAGCACGACAAGCGCTTGCGGGATCTGGATGCGATGGGCATCGATATTCAGGTGATCGCTCCTGCGCCGGGCCAGTGCTATTACACGGTTGATCCGAAAATTGCCGCCAAGGCCCATCAGGTGGTCAATGAAGGCATGGCGACCTATTGTGCCAAATATCCCGATCGCTTCGTCGGTCTCGGCACCGTCACCCTGCAGGAGCCCGAACAGGCCGTGCAGGATCTGATCTATGCCATGGACCAGTGCGGCCTGAAGGGCGTGCAGATTTTGACCAGCGTCAATGGCGGCGAAGTATCGGACCCGCGCAATGATGTGTTTTTTGCCGAGGCCGAGCGTCGCGGCGCCTTCATCATGATGCATCCCAACGGCTTTACCCATGGTGACCGCTTCACCAATTTCTATTTCAACAATGTGGTCGGCAATCCGCTCGAAACCACTTTGGCTTTGCACAATCTGATCTTCAGCGGCACGCTGGGCCGGTTCCCTGACTTGAAGCTGATGGCGGTGCATGGCGGGGGTTATCTGCCGGGCTATTCGGGCCGCATCGATCATGCCTGGGGCGCACGCGATGACAGTCACGCCCATTTGCCACTGCCACCGACCACCTATCTGCGTCAGGTCTATCTGGATACGGTGGTGTTCTCCTACCACCAGCTGGCCTATCTGATCGATGTGTTCGGTCCAGACCGCATCCTGATGGGCACCGATTATCCGTTCGATATGGCCGAATACAATCCGATCGGCCACGTCGCCGGTGTCGGTCTTGATGATCGTGATTTCCATGCCATCACGGGCGGCAATGCGGCCCGTTTGCTGGGTCTGAAACTCTGAGTTCAGTCCTGCCCGTCAGGGCCTTGAGCTTTGCGGATCGCCGTGGAACGGGTTTTCACGGCGGTCCCGAACACACTGGAAATGCCCTCCAGAAACACATCCAGCGCATTGGAGATGGCCCGGTTCTTTTGTTCGAGAACGGGTGAATCATAGATGTGTTTGCGCACGCCGTAATAGAAAATGCCGCCATGCAACAGCCACGCCAGTTCCAGTTCGGCTGGTGCGGGATCATGGGCTGGCAATCCGGCCTCGTGCCGGTATTCCTCGATGATGCGGGTCAGAATCCGCGTCTCGACAATGCTGACATACCATTTGTTGATGGCCGCGCCTTTCAGGCCCGAAAACAGGTAAATCCTGATCCAGTCGCGGTTGAAAATCGCATCGGTATAGGCATCGTAGAAATGCTGGAGTCGTTCGCGGATCGGGCGGGTCCGATCACCCAGCATATCATCCCATTCGGGTTGCCAGCGGTCGAGATAGACGCGTTTATAAACCTCGCGGATCAGGTCATCCTTGCTGGGGAAATAGCGATACAGCAAAGGCTGTGTCACGCCGAGCTTGCGGGCCAGTTCGCGGGTGCCCGCATCAAAGCCCTCTTCGGCAAACAGGCTGGTCGCCTTGCGGATAAAATCCTCTCGCCGTTGGGCAGGGGACAGCCGACGCTGTTTGGATGAAGTGTCCGGTTCCGCTCCATCGTCAATGGCAGGCAGATCGGCAGCGGCGATGCTGTTGAGCTTGAATTCTTCGTCCATCGCCGTTGTTGTCCTGTTTGCTGTATTGGTTAGACGAGATTGGTAAAAGCCCCGAAGGCCCCGCGGCTGAACAGCAAGGGCTCGCCCTGATGGTGGTTATAGGCTTCGACCGCACCGAGAAAGATCACGTGGTCGCCGCCATAATAGCGATAGGAGTTGCGGCATTCAAATTGGGCCAGCACACCGTCGAGCTTGGGCGCACCGCCCAGACCGGCCTGCCAGTGCATGCCTGCAAATTTATCCTCTGACGGACGGGCGAAATGCAGGGCGATGTCGGACTGGTCCTGCCGCAGGACATTGATGCAGAAATGCGAGGCATCCTGAAACGCCTGCATGCTGGGCGAATGGTTGACCAGACTCCACAGCACCAAAGGCGGGTTGAGCGAGACAGAGGAAAAGGAATTCGCCGTCAGGCCCACTTTGCGGCCATCCGCACCCACGGTGGTAATGACCGTGACACCGGTGCCGAAGCAACCGAGTGCGTGGCGGAAATCGCGCGGATCAAACGCTTCGGGCAGGGTCTCGGTACCGGTCGGGCTGGTGGATGTTTCGGTCTTGGACATGGTTTTACTCACAGCGTCGGGTTTTCTGAGGGAAGGCCTAACGCAACCCGACCAAAATTGGAGCCGGCAACGTCGAAATTGAAAGCGATATGGGCGTTGACCGCATGGGCATCCCTGAACTGCTTTTCCATCGGCAGGTGGCGGGACAGGCCACCGGCTCCGCTGGCTGAAAACAGGATCGAGACGGCTTCGGTGCACAGATTGACAGAGAACGCACCATCGCGCCGATAGCGTGTTTTGGTCAAGAGATCGGGGATGATTCCTCTGCGGCAATCGTCCATCGCATTGATGCAGATCGAACGCATGATGTCGCGTCCGGTATCGATGCGGGCGGCGGCAGAGGCGATCTTGATCTGGGTGGATTGGAAGTCGCTGAGCTTGGCGCGGTTGTATTGCGAGGCGCGGTTGCGCGACGACGCCAGATAGTCGTCCATACAGGCTTCGGCATTGCCCAGTCCGATCCCTGTCAGCACGAAGGGGAACAAGGCAAAGACCGGAAGCTGATAGAGCGCTCCGGCATTGACCGCGCTTCCGGGGGTTGGCCCTCCGGCGATGGCGCTGACAGCCAGTGTCATATCTTCAGGCACAAAAACACTGCCGATGATGACATCATGCGAGCCTGTGCCGGCAAGGCCCATGGCGTTCCAGTTGTCCAAAGTCTCATAGGCGCTTTCGGGCACCAGAAAGACCCGCATTTCAGGCGCATCGGCATCATCATCGGGGGTGACTATGCCCGCCAGCATGTTCCAAGTGCTCGGATTGACACCGGAGGAGAACGGCCAGCGGCCCGACAATTCATAACCGCCTTTGACCTTTTTGGCCTTGCCCGACGGAAACACGAAGGAGGAGGCAATCAGCACATCCGGATTTTCGTTCCACAGCAGATCCTGAGCGGCTTTGGGAAACATGCCGAGCATCCAGTGGTGACTGCCGAGATTGGCGACATTCCACGCCACTGCGGCATCGCCATGGGCAATAGCGGCGGCAAAGTCGACCAGTCCGACATAATCGAATTCCGAGCCGCCGACCCGCTTGGGCTGTAAAATGCGGAACAGTCCCGCTTCATGCAGGTCCTTTTCGGTTTCGGCAGGCAGGCGGCGCAATTGCTCGGTATGTGCGGCGCGGGATTTGAGTGTCGGCACCAGTGCACGGGCGCGCTCCAGCATCGCCTCGTAATCATGGATATCGGCACTGGCCGCACGGGATTTTGCCGTTCGATCAAGATGGATGACAGTATCGGACATCACGCAATTCCTCGTCGCTCTTGAAGGGTCACAAATGGACTTGGCCTGCAGACAATCAAAAACCAGACTCTGCCTGTGAACTTCGGGGGCATGTTCTGCTGATCAAGGATCATCAAGAGGCCGTAAATTTATCGACCGATAAATTAGCAGACGAATTCCGTCTGTTCAAGCCCCTGTTGTGGGAAAAAAATATCGAGAAAAAATGATCCCGGAACCGCTTAGAGGCTTGCAGTGACGATACAAGCCCTTTACTTATTTTTCGGATGATAAATAACTATGGACCATCAGGCAAGATGGTTAGGGATCGGCTGGGTCTGGATATCAGCAAGCCAGCCAGATCATAGGCAATATTGGATTGTGAAACCAGAGGGAGAGACCGATGCGTAAACCAGTCAACCGCGCAGCGATTATGGAAGCGGCAGAAAAATTGTCGAATTGGGGTCGTTGGGGCAAGGAGGACCAGATCGGGACCCTCAACAACGTATCACCTGAAGACATTGTCAATGCAGGCAAATTGATCAAAAAGGGCAAGACTTTCTCGCTCGGCCTGTCGTTGAAGGAGCCGATCCAGTCCGGCCTGTTCGGCGGCCGCTGGAACCCGATCCACACCATGCTTGCCACCGGCACCGATGCCGCCGCGGGCAATCAGGACGAGCCATTCCCCTATCTGCGCTATGCCGATGACGCGATCAACATGCCGTGTCAGGCCTCGACCCAATGGGATGCGCTGTGCCACATCTTCCTCGACGACAAGATGTATAACGGCTTTGACGCGAAATTGGTGGATGCGCGCGGCGCTAAAAAGCTCGGCATCGAGCATACCCGCGACAAGATGGTCGGCCGTGGCGTGTTGCTGGATGTGGCGCGCTGGAAGGGCGTTGATTCGCTCGATGACGGCTATGCCATCACCAATGACGATCTCGACGGTTGCGCCAAGGCGCAGGGTGTAGACATCCGCAAGGGTGATTTCGTGATTGTCCGCACCGGCCATCAGGAACGTTGCCTCGCCAAGGGCGACTGGTCCGGCTATGCGGGCGGCGATGCGCCCGGTCTGGCCTTCGAGACCTGCTACTGGGTCCGCGAAAAGGACATTGCCGCGATCTGCACCGATACTTGGGGCTGTGAAGTCCGTCCGAATGAAACCAACGAGGCCAACCAGCCATGGCATTGGGTTGTCATTCCGGCCATCGGCATTTCGATGGGCGAAATCTTCTATCTCAAGGAATTGGGTGAGGATTGCGCACAGGACAAGGTTTACGAGTTCTTCTTCTCGGCACCGCCCCTGCATCTGCCCGGTGCCGCCGGTTCGCCGATCAATCCGCAGGCTATTAAATAATCAATCATCACATGACAAAGCCTGCCCGAACGGTTTCGGGCAGGCTTTTTTGTGCGCGGATATCGGATTATTCCGCCGTCCAGCCGCCATCGACCAGCAAGGCGGTGCCGGTGACGAGTGCCGAAGCATCGGACGCCAGAAACACCACCGGACCCATCAGATCCTCGATCTCGCCCAAGCGGCCCAATTTGATCTTGGCCAGCACACTGGCCTTGAAGCTCTCATTGGCAAAGAACGGCTTGGTCATCTCGGTCAGGATGAAGGTCGGGCAGATCGTGTTGACGCGGATGCCTTTCGGTCCCAACTCGATTGCCAGGGCCTTGGTCATGCCTTCCATCGCATGTTTGGAGGCGCAATAGATGGTGCGCCCCTGTCCGCCGACATGGCCCATTTGCGAGGAGATGGTGATGATCGAGCCTTTTTTGCCCGCCTCCACCATGCCGCGCGCGACATTGCGGGCAACAAAATAGGCGGCACGGACATTCAGGCCCATCACGGCATCGAAATCATCCGCCTCGACCTCGATCATCGGCTTGGGCCGGTTGGTACCCGCATTGTTGACCAGTACGTCGAACGGACCGGCCGCTTTGATGAGGGCTTCGGATGCGGCCAGATCGGTCACATCCATCACCAGCGCTTCGGCCTTCAGGCCTTTGGCGCGCAGAGCTTGGGCGCCCGCTTCGATCTCGTCGCGGCTTCTGGCGGCCAGCACGACATGCGCGCCAGCCTCTGCCAAAGCGACGGCCGCGGCCAAACCGATCCCGCGTCCAGCCCCTGTCACCAGGGCCTTGCGGCCATTGAGCCGGAAAGAGGGTGTGGTGGGCAACCCGCTCATTGGGCGGCTCCGCCGTAAGGCACGTTCTGGCCACCATAGCGGCGTACCCGCACATTGGCCTGTTCGGCATGGCCGACAAAGCCTTCCAGCAGGCACA
>CANGOE010000048.1 GCA_947455455.1 Hyphomicrobiales bacterium
ATGGTCATCCGGTGATGGCCAGTGAAATCCCGGTGCGCGAAATGCCTAGCGGGAGAATTCCATGGCCGTTCCTAAACGTAAAACTTCGCCGATGAAACGCGGTTTTCGTCGCTCCGCCGATGCCCTGAGTGCCCCGACCTATGTCGAGGACAAGGACTCCGGCGAATTGCGCCGTCCCCACCATATCGACCTCAAGACCGGCATGTATCGCGGTCGCCAGGTCCTGAAAGTGAAGTCGGAAGCCTGATCGGCCCGCTTCATTCTTTCACTGCCCAAACAAAAAGCGACGGTTTCGACCGTCGCTTTTTTTATGTCCGGCACCGCGCCAAACAGCTGGACCCGTTATTTGCCCGTTATTTGCCTGCAAATTTATCCAACCGGCGCTGTAAATCCGACAATTCCCGCTTGAGATCGTCGATGTCCTCGGCAGGCTCCGGCTCGGCCGGTGCAGGAGCGGCCTGTTCGCCGGTGGCCGGATCGATCCCCGCCCCGCCCGGCACGAAAGCATTGAACAGCGACAGCGACTGGCGGAACATATCCATGTTTTTGGCCACCTGCGCTTCGGTCAGCCCGAAGGTCGGGAAGGTGGTGGCAAACTGGTCGCGGAATTTCTGCTGGTTTTCGGTCAGGGCCTTGATCGAATGTTCCAGATAGGTCGGCACCAGCGATTGCATGCTGTCGCCGTAAAAGCCGATCAACTGGCGCAAGAATGACACGGGTAACAGGTTCTGGCCGCTTTTGCCTTCCTGTTCGAAAATGATTTGGGCCAGCACCGAGCGGGTGATGTCATCGCCGGTTTTGGCATCGCTGACCACAAAGTCCTCGCCCCGTTTGACCATGACAGCCAAATCGTCGAGCGTCACATAGGTGCTGGTTCCGGTATGATAAAGGCGGCGATTGGCATATTTCTTAATGGCAATGGGTGGTTTTTTGCTTGTCATCTCTCAGCCACTCTGTCCCAGACCTCAAAGCGGGTCACTCTTTGCTATATAGACGTTTACATCGCTATCTGGCGATAAAAATTCTCCAATGGCAAGCCCCTGAATATGTTGGCCTCCATCGACAGCCTGGGATTGTCCTTGGCCCTCCCTACGACCAAAGGGGCAGTGCGAAAGAACAAGAGCCTGCCTGCTTTTCCGGCCTTGACGACAGGGGGGCAGACTTGAAACAATCAATCGAGGCGACAAGCCTGTCGTTGAGCGCAAGAACAGGACACTTTGAACAAGACCAACACCTCGTGGGAACAGATCGATCCGCCTGCACCCAGATCGGGCCATCTCGTCAATGATGCAGACCCATTTATGATGCAGATCAAGGACCGAACCGGAAACATGAAGCACAAGCATTCAAAACGTGTCACAATGGACACCTTACTTGTCTCTGCATCTCTCTCCGCCTGATTGAACGCAATCGGGCCACATCACGCAAAGTCCGCTCGGAGGAACAAATTTCATGGCTTCTACAGATATCGTCATCGTCAGCGCTGCCCGCACACCTGTCGGCTCTTTTGGGGGAGCCCTGTCGACTTTGGCCGCCCATGATCTGGGCGCTTTGGCCATCAAAGCGGTGCTGGAGCGCGCCCATGTGTCCGCCGACGAGGTGGATGAAGTCATTCTGGGCCAGATTCTGACCGCCGGCTGTGGCCAGAACCCCGCCCGTCAGGCCGCTATGGCCGCCGGTGTTCCCAAGGAAAAAACCGCATGGGGCCTGAACCAGCTCTGCGGTTCCGGTCTGCGCGCGGTCGCGTTGGGCCTGCAACAGATCACCAATGGCGATGCCAATATCATCGTGGCCGGTGGCCAGGAATCGATGTCGCAGTCCCAGCACACGGCCTTTTTGCGCAACGGCACCAAAATGGGCGATATGAAATTCCTCGACACCATGTTGCGTGACGGCCTGCTGGATGCGTTCCATGGCTATCACATGGGCAATACGGCCGAGAACGTCGCCGCCAAATGGCAGATCAGCCGCGAGGAACAGGACCAGTTCGCCACCGCCTCGCAGAACAAGGCCGAAGCCGCACAAAAGGCCGGCAAGTTCAAAGACGAGATCGTGCCTGTGACCATCACCAACAAGAAGGGCGATATCATTGTCAGCGATGACGAATATATCCGCCATGGCACCACCTTCGAGGCGCTGTCCAAACTGCGTCCGGCCTTCAACAAAGAAGGGTCTGTAACGGCAGGCAACGCTTCGGGCATCAATGACGGTGCCGCCGCTGTTGTGCTGATGACTGCGGCTGAAGCCAATCGTCGCGGCCTGACCCCGCTGGCCCATATCAAGTCCTGGGCCACCGCCGGTGTCGATCCTGCGGTGATGGGTTCGGGTCCGATTCCGGCCAGCCGCAAGGCTCTGGAAAAGGCCGGCTGGACCATCAACGATCTCGATCTGATCGAAGCCAACGAGGCCTTTGCCGCGCAGGCCATTGCCGTCAACAAGGATCTGGGTTGGGACACATCCAAGGTCAATGTCAACGGCGGTGCCATCGCCATCGGCCACCCGATCGGTGCATCCGGCGCTCGCGTGCTGGTGACCTTGTTGCATGAAATGGGCCGTCGCAATGCCCATAAGGGTCTTGCCACCTTGTGCATCGGCGGCGGCATGGGCATTGCCCTCTGCGTCGAACGCTAAGAACCACAGGGGGCAGAGGGCGAAACCCTCTCCCCCATTCGCCATTTCAACCACACCACCATAAAAATGCGGCATAAGAGCAGGCCGATCCTGCCGCCGCTAGCACAGCAGGGGGAATTCTCATGGGACGTTTAGCAGTAGTCACCGGCGGCACACGCGGCATCGGTGCGGCCATCAGCAAGGCCTTGAAGGCCGCAGGCTATCAGGTTGCCGCCAATTATGCCGGCAATGACGAAGCCGCCCAGAAATTCAAAGCAGAAACCGGCATTCCCGTCTATAAATGGGATGTGGGTGATTATGATGCTTGCGCGGCAGGCATCAAGCAGATCGAGGCCGATCTGGGTCCGGTCGAGGTTCTGGTCAACAATGCCGGTATTACCCGTGACGGCATGTTCCACAAAATGACCAAGGACCAATGGTCGGCGGTGATCCGCACCAATCTCGACAGCCTGTTCAATATGACCCATCAGGTCTGGGAAGGCATGCGCAACCGCAGTTTTGGCCGCGTGATCGTCATCTCCTCGGTCAACGGCCAGAAGGGCCAGATGGGGCAGGTCAACTATTCCGCCGCCAAAGCGGGCGATCTGGGCTTCATCAAGGCGCTGGCACAGGAAGGCGCGATCAAGAACATCACCGTCAACGCCATCTGCCCCGGCTATATCGGCACGGAAATGGTGCAGGCGATTGACGAGAATGTCCTGAAAACCCGCATCCTGCCGCAGATTCCTGTCGGCCGTCTCGGCACGCCCGAGGAAATCGGCCGTTGCGTGGTCTTTCTGGCCGCCGACGATGCCGGTTTCATCACCGGCTCGACCATCTCGGCCAATGGCGGACAAAATCTGGTCTGACCGGATCCCCCTTCAGGCAAGATCAAGGCGGGATCACATCCCGCCTTTTTGTTGCGGACAGGCCAGTTCCAGAACAGACAAAAGATCGGCCACAGGATCGGCCTTTTTTGATATATTTTTTAATTATTTAATTTATAATCAATGTCTTGATGAACATCGAGATCGGCCAAAATGGCACTTTCAGAAACGCCCCAACGCATTGAGCCCGCTCGCCTTGACGAGCCAAGCGAAGCCGTCAACGATGTTGTTGCGGAGCTTTCTGCGGCTTCGGCAGTCCTGGGGCAAAAACTTCACCCGCAAACTGCGGCCAATCTTGCCTCACTCGTGCGCTTGATGAACGCCTATTACAGCAATCTGATCGAAGGCCACAACACGCTTCCCAGAGATATCGAGCGCGCCCAAGCCGGTGAGTTTGATGATGACAGCGAGCGGCGCAATCTCCAGCTTGAGGCTTCGGCGCATATCCGCGTGCAGGCCGATATTGATCGCATGGCTTCCGAGGACCGCTTGTCCGAACCCGCCTCAGTGGCCTTCATTCGCCAGCTTCATCAGCAATTTTACCGTGACGGCCCGCAAGATATGTTGCGTATCCAGAGAGGCAATGGCCAAATCATCATGCAACCCGGAGCGTTTCGATCCTTGCCGGAACATGACAATGTGGTTGGCCGTCATCATCCGCCTTCCAGCGATCAGATCTCCGCTTTCATGGATTATTTTGAAAGTCGCTACACAACCGAGCGGATGGGCAAATCAGGCCGCATCATCGCCATGGCGGCGGCCCATCATCGCTTCAACTATATTCACCCATTTCCTGACGGGAACGGGCGCGTTAGCCGGCTCATGAGCCATGCCATGGCCCATAAAGCAGGCATAGGCGCGCATGGTCTCTGGTCTGTCTCGCGCGGATTGGCCCGCGGCTTGAAGAGCCGCAGTGAATATAAAAGCATGATGGACATGGCCGACACGCCGAGACAGGGCGATCTTGATGGACGCGGAAATCTGTCCCAGCGGGCGTTGAATGATTTTGTTCTTTGGTTTCTTGAGATTGCCCTGGATCAGGTCCGGTTCATGACGGATCTGTTCGAGCTGGATACGCTGGCCCGCCGTCTGAAGAGACTGGTCGAACAACACGAGGGTTTAAAACCGGAGGCGCTCTTGCTGTTGGAGGAGGCCTTGATCAGAGGCAGTTTCGAGCGTGGCGAAATCACGCGAATTACCCGATTGCCGGAACGCAGTGCGCGCCGTGTCCTATCCGATCTGGTCGACACCGGATTGCTGGCATCATTGACCCCTAAAGGTGCCGTGTCGCTCCGGTTCCCTGTAAAATTTCTGGATGTGCTGTTTCCACGCCTGTTTCCCGAGACGTGAACACCGGAGGACGCGTGATTGATCGCGCAACATCCTGTTTATCAAGCGGCGGCACATTTTTTGATTTGATTTTCCATATGTTTCTGGCAAAGCACAGTGCATGACCAAACATTCGGCATCCGGCGATCAAGCCCATGCACCATCCCGTCAACCCTTCGCGACGCTGGCAGGCTTCGGGGCGATTGCCTTGTGGTCATCTTTGGCTTTGCTGACGACGCTGACGGGACGGATACCGCCGTTCCAGCTTGCGGCCATGACCTTTCTGGTCGGCAGTCTGGTCGGATTGTCCAGCTGGCTGGTGCGCCCGCAGGCGATCAAAAGCCTGATCCAGCCCCTGCCCGTCTGGCTGGTCGGCGTGGGTGGGCTTTACGGTTATCACGCTTTGTATTTTGCCGCCCTGCAACTGGCCCCACCCGCCGAAGCGGGACTGGTCAACTATCTCTGGCCTTTGCTGATCGTCATCGGTTCCGGCCTGCTTCCGGGCCAGAGCCTGCGGCTGTCCTCGATCATTGGCGGCTTGTTGGGCTTTGCCGGTGTGGCAGTCCTGATTTTTGCGCGTGACGGCGTGTCGATCGATCCGCAGGCCTTACCCGGCTATCTCTGCGCCTTGGCGGCGGCAGTCGCCTGGGCCGCCTATTCACTGCTGTCCAGCCGGTTCGGCGATGTGCCGACCGATGCCGTGACCGGCTTTTGCTTTGTCACCGCCCTACTGGCGGCTTTGTCGCATCTGCTGTTTGAAACCACGGTTTGGCCACAGCACATCAGCGAATGGCTGGCCATTATCGGCTTGGGTGTTGGGCCGGTCGGAGCCGCCTTCTATCTATGGGATTACGGCATGAAAGCGGGCGATATCCGCGCCATCGGCTTTGCCTCCTATGCCACTCCGGTCATGTCCACCTTGCTGTTGGTGCTGGCAGGCAAGGCCGAACTGGGCTGGATTCTCGCCCTGTCCTGCGGCTTGATTGCAGGCGGTGCCATGCTGGCGCGCCTGTCCAAGCAGGGTTGAGCCCAAACAAGGTTGAGCCTCAGGCCGTCTCGTCCCGCACATAATAGGTATAGGGATAAAGCGGCTTGAAACCGATCCCCCGATAGAGCGCGCGTGCCGGGCTATTGGTGGAAACCACTTGCAAATAGGCCCGCATGGCCCCCTGCTTGCGGCCCCACGCCATCAGGCTGGTGACAATCCTGCGGCCCAATCCCTGACGGCGCATCGACGGAGCCGTAGCAATCTGGAAAATACCGAGCAACCCATCGATCATCACCGCGCGCCCGAAGGCCACCGGTGCGCCTTCGACATCCAATCGCGCCAGCACCATCGCACCGCCAACCGCCGAAAGCATCCGGTCAATCACCGCTGTTTCAGCCGCGTCAAGCTGGCTGGTTTGCGCATAGGCTTGCAACCAGTCTGCATGCGGCGGCGGGAACAGAACAACATCCGGATCAACCGCAAAGCCCCCGCCCAAAGGAGAGACCTCGACCGAGGTCGTGTCCTTGCGGACAAAGCCCTCGGCTTCCAGATAGGCGATGTCATCGGGACCGATTGCCGGTGTGGTGCGCACCGTGCAGACCAGACCGCGCTCGCGGCACAACCGCCGGGCCACAGCGAGTGTTTGCGGCAACATGCCGGCTTGCGGGATCAGGGGTGTGAGGGAATTGACCCGACGCGATTGCGAGGCGGGCGCAAAACGACATTCCCAGCCATTCAGCACCACCACTTCGGGCGCTGGCCAGCCCAGTGCCGAATGGCGCTCGATGGCCAGCAACAAAGCCGGATCACAGTCGGGCCAAACCTCGGCTGTCTGTGTCCCCTGATCATGTACAAAGGCGCTCATGCCCACCCATTCCGTTGTTATGCTTGAGAAACACCGATCCCCGTGCCTATCGCACAGGTCACGCCTGTTCCGCCCATCCCGCAATAGCCATCAGGGTTTTTGGACAAATATTGCTGGTGCTCGGTTTCGGCATAATAGAACCTCTTGCCTTGCGCGATCTCGGTGGTGATCGCCGGAAAACCGCGCGCGGCCAATGCCTGCCCGTATTGCTCCGCGCTGGACCGCGCCAGTGCCAAATCGGCCTCATCCTCGACATAGAGGCCCGACCGGTATTGCGTGCCGACATCGTTGCCCTGCCGCATCCCCTGTGTTGGGTCGTGATTTTCCCAAAACACCCGCAACAAAGCCGCCAAACTTGTGCGGGCAGGATCATAGACCACCAGAACCACTTCGGTATGGCCGGTCAGGCCGGAACAGACTTCGCGATAGGTCGGATTGGGCGTGCTCCCGCCGGCATACCCAACGGCGGTCACAATCACACCGGACATCGACCAGAATTTGCGTTCGGCGCCCCAAAAGCACCCCATGCCGAATTGGACCTGCCGGCTTCCCGCCGGAAAAGGCGGTTTAAGCGATAGGCCGCTGACATGATGGGGGGCGCCGATCGGCATTGGATCGGAACGGCCGGGCAAAATCTCGGATGCCTGCGGCATTGTCGGCATCTTGCGGGCAAAAAACATCGACGACACTCCCATTCGGGTGATGAGCCTCCTCGATACTCCGTGTCCGGCGGTTCTGCCAGATAAATTTAGAACACCGTTGACCGCACATTCAGCCGCGCGAACATCAATCCGACCAGCAAGAGCAAAAGACAGATCGGGAAACTGAACATCGGCAAAAGCACATCCGTCCAGATCACTTCATTGCCACGAAACCCGAACCGGAACGGACTGATAATGCCCGGCTCGAAATAATGCACCACTTTGATCACCGAAAGAAACTGGTTGCTCCCATACCGGAAGGAAATCATCCCATCATACATGGCCAGCAATAAACCGATAAACATCATCAGATAACCGAACCAACCCAATATTGTGCGCATCCCGCTGATCTCCAGATCATTGAACACAAAAATACCGAAATAATAACACATGTATTATGTTCAATATCTTTTAAAACACTTATTATTTTGTTTTCTTACTAACAAAGACACATATTAATAAATATAAAATTATTTTATATTTTAATATAATGCCTATACTTACAAAACAACAATTCTTTTCGTTTTAATGATACCCATAAAACATATGAAATCAACAAAAAAATATAAACTGATGTATAGCTTGTCATTATTTGCGACAAAGAAAATGATTATCAATATAAAATTATTTAATCAATATTTTAAATATATATTTTATTGATATAAATGTGATTTTTAATTTATTCTATTTTATTCAAAATAATAAATAGATATAATTAGCAAAATTTTAATATAAAAAAATAATGGATTGGTTGACCTTTCAATCCCATTGGATGAGGCTTCCACACTGTTCCAAACTGGCTTAGCATTGGACCGGTCCAAAACAGCAGGGGGAACACAGGCGTGATCATCGACAATGAGGACTCGGTTACCGGAGTTGTGTTGCAGGCCATGGCAGGCGGAAACAATGCCCGTTTGCGCGACATTGCGGCCGCCTTTGTGCGGCATATGCACGCTTTTGCGCGTGAAGTCAGGCTGACCGAAGCGGAATTCGAGGCCGGGATCGCAATGCTCAACCGGATCGGGCAGGCCACCAATGAGGTGCATAACGAGGGCGTCCTGTTTTCCGATGCCATCGGCTTGTCGACCCTTGTCTGCCTGATGAACAATGGCGCCAACGGCAATACCGAAACAGCGGCCGCATTGCTGGGTCCGTTCTGGCGCATGCATTCGCCTGTCACGCCCAATGGCGGATCGATTGTGCGCTCGCCGACCCCCGGTCCGGCCCTTTTTGCCGACTTCGAGATTGTCGATACCAAGGGCCAGCCCATCGCGGGGGTCGAGGTCGATGTCTGGCATTCCTCGCCGGTCGGGCTTTATGAAAATCAGGACCAGTCACAGGCCGAGATGAATTTGCGCGGCAAGTTCACCACCGATGCCCACGGCCACTTCGGCTTCCGCTCGGTCAAGCCTGCGGGCTATCCGGTGCCCACCGACGGCCCGACCGGTGATCTGTTGCGCGAGCAGAAACGGCATCCCTACCGTCCGGCCCATGTGCATTTTCTGTGCTACAAGCCCGGCTTCAAAACGCTTGTGACGCAGGTCTTTGTCGATCAGGACAAGTATCTGGACAGTGATGTGGTGTTCGGTGTCACCCGCGCGCTGATCGGCGACTTCAAACATCATGAGAGCGGCACCCCACCCGCGCCCGATATCAGCGCGCCATGGTATACGCTGGCCTATCGGTTTGTGATGGAGGAGGGAGAGGCAACCCTGCCGCATCCCCCCATCCGCTGATCAATCCGGCAGGGTCTGGTTATAGGCCCCCACGCTCGGTTCCTGCTTCAGCAGGGCATCGAGTGACTCGAACATGGTGCGCATGCGTGCCTTCGAGACGGGGCTTTCGACCACCACCACCAGTTCCGGCTTGTTGGAAGAGGCGCGCACCAACCCCCATGTGCCGTCTTCCACAGTCACGCGCACACCATTGACGGTCACGACATCACGAATGGCCTGACCGGCAATGGTTTGCCCTTTGGCCTGCATGTCCTGAATCACGGCCACGATGCGGTCAACCACACCGTATTTCAATTCATCGGGGCAATGGGGTGCCATGGTCGGCGAGCCATAGGTGACAGGAAGGGCACGATAGAGATCGGCCATGCTGTGACCGGGATTGCGGTCCATCATATCCAGCACGGCAATGGCCGTGACAACGCCGTCATCATAGCCGCGCCCGACAGGGGCATTGAAGAAGAAATGGCCGGATTTTTCAAAACCCGCCAAAGCATTCAGCTCCGACACCCGCCGCTTGATATAAGAGTGTCCGGTTTTCCAGAAATCGGCTGTCACACCGTTTTTGATCAATTCGGGATCGGTTGCAAACAGGCCGGTTGATTTCACATCGACCACAAAGGTGGACGAAGGATGCAAGCGCGACAGGTCGCGTGCCAGCATCACGCCGATCTTGTCGGCAAAAATCTCGTTGCCTTCATTGTCGACAACCCCGCAACGGTCCCCGTCGCCGTCAAAACCCAACCCGACATCGGCACCGGTTTCGCGCACGCGCTCGGCCATCGCATGCAGCATTTTCATATCTTCGGGATTGGGATTGTAATGCGGGAAGGTGAAATCGAGCTTGGTATCCATCGGGATCACATCAACGCCCAGCGCTTCGAGAATCTGGGGGGCGAAAGCGCCAGCAGTGCCATTGCCGCAAGCCGCCACGGCCTTGATCCGCCGCTTGAACGGGGCACGCTTGGTCAGATCGGCAATATAGGTTGCCGCGAAATCCTGAACATAGTGATAGGAGCCACCCGCCTGTGCGCTGTAAAGCCCGCCGATCACAATGTCACGCAACCGGCCCATTTCGTCGGGTCCGAAGGTCACGGGCCGTTGCGCGCCCATTTTCACGCCGGTCCAGCCATTGTCATTATGCGAGGCCGTCACCATCGCCACACACGGCACGTCGAGCGCGAATTGGGCGAAATAGGCCATCGGCGACATCGCCAGACCAATGTCGTGCACCTTGCACCCTGCCGACATCAGCCCGTTGACCAAAGCCAGCTTGATGCTTTGCGAATAGGAGCGGTAATCATGTCCCACGACGATTTCGGGTTTGACACCCAGTTCGCGGATCAGCGTGCCCAACCCCATGCCAAGCGCCTGAACGCCCATGAGATTGATTTCTTTTTCAAAATACCAGCGCGCGTCATATTCGCGAAACCCTGTCGGTTTGACCAGGGGCAGGGATTCATAGGCCGCCGTATTGAACTCAAGGGCAGCAACTGGTGTCGGAAACATCTGGAACCTCGTATCAAAATTCAGATCATTTGCCGGTACACCCTCAGGCTTCCCCAAACGACCCACCCCATCGGTAATAATCTAGTGCTTCATCAACCTTCATTGTCACGATGTTTGATGAATATGGCATTAACGAAGAAACTACGGATAAAGCATCACGCAACTGGTGAATCCTGATCGATCGGGCGGACATCATGTTCGAAAGCGGCGGCAAACAAGGCGCGGGTATAGGCCGTTTGCGGTGCCGCCAGCATCCGGCTGGCCAGTCCTTCTTCCACCACCTTGCCCTGCCGCATCACGGCTATCCGCGAGGCCAGCGCGCGCACCACCTTCAAATCATGGCTGATAAACAGAAAAGCCATGCGGTGCTTGGCCTGAATATCGCGCAACAGGCCGACAATCTGGGCCTGAACCGACATGTCCAGCGCCGAGGTCGGCTCGTCCAGCACCACGAAGCGCGGTTGCAAGGCGATGGCGCGGGCGATGGCGATGCGCTGGCGCTGGCCGCCGGAAAATTCATGCGGATAGCGGTCCATCCCCATCGGGTCCAGCCCGACATCGATCAGAGCTTGCGCGACAATCTCGCGGGTTTGCAGAATATCCAGCTTGCGTTCCAGCACTGTCAAACCTTCGGCCACAATATCGGCGACCGACAGGCGCGGGGACAGCGAGCCATAAGGATCCTGAAACACCACTTGCAGATTCTTGCGCATCGGCCGCATCAGGCCCGCATCCAGCCCGTCGATCCGCTGGCCGAGATACAACACCGGCCCCTCGGACTTGATCAGTTGCAACAGGGCCAGACCAAGAGTGGATTTCCCCGAACCCGATTCCCCGACCAGACCGAGCGTCTCGCCCTCGCGGATGCTGACCGAGACCCCGTCGACCGCCTTGATATGACCGACGACCCGCCGCAACAGGCCTTTTTTGATCTCGAACCAGACCTTCAGATCCTGCGTTTCGATCACCACCGGCGCCTCATCGGACACCGGCAGAGGCGCTCCACCGGGTTCGGCCGCCAGCAATCTTTGGGTATAGGGATGTTGCGGATGGTCGAACAACGGCCCGACAGGTCCGGTTTCGACAATCTGCCCCGCCTGCATCACCGCCACCCGATCGGCGATTTTACGGACAATGCCCAGATCATGGGTGATAAACAGCATCGCCATGCCGCGCTTGGTCTGGATGTCTTTCAGCAAAGCCAGAATTTGCGCCTGCACCGTCACATCCAGCGCGGTTGTCGGCTCGTCGGCAATCAGCAATTGCGGCTCGTTCGCCAGAGCCATGGCAATCATCACACGCTGGCGTTGCCCGCCCGACAATTGATGCGGAAAGGCATCCAGCCGCGATTGCGGATCAACAATCCCGACCTCCTCCAGCAAGGTGATGATGGTTTGCCGCGCGGCCTCACCCTCGATGCCTTTGTGGATTTTGAGAATTTCGCCGATCTGCCGTTCAATGCTGTGCAACGGATTGAGCGAGGTCATCGGCTCCTGAAACACCATGGTGATGTCATTGCCGCGCACAGAGCGCAACACCTCGTCGGATCCGCCTACCAGATCCTGCCCTTCGGGATGGGCCCGACCGGTAAAACGGATGGCACCGGTGATGCGGGCCGATCCCTGATCAAGCAGGCGCAAGACCGACAAAGCGGTGACCGATTTGCCCGATCCCGATTCACCGACCAGCGCCAATGTCTCCCCCGCCGCGATCGCAAAGGACACATCGCGCACGGCCTGGGTTTCCTGCCCTCCTTGCCGGAAGGTGACATGCAGATGCTCGACACTCAGCAAAGGGGCTGTGCTCATTGGAATGTCTTTCGCGGATCAAAGGCATCGCGCACCGCCTCGCCGATAAAAATCAGCAGAGACAGCATCAGGGCAATCACCAGAAAACCGGTCAGGCCCAGCCATGGCGCATTCAGATTGCTTTTGCCCTGCAACAACAATTCTCCCAGCGAGGCCGTGCCGGGCGGCAGGCCGAAACCGAGGAAATCAAGCGAGGTCAGCGTGGTGATCGAGCCGTTGAGCACAAAGGGCAAGAAGGTCAGCGTTGCCACCATGGCATTGGGCAACACATGTTTGTGCATGATGGTGAAATCGGACAGGCCGAGGGCTTTGGCCGCGCGCACATAATCGAAATTCCGGGTGCGCAAAAACTCTGCCCGCACCACATGCACCAGCGAGACCCAGGAAAACAGCAACAGGATGAACAGCAGGGTAAAAAACGACGGTGCAAAAAAATTGGACAGGATCATCAACAGATAGAGTGTCGGAATCGCCGACCAGATCTCGATGAAGCGTTGCATATAGAGATCGATCCGCCCGCCGAAATAGCCCTGCACCGCCCCGGCCGCAATGCCGATCACCGAGGAAATCCCCGCCAACGCCAAACCGAACAAGACCGAAATACGGAAGCCGTAGAGCACACGCGCAAACACATCGCGGCCGCCGTCATCGGTGCCCAGCCAGTTCCATTCCAGCGCGGCACAGCCGGACCCACCGCGTTTTTGCGCGACAGGCTGGCATTGGCTGTCTTTCAACAGATAGGTCGGCGGCGCAGGCGCGGGCACGGCCAGATCGAGATTGATCGTGTTGGGAGCAAAACGCACCATCGGCCAGACCGCAAAGCCGTTGCGGGCGATTTCATCGACAATCACCGGATCCCGATAATCGGTCACCGCCAGAAAGCCGCCGAATTTTTCTTCCGGATAGGTCACAAGCACCGGAAACAGATGCTCGCCTTTATAATAGACATAGACCGGTCGGTCATTGGCGACCAGTTCCGCACAGAGCGAGAACACGAACAGCGCCGCAAAAATCCAGAACGACCAATAGCCACGCCGGTTCGCCTTGAAGTTGCCAAGCCGCCGCGCATTGATGGGCGACAGTTTGAAAAATCCCTGCCGTGGCAGTTCTGGGGCAAGACGGACCGGACTCCTCATCTCACGCCCCCCGCCCTTCGAAATCGATGCGCGGATCAATCCACGTATAGACCATGTCCGACAGCAGATTGACCACCAGACCCATCAGCGAAAAAATATAGAGATTGGCAAACACCACCGGATAATCGCGGTTGATGATGCTCTCGAAGCTCAACAGGCCCAGACCATCCAGCGAGAACACCGTTTCGATCAGCAAAGAGCCGGTGAAAAAGGCATGCACGAATGCCCCCGGAAAGCCCGCGATCACGATCATCATCGCATTGCGGAACACGTGACCATAAAGCACCTCGCTTTCGGTCAGGCCTTTCATGCGGGCGGTCAGCACATATTGTTTGCGGATTTCTTCCAGAAAGGAATTCTTGGTCAGCAGTGTCGAGGTTGCAAAGGCTCCCAGAGCCATCGCCGCAATCGGCAAGGCGATGTGGCGGGCGTAATCCAGTGCCTTCATCCACCATGGCAGGCTGGCGAAATTCTCGGACACCAGCCCCCGGAGCGGAAAAAACGGCAGGAAGGACGAGCCCTCGCCGAACAGCACGATCAGCAGAATCGCAAACAGGAACCCCGGTATCGCATAACCGATGATCACCACCGCCGAGGTCCAGACATCAAAGCGTGACCCGTCACTCATCGCCTTGCGGATGCCGAGCGGAATCGAAATCCCGTAAGACAGCAAGGTCATCCACAGGCCGAGCGAAATCGACACCGGCAGTTTCTCGCCGATCAGTTGCAACACCGGCACATCGCGGAAATAGCTTTTGCCGAAATCGAACCGCGCATAATTGACCAGCATCAGCATGAAGCGCTCATGTGCGGGCTTGTCGAAGCCGAATTGCGCTTCCAGTTGCTGGACAAATTTGGGATCAAGCCCCTGCGCGCCGCGATATTTTGCGCCCGACCCCTCGCCCGCACCGGGCTGGATGGTCAGAGCCTGCCCGCCGATATCGGCACCGCCGCCGGCAATGCGGGAAGTGGCGGACACATCATTGCCCTGCAGCTGTGCCAGCACCCGCTCGACCGGACCGCCGGGGGCGAATTGCACGATCACGAATGAAATCAGCATGATCCCGAACAAAGTCGGAATCATCAAAGCCAACCGGCGCAAGACATAGGCCACCATCGGGTCACATACTCCCTGCGCGGGCAAGCACCATCACATCAACCGCCTTTGCCACTGCGTTTGGCCAGTTCTTGATCATACCACCAGATGGCGGGAAACGCCGAAGCCCCGTAAAGCGGCATGGTCTGCGGATGGGAGAAACGATCCCACCGCGCTGTGCGCTCGAAATTATAGGTCCATTGCGGCACGACATAATCATGAGCCAACAAGACCCGATCCAGCACTTTGGCGACCGCCACCTGCTCATCGCGCGATTTGGCAAAGACCAGCCGGTCGATCAACACATCCACCGCCGGATTCTGGATGCCGATCGTGTTGCGCGAGCCTTCGCGCAAGGCGGCCTTGGAGCCCCAATATTCGCGTTGCTCGTTGCCGGGCGACAGGGATTGCGCCCACAGATCGGTGGTCATGTCGAAATCGAAATTGCGCATGCGGTTTTCATATTGGGAGGGATCGACAATCCGCACCGACACAGTAATGCCAAGCCGTTCCAGCGAGGGTTTGAAAAACAGCAAGACCCGCTCGAAGCTCGAATCATAGGCCAGCAATTCCACCTTGAACGGTTGGCCTGCCCCGTTGATACGCTTGCCGTCCTTGACGGCAAAACCGGCCTCTTTGAGCAATTTGTCGGCCTCGCGCAGATTGTTGCGCACCGCCTCCGGCGAACCGGTTGTCGGATTGGCATAAGGTGCGGTCAGAAGGCTGTTCAGCATCTCGGCGGGCAGGGTCCCGCCCAGCGATTCCAGAATCTCTTTTTCCAACCCTACCGGCACACCGCGGGCCGCCAGATCACTGCCCTCGAAGAAACTGCTGATCCGCTTGTACTGGCCATAAAACACCGTCTTGTTCATTTCCTCGAAATCGAAAGCGAGGTTGAAGGCGCGGCGGACGCGCTGGTCCTTGAACGGTTCGCGCCGCAGATTGAACACAAAAGCCTGCATCCGGCCCGAAGCCCGCTGTGCGAATTCCTCGCGCTTGACGCGCCCGTCTTTTACAGCGGGAAAATCATAGGCCGTTGCCCAGTTTTTCGCGCTGTTTTCGGCCCTAAAATCGATCTGGTCACCCTTGAAGGCTTCCAGCAACACGGTGGTATCGCGGAAATATTCAAACCGCTCCTCGGCGAAATTGAACATGCCGCGCCGGGCAGGCACAGCACGGCCCCAATAGTCGGCCACCTGTTCATAGACAGTGCTGTGGGGGGCGGAAGCGGTTTTCAGCCGATAGGGACCGGAGCCCAAAGGCGGCTCCAGCGTGGTCTGGCTGATGTCGCGCTTCTTGCCGTCCGGCCCGATCCCTTCCCAATGATGACGGGGCAGGATCTGGAACTGGCCGACAATCTGCGGCAATTCGCGGTTGCCCGGCTGGTCGAAGAAGAAAGTGACCTCGCGCTCGCCGGTTTTCTCGGCCTTGCTGACATGGGCATAATAGAAAGCATATTGCGGCGAATAGGTTTTGAAGGCGTTGAAAGAAAATACCACATCCTCGGGCGTGACCGGCTTGCCGTCATGCCAGCGGGCATTGGCACGCAAGCGATAGCTGACCGAGGTAATATCGGGCGACACCCGCATGGCTTCGGCCAAGAGGCCGTAACTAGCCATCACCTCGTCCTGCGAGGACATGGTCAGCGTTTCATAGGCCAGCCCGATACCGGCATCGAGCTGTCCTTTAACACCAGCAACCACCGGATTGAAATTGTCGAACCCGCCTTGAGCGCCCATGCGGACAACACCGCCTTGCGGAGCATCGGGGTTCACATAATCGAAATGTTTGAAATCGGGACCATATTTGGGAGCGGCGAGCAGGGACAAAGCATGGGTCCAGCCGCCGGCCTCTTGGGCCTGCACGGGCACCAAACCCACACCCGCCATCAGGGCCAAGCCCGTCACCAATGGCTTCAGCCAAGAAAACAATCGGCAATCGCGTGTCTGACTCATCATACCGTGGTCCGTTGTCGCATGGCCGCATGAAGCGTGCCGTCATCCAGATAATCAAGCTCGCCCCCGACCGGCACACCATGGGCCAGTCTGGAGACCAGCACCCCGTAAGGAGCCAGCAGATCGGTGACATAATGGGCGGTTGTCTGGCCGTCGACCGTGGCATTGAGCGCGAGAATCACCTCTTTGACCTGTCCCGAGGCCACACGCGCCACCAGTCCCTCGATCATCAGATCCTTCGGACCAACCCCGTCCAGCGCCGACAGCACACCGCCAAGCACATGATAGCGGCCATTGCTGGCCTGCGCGCGCTCCAACGCCCACAGATCGGCGACATCCTCGACCACCACAATCAGCGTATCATCACGGCGCGGATCGCAACACAGCGTGCAGGGATCGGACGTATCGATATTGCCACATTCCGAACAGGTCAGAATCCGCTCATTGGCCACCTGCATGGCATCCGCCAGCGGGCCAAGCAATTGCTCGCGCTTTTTGACCAGATGCAGGGCCGCCCGTCGGGCCGAACGCGGACCAAGCCCCGGCACCCGCGCCAGAAGCTGGATCAACCGCTCGATTTCGGGGCCAGTGACAGATGCCATCTCAGAACAGTTTCAATCCGGGCGGAATCGGCAAGCCCGCCGTCAAGGCACCCATCTTGTCCTGCAACAGGGCATCGCCCTTGCTCTTGCCGTCGTTGAAGGCGGCGACCAGCAGGTCTTCGAGAATTTCCTTCTCATCCGCGCTCAACAGGCTGGGATCGACGGTGACGGATTTGGTCTGGCCCTTGGCAGTCATCACCACCTTGACCATGCCGCCGCCCGAACGGCCTTCCACTTCCAGCTGTTCCATCTCGGCCTGCACGGCGGCGAATTTTTCCTGCATCGCCTGCACTTGCTTCATCATGCCGAACATATCTTTCATCTCACCCTCCATGGCGGCGCGATCATAGCCCGACCGCCGACAATTTTACGTTCCAATCAGTCGTTGTCATCATCGAGCATGGTGAAATCGAAACTGTCATCCAGGGCCAGATCATCATCACCCCGGGCGGCCAGTGCCTCGGCCACCGGATCACGCACATCCACCACACGCGCCCCGGGGAAGGCATCGAGCACCGCCCGCACCACCCGATTGGCAGAGACATCGGCCAGCACCTGTGCCGTTTCGCGGTCCGAGACCTCGCGCAGGGTCGCCTGCCCTTGCTGGCTCGACACCGCGACCAGCCAGCGCCGGCCCGTCCATTCCTGCAATTTCTTGCCCAGATCGGCCGCCAGATTGACCGAAGCGCCGACAGCGGGAGCAAATTCGATCACCCCATCCTCGAACCGCACCAGCCGGATATCGGTTTCCAGTGTGCGCTTGAGCACCAGATCGCGTTTCTCGTCGGCCAGTGCGACCAGATCCTCGAAACGGTCGAGCCGCATCACCGGTTGGGAAGCCGTCTGGGCCGCCGCCACAGGCATCGACCGCGTCGCGACCGCCAGTCCTGTTGCACCACCACCGCCACCACCACCGCCTCTTGGAGCGGAAGGGGCGTGACCGCCCGATGAGCCGCCCTGCTGGTCCAGCATTTTCAATGCCTCGTCAGGGGTCGGCAGATCGGCCGCATAGGCCAAGCGGACCAACAGCATCTCGGCCGCCGCAATCGGGCGGGCCGCATCCAGCACTTCGCGATGGCCTTTCAACAACATTTGCCAGGCCCGCGACAGCACCCGCATCGACAGGATCGTCTGGGCCTGCCCGCGCACCCGCTCGATTTCCGTGACCGCCCCATCCGAGGCGGCATCCGGCACCACTTTCAGCCGTGTCACGAAATGGGTGAATTCGGCCAGATCGGCCACCACCGAAGCCGGATCGGCTCCCGAATTATACTGGTTGCGCAATTCATGCAGGGCCGTTGCAATATCGCCCTTCATCACCGCTTCGAACAGATCGATCACCCGGGCGCGATCGGCCAGCCCGAGCATCGAGCGCACGATCTCGCCATCCACCTTGCCCGCACCATGGGCAATCGCCTGATCGAGCAAAGACAGCGCATCGCGCACCGAGCCTTCGGCCGCTCGCGCCACCAGCGACAGCGCTTCCGGCTCGATGTCGACCCCTTCCAGCCCGCAGATTTTGGCGAGATGGGCAATCATCACCGAGGATTCGACCCGCCTGAGGTCGAACCGCTGACAGCGGGACAGAATCGTGACCGGCACCGAGCGGATATCGGTGGTCGCAAAAATGAATTTGGCGTGGGGTGGCGGCTCTTCCAGCGTTTTCAGGAAGGCATTGAAGGCACTTTTCGACAACATGTGCACTTCGTCGATAATATAGACTTTGTAGCGCGCCGAAACGGGGGCATACCGGACCCCTTCATTGATCTGGCGCACGTCTTCGACGCTGGTATGCGAGGCCGCATCCATTTCCAGCACGTCGATATGGCGTGATTCAATAATGGCGCGGCAATGCACGCCCTCGCTGGGCATGGTGACCGTGGGGCCGCCCTCGCCGTCCAGCGGCTGATAATTGAGACCGCGCGCCAGAATACGCGCCGTTGTGGTTTTGCCGACCCCGCGCACGCCCGTCAAAATCCACGCTTGCGGTATCCGGCCGGCCGCAAACGCATTCGACAGGGTTTGCACCATGGCATCCTGCCCGATCAGATCATCGAAACTTTGCGGGCGGTATTTGCGTGCCAGCACCCGATAGGGCGCGGGCTTGTCCGGTGCGGAGACTGTCGCGGGGGCAAGATCAAAGCCCGGCAGGCTCATGCCCTCGGGCTGGCTGTCCTGGGCTCCCTGATCCGGCGTAAGATGGGACATGTCTGACTCTGCGGGCATGTGTCTGGCCGGATGTGAGGGCAATGAAACGACAAGCAGGGCATGGATCCCCGCTTTCCGAAAAGAAAACAGGGTGGGAGGCTGGACGATGACCCGCCCGATCTCGTTAGGGCTGCTTCCTTCCGGATCTGACCCGGTTGGCGAGTGGAACGTCCACCACCAACCTCCCGCTCTCTATATCGGCGAAGCCTCGCC
>CANGOE010000049.1 GCA_947455455.1 Hyphomicrobiales bacterium
GCCGAGACATGCACGGTTTGCGGGCGCATCGCATCCCATTCCTCGAACCGCAACGGGCGGTTGTCGAGGCAGGAGGGCAGGCGGAAGCCGTATTCGGCCAGCGTCGCCTTGCGTTTGAAGTCGCCGCGATACATGCCGCCGATTTGCGGCACGGTGACATGGCTTTCATCGGCAAAGACAAGCGCATTGTCGGGCAGATATTCGAACAAGGTCGGCGGCGGCTCGCCCGGCAACCGGCCTGTCAGATAGCGTGAATAGTTCTCAATACCGGCACAAACGCCGGTGCTTTCCAGCATTTCCAGATCGAAGCTGGTGCGCTGGTCCAGCCGTTGCGCTTCCAGTAACCGTCCGGAGCGGATCAATTCATCAAGCCGTTTGCGCAACTCGTCCTTGATGCCCTTGGTGGCCTGATTGAGGGTCGGGCGCGGGGTGACATAATGGGAATTGGCATAGACTTTGACAAAGTCGAGATCGGCGGTCTTGTTTCCGGTCAGCGGATCGAATTCGACAATCGATTCCACCTCGTCGCCGAACAGCGAGATCCGCCAGCCGCGATCCTCGTAATGGGCGGGAAACAGTTCGATCAGATCCCCGCGCACACGGAACGTGCCACGGCTGAAATCCTCGTTGTTGCGGCGGTATTGCAGGGCCACCAGATCGGCGATCAATTGCCGTTGTTCGATCACCTCGCCGACCTTCACGCCGAAGGTCATGGCCGTGTAGGTTTCCACCGAACCGATGCCGTAAATGCACGAGACCGAGGCGACAATGATCACATCGTCGCGCTCCAGCAAAGCACGGGTGGCGGCGTGGCGCATCCGGTCGATCTGTTCATTGATGGTGGATTCCTTCTCGATGAAGGTATCGGTGCGCGCCACATAGGCTTCGGGCTGGTAATAATCGTAATAGCTGACGAAATATTCCACGGCATTGTCAGGGAAAAAGCTCTTGAATTCGCCATAAAGCTGAGCCGCCAAGGTCTTGTTGGGGGCTAAAATCAGCGCCGGACGCTGGGTGCGGGCAATCACCTGCGCCATGGTGAAGGTTTTGCCCGAACCGGTCACGCCGAGCAGGACCTGATCGCGTTCCTGTGCCTGAATACCCGCCACCAATTCCTCGATGGCGGTCGGCTGGTCGCCGGCAGGCTCGTATTCGGATACAAGGGTGAAGGTTTTTCCGCCTTCCGATTTGTCGGGGCGGACGGGACGGTGGGGGGTCCATTCCTTCTTGTCGCGGAATTGCGGGTCGCCCAGTTCCAGCAATTCTTTCAGCGCATCCAGCGTGGCGGCCGCGCCGGTGCCGCCTTCTTCCAGACCGGAGTCGGGCTCCTGCTCGTCGCTGTAGCGTTTGACATTGCCCTGCCGCACTTTGCGCGGCTTCTCGGACAGCATGGCCTCGCGTGACAGGTCTTTGTCTCTGCCGCGCCCGATATAGACAGCGGGAACCGGCTCGCCCGAGTCGAACTGGGCCTGCGGAATTTCTCCGAAACCACGCATGGCCTTGTTGCGGCGCTGGTTGTCCTCATCCTGCCTGTTCAGGGCAGGATTGAGCAAGGCCGCCAGATGCGGGCCCAATTCTTTCAGCTCTGGCTTGGCGGCTTTGGGGCTTTGGCCCTTGGGTGCCGTTTTCGGGGATTTGACCATGCAGTGTAAATGGGATGAAACCGTTGCCGGAGCAAGAGGGCAAGGCGTTATTCCGCCAGCTTATTCACCATTGGACAAATTCCACTGCGAATCGACCTCCGGCATGTGAAAAAGCCTCCCGTATTCCCCGTTGAGGGGCCAGTGACAACAGGATGGATCATGATTCCGGCAGAATGGGTTCCCGCCATCGGCACGGCGGCGGCGGTGTTGACCACTTTGTGCTGGGTGCCGCAGGCGTTGAAAATCATCATCAGCCGCGACACGCGCTCGATCTCGTTATTGACCCAATCCATTCTCGTGACAGGGATTGTGATGTGGCTGGTCTACGGGCTGGCATTGGAAGACCTGCCGCTGATCTGGGCCAATATCGTGACGCTGTGTCTCAATGGCCTCATTCTGGGGTTGAAATTGCGCTATGGCTGATCCGGTTGCGCTCGCGGCGGGTCATCGAAAAAGCCAGATAGTAAACCAGCAGATTACAGATCAGCGCGGCTGGTATGGCATAGTCCTTTTGCAGGCCGTGATTGAGGACACTGCCCAGCCACAGGCCCGCCAGAATGAAACGGTCGTGTTGCGGCCAGCGGTCGATATCCACCTGCCGGATCAGCAACAGGCAGGCCAGCACGGCCATGATCATATCGTAATGCATCAGATAGGGGGCGGTCAGCGGTATCGCCGCCACCAGCAATGCGGCTTTGAGATTGCGTGATGTCCCGCCCCGCCAGACCACCCAGACCCCATAAAGCGACAGGCCGGCGACGAGGCCCTGAAGCAGATAGGCCAAAGATGCAGGGCCGTTGAGCAGGCGCACACTGCCATAGACCGAGGCATAGTGATGCTCTCCCGCGCCGATTTCGTTCATCACAATCAGTTTGGTCTGGGCCAGTGACCCCAAAAAATCGATCCAGATATGCGGGCCGAACACCAGCGCGGTCAGGCTGATTTGCACAATCAGCCAGAAAGCCGCCAGCCAGAAGGTCGACCACAGACCGCCGGAGGCAAAGGCGACCGGAAAGACAAGCCCCAAATGCGGCTTGAAAGCCAGCAGGCTGGTGTTCAAGGCCGAGGGGGACTTGTTGTCGATAAAGGGCAACAGGGCAAAGCCGATCACCACCGTGCTCAGGACCCCATTTTGTGCGTAACCGGCATTGGCGAAGAAGATCGGACTGCCGATTGCGATCACCGGAGCCCGCCAATCGGGGATCAGCCGATAGGCCAGCCTTGCAAACAGGACCAGCGGCACAAAGCACCAGAGCAGGAAGGCGAGCGGCAGGGGCAACAGCGCCAGCGGCGCCAGCAACAGCAGGAATTGCGGCGGATAGTGCCATCCGAATTCCTGCCCGTCGACCCCGATCACCTGTTTGATATGGGCAGAATGCCAGACAAAATCATAGAGCTTGCCGCCATTGCCGTGTGTGGCGGCAATCCCCGCCGACCAGAAGGACTGGAAATCATGCCAGTGCGGACCCAGATCGAGATGGGTGAGGCCCATGCCGTTGAGCAACAAACAGGTACTGATTGTCAGCGTTGTCAGGCCAAAAAACAGGGACAGCGGCACAGCGGCAAGGCGGATAAACCGATCGAGAAAGGCCGCTGTTTCGGCCATGATATCGGGGTGCGGAGGGCGGGTGTGTGGATGAATTGGCGCATCATCATGCGGGGAAAAATCCTGCATCAATATCCTCGAACAATCACTTGATGAAAAGCGGTACGCGACAATCCAGCGATCATAGGGACATTCGGGACGGTTGAACAGGCTGAGAATGCTGATTTTGCGCCGGATTGGCGATCGTGCATCTTGCCCTGTGGCGCGAGGAGGACTAGACCAATCACGCACGTTCCTTAGCACCTGTCCCTTCAACCACGGAATCGGAGTGTTCACGATGTCCTTTCTCGCCAAGTCCCTTGCCCGCGTTAAGCCTTCTGCCACCATCGCAGTGACGCAAAAAGCGCGCGACCTGAAAGCGCAGGGACGCGATGTCATCAGCCTGTCGGTTGGTGAGCCGGATTTCGATACGCCAGACAATATCAAAAAGGCCGCCATCGATGCGATCAATCGCGGCGAGACCAAATATACCCCCGTTGCCGGGATCGTGCCGTTGCGCGAGGCGATTGCCACCAAATTCAAGCGCGAGAACAACCTCGACTACAAGGCCTCGCAGGTCATCGTCGGCACGGGCGGCAAGCAGGTTCTGTTCAATGCCTTTGCCGCCACCCTCAATCCGGGTGACGAAGTCATCATCACCGCGCCTTACTGGGTCAGCTATCCCGAAATGGTGTTGATGAGCGGCGGCGAGCCGGTGATTGTGATGACCAGCATCGAGAAGCAGTTCAAGCTCCAGCCCGAAGATCTGGAGCGCGCCATTACCCCCAAAACCAAGTGGGTGATGCTGAATTCGCCGTCCAACCCTTCGGGAGCCGCCTATACCCGCGCCGAAATGAAGGCCTTGACCGATGTGCTGATGCGCCATCCCGATGTCTGGGTGCTGACCGATGATATTTACGAGCATCTGGTCTATGGCGATTTCAAATTCGTCACCCCTGTCGAAGTCGAGCCGAATTTGTGGAACCGCACCCTGACCATGAACGGTGTGTCGAAATCCTATGCCATGACCGGCTGGCGTATCGGTTATGCCGCCGGTCCCGATGTGCTGATCAAGGCCATGGACATGATCCAGGGCCAGCAGACCTCCGGTGCCTGCTCGATTGCCCAATGGGCTTCGGTGGAAGCGCTGAACGGCCCGCAGGACTTCATCGGCCAAAGCCGCAAGGTGTTCGAAGGCCGCCGCGATCTGGTCGTGTCGATGCTCAATCAGGCCAGCGGCCTGAAATGCCCAACCCCCGAAGGCGCGTTTTACGTCTATCCGTCGATTGCCGAACTGATCGGTAAAAAGGCCCCGTCGGGCAAGGTGATCATGACCGACGAGGATTTCGTCACCGAATTGCTGGAATCCGAAGGTGTTGCGGCGGTGCATGGTTCGGCATTCGGCTTGGGGCCGAATTTCCGCATCTCCTATGCCACATCCAACGATCTGCTGGAAAAGGCTTGTGCGAAAATCCAGGGTTTCTGCGCTTCCTTGCGTTAATCAGCCGCGCTCTCTTCAACGCCCCGTCCATGACGGGGCGTTTTTTGTTGGTGCAACAGGATGCGGGTCAAAAAAGTCCCAAAAAAAGCCCAAAAAAAAGCCGGTGTCCGAGCATGTCGCTGAAAGCAACACGTGAACAACCGGCTTAGAGAAAAAGGCTGTCACCTCGCGGTGCCGGCACTTTCCAGGGAAGCGCTCTCATCAACCCGTCTGGAGGGGGGATGACAGGGACGAAAGCTGTATTCCACGTTCGGAACCTAGCAAATAGTCTGATCTGCGTGCAATGCATAAGGCGTCATAGCAGTTATGCGTTTTGAGAATAATGCGGCAAAACGCCGCATTCTGCCGTCAATGCGTCCAGCGTTGGGCTTTCGAGACCAGAAAATCACGGAAAACCTGCACGCGGGCCACTGTTTTCATTTCTTCGGGGTAAGCGAGATAGCTGTCGAGTGTCGCCATTTCCATATTGGTGAGGATCTGGACGAGGCCGGAATCGGCTTCCACCAGATAATCGGGCAGGACGGCGATCCCCAAACCGCGTTCCACGGCACGTTTCAAGGCGGTGATATTGCTCACGGTCAGGCCCGGCAGGCGCGGATTGCGTGGCTCGCGTCCCATCGTCGTCAGCCAGTGCACGCCCACCAGATAGGAGGGGGCGATGCCGCCGAAGGTCATGATGCGGTGGTTGTCGAGATCGGCGACATCCTTGGGCGCACCATGGGCTTTGATGTAATCGGCTGAGGCCCAGGCATGGAAATGCACGGTAAACAGCTTGCGCTGGATCAGGTCGCTCTGGGTCGGCTGGCGCAGACGGATGGCAATATCGGCCTCGCGCATCGAGAGATCGAGCTCCTCGTCGGTCAGCATCAACTGGACCCGCACTTCGGGGTAGAGATCCATGAATTCACCCAGACGCGGGGTCAGCCAGTGGGTGCCCAGCCCCACGGTGGTGGTGATCCGCAAATCGCCATTGGGGCGCTCGCGGCTGTCGGTCAGACGGGCGCGGGTGGTTTCCAGTTTCAGCATCATCTCGCGGGCGGTGCGGAACAATTGCTCGCCGTGCTCGGTCAGGATCAGCCCGCGCGCATGGCGATGGAACAGCGGCACGCCGAGATCGCGCTCCAGCGCACCGACCTGACGGCTGACAGCGGATTGGCTGAGGCCGAGGCTGTCCCCCGCATGGGTGAAGCTCCCGGCTTCCGCCGCCGTATAGAAAATCCTGATCTTGTCCCAGTCGATACCGGGTGGATGATAAATCGGATTGGTCATAGCCATTGTTTTATGCCTTACGCTCGCCAGCATGGCCCGCCAGCCAACGCTCTGCTTCAAGGGCAGACATACATCCCAAGCCAGCGGCGGTCACAGCCTGGCGGAAGACATCATCGGTCACATCACCGGCGGCAAAGACACCGTCGATCGAAGTCGCCGTGGAATCGGGAGCGGACCAGAGATAGCCGCCTTGTTTCATGCGCAACTGTCCTTCGAACAGCTGGCTTGCCGGTGAATGGCCGATCGCCACAAACACGCCATCGGTCGCAATGGTCCTGGTGCTGCCGTTTTGCGTGTCCTTCAGGCGCACGCCGGTGACCGAGGGTGGGGATTGGTCGCCGGTGATCGCATCGATTTCGGCATTCCAGATCACCTCGATCTTCGGATGGGCGAACAGCCGGTCCTGCAGGATCTTTTCGGCGCGGAAACTGTCGCGGCGATGGACCACGGTGACTTTGGAGGCCAGATTGGCGAGGTAGAGTGCTTCTTCAACCGCCGTATTGCCGCCGCCGACCACAACCACCTGCTTGTTGCGGAAGAAGAACCCGTCACAGGTTGCGCAAGCCGAAACGCCGAAGCCTTTGAACGCCTCTTCCGAGGGGATGCCAAGCCAGCGGGCCTGTGCGCCGGTGGCAATGATCAGCGCGTCACAGGTATAGGTTGCGCCCGAATCGCCGGTCAGCCGGAACGGCTTTTGCGAGAGGTCGGCCTCCAGAATATGGTCGGATACCATGGTGGTGCCGACATGGATGGCCTGAGCATGCATTTGCTCCATCAGCCACGGTCCCTGAATGGGATCGGCAAAGCCGGGATAGTTTTCCACATCGGTGGTGATGGTGAGCTGTCCGCCCTGTTGCATCCCTGCAATCAGCATCGGTTCAAGCATGGCTCGTGCCGCATAGATCGCGGCCGTATAACCGGCAGGGCCAGAGCCGAGGATGATCAATTTTGCATGGTGATGCGGTTTGGACGCGGACGAGGACATCGGTGTGGTTTCCAAATACGAGGATCGAGGGTGGTTCAAACGGGCCGGAAAGGTGGTTATCTGCGGGATATCGCCTGCCTGATGGCCTGCGCGATCACCGGTGTTGAGTCTAAAGGCTCATATGCATAGCTTTCAAGTCCGCCCTGAAACAAACGCACAGCTCCGTGGTCGATTAACCCCTGAATAAAGCGTCTTATTTTGCCGGCGTTGCCAAAACGTCGCGCCGAGGGCTCGAAAACCAGCACAGGATGGCCCGTGATGCAGGCTTCCCCGACCATGTTCACCGAATCAGCGGTGACCACAATCATGTCGGACAAGGCCAGCATGGCCAGATAGGGATTGGCCCCTGTGCCATCCCACAGATAGCCGCCGGAAGCGGCAATCACCGATTGCACCGCTTCGGCCAGCGCGGGCGGTGTCCGGCGCGACAAGGTGACAATCAGGGCCGCACCCTGACGGCTGATGCTTTTCAGATGTTCGACAAAACGGGCAATATCATCGGGCGTGAAGAGATGGTTGCGGCTGTCGCCTCCCACCAGCACGGCCACACGCGGATGGGGCAGGGCCATCAAAGCGCGTGGCGGCTCGGCTCTGGCCGCCTGAATGGCCGCCATTTGCAAGCGGTGCGGCGAGGTCAGGGTGACCAGCACATTGGGACCGCGCAATCTGTCATGTTCGGGCACCCAGATCAGATCGGCGGTATCTGCACCGGTACGCGGATCCTTCAGGCAGACGGTAAAGGTTTTGCCCTGCGAGGCCCGCTTGATCGCCCGTAAAGCCGGGATTGCCCTGCGGCCCGAAGCGACCACCAGATCGGGAAAGGGGGGCGCGAGAAGGGAGCCGGGCGTGTCGGGATGCTCGCGCGGGTCCATCGGACCCCACGGGGCGAACCAGACCCATGGCTTGCGAGGGGCCACGCGCTTGATCTCCGGTTTCAGATGCAGGGCATCGGTTACACCGAGACATTGCAACTCGTCTCCGGCTTTACCATCCGTCACAATCCAAGCGGTTTTGAGTGAGGCCACGCCTGATTTCCTTAACTTGACAAAGAATTGGTCACAAAGAGGTTGTTCTGGACACATGATCGCGTCTAAACAAGCGTTGAGCATTGAGAGGGTGAGAGTCAACCGTGTCGATCAGACTTGACGAGACAGACCGCGCGATTTTGCAGGAATTGCAGAAGAATGGCCGGATGACCAATGTTGAATTGGCCAAGCGCATCGGCATGTCTGCCCCTCCCTGCCTGCGCCGCGTCCGCGCTTTGGAAGAGGCTGGCGTGATCACCGGCTATCGCGCCCAGCTCGATGCCAAGAAACTCGGTGTCGATGTCGTCTGGTTTGCCATGGTGCATCTGCAATCCCAAGCCGAAAGCGATCTGGAAGCGTTCCGCGCCCATATCCGTAACTGGCCCGCCGTGCGCGAATGCTGGACCCTGTCGGGTGATATCGATTTTCTGCTGAAATGCGTCGCCCCCGATCTGGCCGGTTTCCAGTCGCTGGTGAGTGAATTGACGGGCCTGCCCAATGTCAAAACCATCCGCTCGGCCCTGACACTGGGGCAGGTCAAGGACGAGCCGCTGATCCCGCTGTGATGGCACCAAAGCAAAAGCCCGCCACAGGGGCGGGCTGATTGCGTGTGACCGGAGACGGTTGGTCCCGGTCGGGTCGCTGAGAGTCAGATGAATTTCACGCCGGTGATTTCATAGCTCTTGCCGCCGCCGGGGGTGTTGACCTCGACATTGTCACCGATGGTTTTGCCGATCAGGGCGCGGGCGATGGGCGAGGAAATCGAGACCCGGCCCTGCTTCACATCCGCTTCCATATCGCCGACGATTTTATAGGTGCGGGGCTCTTCGGTATCCTCGTCGATCAGCTGTACGGTGGCCCCGAACTTGATCACGGTCCCCGACAATTTGGAAATGTCGATGATCTCGGCGCGCGAGAGCTTGTCTTCCAGTTCGGCAATCCGGCCTTCATTGAGGGATTGTTGCTCTTTGGCGGCATGATATTCGGCATTTTCGGAAAGATCGCCATGGGCGCGGGCTTCCGAAATCGCCTGAATGATGCGTTGGCGCTCGACCTGCTGACGGTGCTTGAGTTCTTCAACCAGAGCCTTGTGGCCCTCGGCTGTCATCGGGACTTTTTCCATCGTCTTGTTTCCGTCACCCTTAAAAGTACAAAAACCCCACCGGTCCTGAAGTTCGCAAACCCCGGGACGGTGTAGGCAGCATCATGATCGTGCGGCTGTTGTTCCGGCTTTTGACATGGTCAGGTCTGGAAGCAAAGATATTTTGCGTCAGCACCAGTCCTGTCAATTGAGCGGCCAGCCATTCCAACCCGTCATTTCACAAGGAAATCGGGCATTAGTGAAAGTAGTCCTGTAACGCACAGACCTCGAGATCACCGGCCAGATAGGCCTTGATGCCTTGGGTTGCCGCCACAGACCCCGCTAAAGTGGTGTAATAGGGCACTTTATGCAAGAGGGCCGCCCGACGCAGTGAGCGTGAGTCTGATAGAGCCTGTTTGCCTTCGGTGGTATTGAACACTAGTTGGATACCGCCGTTTTTGATGGCGTCGACCACATGCGGGCGGCCTTCCAATACTTTGTTGATCTTTTCGGCCTTCACATCGTTTTCAGCCAGATAGCGCTGGGTGCCGCTGGTGGCAACAATGGTAAAGCCCAATTCGACCAGCGTCTTGATGCTGGGCAGAATACGCGCCTTGTCCTGCTCGCGCATCGACACGAAGACCCGTCCGGATTTGGGCACATGCGTGCCCGATCCCAGCTGGCTCTTGGCAAAAGCGGTGCCGAAGGAATGATCCAGCCCCATCACTTCGCCGGTCGAGCGCATTTCAGGGCCAAGCAACACATCGACACCGGGGAAACGGGCAAACGGGAACACCGCTTCTTTTACCGCGATATGGTTGAGCGTATGCGGCTGGAGGTTGAAGCCTGCCAGAGTTTCACCGGCCATAATGCGTGCCGCAACCTTGGCCACCGGCGTGCCGATGACTTTGGCGACAAATGGCACGGTGCGCGAGGCCCGCGGATTGACTTCCAGCACATAGATTTTGCCGTCCTTGATGGCAAATTGCACATTCATCAAACCGCCGACTTCCAGCGCCAGCGCCATGGCTTTGGTCTGGCGTTCCAGTTCGGCAATCATTTCGGGAGCCAGCGAATGGGGAGGCAATGAACAGGCGCTGTCGCCCGAATGGATGCCCGCTTCCTCGATATGCTCCATGATGCCCGCGATAAACACATCCTTGCCATCGCACAGGCAATCCACATCGATTTCGGTCGCATCCGTCAGGTAACGGTCGAACAAGAGCGGGTTCTTGCCCAGCACGGTGTTGATCTGTCCGGTCTTGTCGTTGGGGTAGCGGGCCTTGATCTCGTTCGGTACCAGTTCGGGCAGGGTGCCGAGCAGATAGCGGTCGAATGTCGCCTCGTCATGGATGATTTCCATCGCACGCCCGCCCAGCACATAGGACGGACGCACCACCAGCGGCAGGCCGAGTTCGGCAATTACCAACCGGCTTTGTTCCACCGAATAGGCAATGCCGTTTTCGGGCTGGCGCAAACCGAGCTTGTCGAGCAGACGCTTGAAACGGTCACGGTCTTCGGCCAGATCGATCGCATCGGGCGTGGTGCCGAGGATCGGGATGCCGGCGGCTTCCAGCGCCTTGGCCAGTTTCAGCGGGGTCTGACCGCCGAATTGCACGATCACTCCGACCAGAGTGCCGTTTTCCTGCTCTTTGGTCAGGATTTCCAGCACGTCTTCGGCTGTCAACGGTTCGAAATAGAGCCTGTCCGAGGTGTCATAATCGGTCGAGACGGTTTCGGGATTGCAATTGACCATGATGGTTTCATAACCGGCTTCGGTCAGTGCGAAGCAGGCATGGCAACAGCAATAGTCGAATTCGATGCCTTGGCCGATCCGGTTCGGGCCACCGCCGAGGATAACCACTTTCTTGCGGTCTGACGGATGGGCCTCGTCGGCCGGCGCGCCCTGGAACGGGGCGGCATAGGTCGAATACATATAGGCAGTGGGCGAGGCAAATTCTGCCGCGCAGGTATCAATGCGCTTGTAGACAGGACGGACATCGAGCGCACGGCGGCGTTGCGAGACCTCGGCCTCGGTCATGCCGGTCAGCATGGCCAGACGGGCATCGGCAAAGCCCATGCTCTTGAGCTGGCGGAAATTGGCGGCACTGGTCGGCAGGCCATGGGTGCGCACCTTGGCTTCCATATCGACAATGCCTTGCAACTGCTCAAGGAACCACGGGTCGATCTTGCAGCTTTCGTGCACTTCCTCGATCGAGAAGCCCAGACGCAGGGCCTGAACGACTTTGAGCAGGCGGTCGGGGGTTGGTGTGCCGAGCGCGGCCTTGATCGCATTGCGGTCATCGCCGAGGCCGAGACCCTCGATCTCGATTTCATCCAGACCTGTCAGGCCGGTTTCGAGCGAGCGCATGGCCTTTTGCAGGGATTCCTGCAGGGTCCGGCCAATCGCCATGGCTTCGCCCACCGATTTCATCGCGGTGGTCAGGGTGTTTTCCGCGCCGGGGAATTTTTCAAAGGCAAAGCGCGGGATTTTGGTCACGACATAATCGATCGTCGGTTCGAACGAGGCAGGCGTCGCCCCGCCTGTGATGTCATTGTCGATTTCGTCGAGCGTGTAACCGACGGCCAGTTTGGCCGCGACCTTGGCAATCGGAAAGCCCGTGGCCTTGGAGGCCAGCGCCGAAGAGCGCGACACGCGCGGGTTCATCTCGATCACGATCATGCGGCCCGTAGCCGGATCGACGGCAAATTGCACATTCGATCCGCCGGTTTCCACGCCGATCTCGCGCAACACCGCCAGCGAGGCATCGCGCATGATCTGGTATTCTTTGTCGGTCAAGGTCAAAGCCGGGGCCACGGTGATCGAATCACCGGTATGAACTCCCATCGGATCGATGTTTTCGATCGAGCAAACGATGATGCAATTGTCGGCTTTGTCGCGGACAACCTCCATCTCGTATTCTTTCCAGCCCAGCACGCTTTCTTCGATCAGCACTTCGCTGGTGGGCGATGCATCGATGCCGCGTTCGACGATGTCGATGAATTCTTCCTTGTTATAGGCAATGCCGCCGCCCGTGCCGCCCATGGTGAAAGAGGGACGGATAATGGCCGGCAGGCCGATATCCTTCAGCGCTTCCAAAGCCCCCGCCAATGTCTTGATGTGATGCGAGCGCGGGGTCTCCAGCCCGATCTTGGTCATGGCATTGCGGAACAATTCGCGGTCTTCGGCCTTGTCGATGGCTTCGGCTGTCGCGCCGATCATTTCGACGTTGTATTTTTCCAGCACGCCCATTTTCTTGAGCGACAAGGCGCAATTCAGCGCGGTTTGCCCGCCCATGGTCGGCAACAAGGCATCGGGGCGTTCTTTCTCGATGATTTTGGCGACGATTTCCGGCGTGATCGGCTCGATATAGGTGCGGTCGGCCATGTCCGGATCGGTCATGATGGTGGCGGGGTTGGAATTGACCAGAATGATCCGGTAGCCTTCCTCCTTCAGCGCCTTGACCGCTTGCGTGCCCGAATAGTCGAATTCACAGGCCTGCCCGATCACAATAGGACCTGCACCGATGATCAGGATGGAGGAAATATCTGTCCGTTTCGGCATGGCGGCCCCTTGTCTTTCATCATATCCGGCGCAGGATGGCCGGCATCCGGTGGTTTATGGCCTTCACCATGGGCCTGCTTGGGCCGGTCTGTCCGAGCGGTGTCGTGACAGGTCCGGTTTGGGCGATACACAGGCTTGCAGACGGCTCTGGCCAAAACCGGAGTTTCGGACCTGATCCCGTCTGACAATCTGGCATGACTCATCGGGCGAGACTGTTTCGCCTGAAAGTCGTGCGTTTCTAGACGAATTTCACATCTGAGGGAAGAGCCATGCAGGCAGATAGTAGCATGTTCGCGCTTTTGAGTGGGGTTCAGCTTGTGGAAAAAGGTGACTTCATCCCCATAAATCGTTAAGGCTCACCTCATCTCAACTTTGGCGCGTATCCGGCGCGAAAGTGTTTCGGAAGTTCCTCGATGTCCAGCGTCACCAAACAGTTCAGCAGTTTTGTCGTGATCGGTGTCATTGTGACCTGCGTGCATTACGGGTTGCTGATCGGTCTGGTCGAATCAGATCTGATGGATGAAGTGCCTGCCACGCTGACCGGTTACCTGTTCGGCGGTATTCTGTCCTACCGCTTGAACCGCCGCTATGCGTTCCACAGCTCGCGTCCCCATGCCGAAGCCACCTGGCGGTTTGCCGCCGTTGCAGGGGTCGGCTTTGTGGTGACCGGTGTAACGATGCATTTCCTGCACGAGGTCTTGGGCTTCCATTACCTGCTGGTGCAGTTGGTCTGCTCCAGTCTGGTGATGGTGTGGAGCTTTACCGCCAACCGGTTCTGGACCTTCGGTGTGCCGGAAGGTGAGTGAGGGCGGGGCGGCCGCTCAGGCGGCAAGCCTTTGCAACTCGAATGTCATGCGCCCCTGGTCATGTCCGATATTGAGGGGAGTGCGTTGTGCCTTGAGGCCCAGCCTGTTTCCCATGCTTTCCATGTCATGGACCGAATAGCAGGTCAGTCCGTAGGCCGCACGGATTTTGCGGTAATCCGACAGGAATGTGCGCATCAAGCCGATCATCGCCTCGGTCATGAATTGCTCCTGCCAGGCGAAATGCAACAAGGCACCGGCATCGGCCAGCACGGTGTGGTCGGGCGGGATGATGTCGCCGATGATGATCCGCCCGTTGCTTGCCAGCAAAGGCGACAGGTCTTTCAGCAAGCCTTCGGTGTCGTCGGGGGACAGATATTGCAAGACAGAATTGATGATGACGCAGTCAACACTGCCCGCATCCATTTCCCGCACCGCGTCGGGTGCGAGAACGCTAATATTGGCGGCTCCGTGATGCAATTCTTCCAGTTTCTGGCGGACACTGGGTGCGGCATCGCTCAAAATCAGCCTGTCGCAATGGCGCGCAATATGATGCGCCGATAAAGCCTCGCCGCAACCATAGTCGATCACAACCCCTGTCCGGGGTGGCAGGCGTTGCACGATGTCTTCGCCGATCCGCTCGTGATGGCGCTGACGGTGTTTGTCACAGACATAGATGCTGTGGTTGCCATTCCAGAAATCCAGCCAGTTCAATGCGTCGTTCCCCCGAAATAATACGCATTAACAAGGATGCCTTCTAAATCTGATCGTCTTTTTGCTTTTGTGTATCAGTATATTAGCGGCGGTTTATTTTTTTCAGATAGCTGATGAGATCACCGATATCATCGGGCTCGAAAATGAAGTGTGGCATATTGGCTTCGCCGTGACCCATGGTGATGCCTTCGCCCAGCGCCTCTTCCAGTGCTTCAAGCTGGTAGCGCTGTGACAGGGTACGGAATGGTGGAGATTTCGGATTGGGGCTGTCGCCCTTGATGCCGATGGCATGGCAGGAGGAGCAATTCTCCTTGGCCAGCATTTCACCACGCTTGATGGCATCGGCTTTCGCATACCGTGGAGCGGACTGCGCTGTTGCCAACGAGGCAAGCAACAGCGAGGCGGCAACAATCAACCGTGCGCCATGTGTCACAGAATAACCCTGACGGGGTGATGTGGATTGGGTGTTCGCCGTCATCAATTGGTCCTTGTTGGGCAAGCTGTTTGCCATGCCTGAAGCATAGGCAAACACAGCTAGCCCCCCAAGGTCAATGTTTTCGTTCAGACAGCCTGCATAAGGCTGTCTGGGGCGCTTTGCTCAGGCCGCCTTATGCGCCATCACCATGTCGAAGAACCGGTCGAACAGATAGTGGCTGTCTTGCGGGCCGGGCGAGGCTTCGGGATGGTGCTGGACCGAGAAAGCGGGCCGGTCGGTCAGCGCAATACCGCAATTGGAGCCATCGAACAGCGAGACATGGGTCTCTTTGGCATGGGGCGGCAAAGTATCGCGGTCTACGGCAAAGCCGTGATTCATCGAGACGATTTCCACCTTGTTGGTGGTGAAATCCTTCACAGGATGGTTGGCCCCATGGTGGCCCTGATGCATCTTCATGGTGGTTGCCCCAACAGCCAGCGCCATCATCTGGTGGCCAAGGCAGATGCCGAAGGTCGGTATATGCTTGTCCAGCAAGGCCTGGATGACCGGCACGGCATAGACACCGGTCGCCGCTGGGTCACCCGGTCCGTTGGAGAGAAACACACCATCGGGTTTGAGCGCCAGAATGTCTTCTGCCGAGGTTTGCGCCGGCACAACGGTGACCTTGCACCCACGGTCGGCCAACAGGCGCAGGATGTTGCGTTTGACGCCATAATCGATCGCCACGATGTGGCATGATTCGATTGCGCGCTGGCCATAGCCCTTGCCGAGTGTCCAGCTTGTCTCGTCCCATGAAAACCGCTGGGCCGAAGTCACCAGTGGCACCAGATCAAGCCCGTCCATGCTCGGCATGTCCTTGGCCTGTTGTTTGAGGTCAGCCAGCGGGAATACGCCGTCCGGCCGATGGCTGATGACCGCATTCGGCATGCCGTGCTCGCGGATGAGCGCGGTCAGAGCGCGGGTATCAATGCCTGCAAGACCGACAATCCCGCGGGCTTTGAGCCATGCATCGAGATGTCGGGCCGCCCGCCAGTTGGAGGGGGTGGTGACATCGGCATGGACAATCACGCCACGCACGCCGGAGGCCGAGGCCATGTTGACGGTCTCGATATCCTCGTCATTGGTGCCGACATTGCCGATATGGGGGAAGGTAAAGGTGATGATTTGTCCCGCATAGGACGGATCGGTCAGAATTTCCTGATAGCCGGTCATCGCGGTGTTGAAGCAGACCTCGCCGGTTGCCTCGCCTGTCGCGCCAATGCCGACACCCTCGAACACCATGCCATTGGCCAGCACCAGCAGTGCTGTGGCGCGTGGTTCTTCCCAACCCGACATCGGGGCTTGATCTTGAAGAGAAGCCATTTTCGTCCTAAATCTGCCAGCACAGCCCGTTTGCGAGGTGGTTAGCGCATCGCGAAGGGTGGCGTGTCACGCTGAATCTGTTGATATCGCCGGAAATTAGGCGCAGACCACGCCAAGGTCAATCACTGTTGTGAACATCCGGCGGCGGATTGGCCATGTAATAACATTTATTTTCCCGCCCATCCCTGACAGGCGTGGTGCGGGAGCAAACAGGAAGGCTGAACACGATGGCTCTGCGCGATGAATTTTCCTCGTCCCTCAAGGACGCCATGCGGGCAGGCGACAAGATGCGGTTGTCGACCATCCGTCTGATTACCTCATCCCTGAAAGACCGCGAGATCGAAGCCCGTGGCACAGGCAAAGAGGTCGGCGAGGACGATATTCTGGCTTTGCTTCAGAAAATGGTCAAACAGCGTCAGGAATCGCTGAAAATTTATGAAGATGCCGGACGCATGGATCTGGCAGAGCAGGAGCGCGGCGAGATTGCCGTGATCACCGGTTTCCTGCCCCAGCAGATGGACGAAGCCGCAGTGGCCGCCGCCATCGACGCCGCTATTGCCTCCACGGGCGCTGCTGGCATCAAGGATATGGGCAAAGTCGTTGCGGCCTTGAAGCAGGCCCATGCCGGACAGATGGATTTCGGCAAAGCCAGCGCCATCGTCAAGGCAAAGCTCGCCTGATCCTCGGTTTGCGCCTGCCAACCCGTCCTGTGAAACGCTCTGGTTCGGCCTTGGGCCTCTATTCGGAGATTTTCACAGGCATTCACAGCTTATCCACAAGGTGGAGGCGGGAATACGGGGATAAGGGCGCTTTGGACTGGTGCGGCAAGGGGGCGGGATGCGCCCGCCTGGCCTGATTGCGGTGCCGGTCGGCTTGGACATGGCAGAAGCTGTCGTGATCGGGGCCGTTTGACGGGTTTTTGAAGTCGAAAGCCTACCGAAATGCGTGATAGAGTGATAAAGACAGGTCATGCGTTACCCACCCTCCATCCTTGATGACATCCGTGCCCGTCTGCCTGTTTCGGCGGTGGTGGGGCGACGGGTCAAATTGGTCAAGGCCGGACGTGAGTGGAAAGGGCTGTCGCCCTTCAATGCCGAAAAGTCTCCCTCTTTCTTTGTGAATGATCAAAAAGGGTTTTTCCACGATTTTTCGTCGGGAAAAAACGGCGATATTTTCAAATTCCTGATGGAAACCGAAGGGGTCAGCTTCCCCGAGGCGGTCGAGCGGTTGGCGGCCGATGCCGGCGTGATCCTGCCCAAGCTCAGCGCCGAGGCCGAGGAGCAGGAGGTCAAACGCACCGGCCTGCATCAGGTCATGGCCTGGGCGCAGGACTTCTTTCAGGCGCAGTTGATGGCTCCGGTCGGATCGCAGGCGCGGGCCTATCTGGACGGGCGTGGACTGGGCCGGACGGTCTGGACCGGTTTCGGCATGGGCTTTGCGCCCAATGACCGCCATGCCCTGCAACATTATCTGACCGGCAAGGGCGTGCCTGTCCCCGATATGATCGAGGCGGGCTTGCTGATCGCGGGTGACGATATTCCGGTGCCCTATGACCGGTTCCGCAATCGGGTGATGTTTCCGATCTGTGACAGCAGGGGCCGGCCGATTGCGTTTGGTGGCCGGACGATGGACAAGGATGTCTCGGCCAAATATCTGAATTCGCCCGATACGCCCTTGTTCCATAAGGGTGATGTGCTGTTCAACCATCACAATGCCCGCAAGGCGGCCCATGACAGCGGTCGGGTGATTGCGGTGGAAGGCTATGTCGATGTGATTGCCATGAGCGTCACAGGCTTTGCCGAAACGGTCGCCCCGCTGGGCACCGCGCTGACCGAGAACCAGCTGACCCTGCTGTGGCGCATGTGCGACGAGCCGATCCTGTGTTTCGATGGCGATAAAGCCGGTCGGCGTGCCGCATGGCGGGCGATTGATACCGCTTTGCCGCATCTCAAGCCTGGCAAGTCACTGCGCTTTGCTTTGTTGCCGGAAGGGCAGGATCCCGATGATCTGGCCCGTTCGGGCGGCAAAAAGGCCATTGATGACGTGCTCGAACGCGCCACCTCGCTGGTTGATCTGTTGTGGGCGCGCGAGCTGGAAAAGCATACGCTGGATACGCCGGAGCGCCGTGCGGCTTTCGAACGGGATCTGCGGATCATCGTCTCGAGCCTCAAGGATGAGGATTTGCGCCGCCATTACAAAGCCGAAATAGACCAGCGGATGGCCGAGTTGATGCCGTCTTCGGGACGGCGCTTTAACAATGGTGGGCAACGCGGCGAGTGGAAGCGTGACACGCGCCAGCCTGCGCCCACCCCATTTGCCGGGCGTGGTGCGGGCCGTGGTGCGGGCAATATGCGCGATCGCCCCTTCCATCTGCGCGAGCCCGCCCGCGCCAGCCAGAGCCTGACCAGCAGTCCGCTGTTTTCGACCCAAACCAGTATTTCCCCGCGCGAGGCGTTTATTCTGGCGGTTCTGGCAAGCCGTCCCGGCTTGTTGGGCCGCTATGCCGATGATCTGGCCAATATGGACTTTGCCTCGCCCGATTCCACCGATCTGGCCCGTGCTTTGGCCGATCTGGCGGCTTTGGACGACTTCACCACTGCCGAGCACCTGCGCCAGAGCTTGCACAGGGCCGGGATGGAACGGGCCTTGATGCGGATCGAATTGGCGGTGCGGCCCGGTGACCGGCGCTGTCTCGACCCCGATTTTCCGTCGATTGACATTGATAGTGCATTAAAACAGGCGATGATCTTGCATCGCCGCGCAATCACACTACATAGAGAACTGATGGATGCTGAACGGGCACTGGCCGAGAATGACAGCGAATCAAATCTGGCTGTGATTCGCGATCTCCAGTTGCAATTGTCTGCATTGGACGGCATGGAAGCAGACCGTGACCGTCTCAATGCCGTGGCAAGTGCGGGGCCTGATCAGGGTTTGGCGACGGCCTAGACCGGATTTGTCACGTTTTTGTCATTGGGGCAGGTGGCCTTAGTGATGAATTAAGTGTTATATGCGAGAATAAGGCGATGAAGAGTCTTGTTCTGCAACAATGATGTGAAGTGGTCGTAGCGGCTTTCGTTACGGCCTGTTTTTTCGTTGATGCGGAATAATTCGTTTGAAGTACGCGGATGGAGCTGTCCAGAGCAATGGCGACAAAGACGATAGAGAAGCCCGAAGGCGAAGCCACGGAAGCCCCAACGCCTGACAGCCCCTTGTTGGACCTTTCGGATGCTGCCGTAAAGCGGATGATCAAGCTCGC
>CANGOE010000050.1 GCA_947455455.1 Hyphomicrobiales bacterium
GTTCAGACAACCAGTCGACGATTTTGCCTTTGCCTTCGTCGCCCCATTGGGCGCCGACAACGACAACATTGCCCATGCTCTCATCCTCCGCTCAGTGCTGCGCGCCATGCCATCCGATGATGATCACCCGCCAGCCAATAAAAAACCCCGCACCATTCCGCAAGTCGGAAAGGGCCGGGGCTTGCGAAGGAGAGTTACCCGATCATGACGTTTTGGTAAAGCCTTTCACTCATATTTCTGGCAGGCAGGCCCCTGAAAGAGACTGGTATTTGGGATGATCTCTTGGGTTTTCCCCTGATTTCGGTCTTTTGCGGCCCTCACGCCCGCCCACGCGCCGATTTGGCGGGTTTGACGCGGAAATTGATGAAATTCCGGATTTCGGTCAGCCGCGTATCGGTATCGAGAACCTGCTTGTCCAGACCGAATCGCCAGGCCAGATCCATCCGTTCCCGATCCTCGTGCAAGGCATAGAGATCGGCGACGTAACGGGCGTGCTCCTCCTGCGTGCGGAAAAAGCCCTCGTCGAGCATGATCGTGCCGAGATTGCCGAGAATGGAAGCCAGTTCGGCAAGCGAAAATTCGGGATGATACTGCACACCCCAGAACACCCCGCCGTCATGGCGGATTTCCGCCGCCTGCACCGGTGTCAGGTCGTTGGAGGCCAGAATGGTGCAATCGGCTGGCAGGGAGCCGACAATGTCGAGATGCACCGCGGGCGCATCGAACAGCATGGGACGACCGGCCAGCAACGGGTGGCCCGTGCCGTGCCCGTTGACCTGAATGGAGCGGGCAAAGCCGATTTCGCGCATCACCGGATTGCGGATGATGTCACCCCCGGCGGCCGCCGCACCGATTTGCAAGCCCCAGCAGGAACCGAAAGCCGGAGTGCCCGACCGATAGACCGCCCGCATCAGCTCGATCTGCTGTTCGATTTCCGGCCCGCCATGATAGACATGCAGTGCGGAGCCGGTCAGCACCACGCCGTCATAGCCCTCAAGCTCCCCCTGATCGGGCCTGTTGAACCCGGCATCGGCGGGATGGGCAATATCGCACAGCACGTCCGGCTCCATAGCGCCAAGCACAGCGGCATAGGATTGGGCCGGTGTCATGCCATAGGCCCGCTCTCTGTTGCCCCGCCCCGTTGCATTATTGCCTTCGACCACCAAAAACCGCAAAGCCATTGCCAGATCCCTATCGTTTCCAATGCGCCGAGTTTGTCGCAGGCACACAAGGTTGTCACCACCCTACCGGCATATCAAAGCCCGCCGGAGTGATCCGGCGGGCTTGAACACTTCACGCCCCGTTATTTCAGAACTTCAGCGCTTTGGCCTGTTTGACACCCGGCAAAGCCTGAATGGCCGACAACACACCGGCCGGCACATCACCGTCGACTTCCACCAGCGCAATCGCCGAACCGCCCTTGCCGTCACGGCCCAGCGCGAAGGTGGCGATGTTGACTGAAGCCTCACCCAGCAAACCGGCAAAGCGGCCGATAAAGCCCGGCTTGTCCTCATTGGTGACATAGATCATGGCGGGCCCGAATTCGGCATCCACCTTGATCCCCTTGATGGCGACAATGCGGGCCTTGCCGTCATGGAACACCGTGCCGGAAATCGAACGCTCCTGCTCTTCGGTCACAATGGTCAGCGTGATCAGCGATTCAAAATCGCTGTCATCATCCGAGCGGGTGATTTCCTCGATGGCAATGCCGCGATCCTTCGCCACAATCGGCGCGGAGACGACGTTCACATCCTGCAATTGCGGACGCAACACACCGGCAATCGCGGCGGCTGTCAAAGCCTTGATTTTCAGCGAGGCGACTTCGCCTTCATAGGTGATACGCACTTCCTTGATGCCGGTATCGGTCAGCTGTCCGGCGAACGAGCCGAGCTTTTCGGCCAGCGCGATAAACGGCTTCAGCTTGGGTGCTTCCTCAGCCGTGATCGAGGGGAAGTTGATGGCGTTGGAAATCGCACCACGGGTCAGATAATCCGACATCTGTTCGGCCACCTGCAAGGCGACATTTTCCTGCGCCTCATTGGTGGATGCGCCCAGATGCGGGGTGCAGATGACATTGGGATGGCCGAACAGCGGATTTTCGGTCGCAGGTTCGGTGATGAACACGTCGAAAGCCGCACCCGCAATATGGCCGGAATCAAGCCCTGCCCGCAGGGCCACTTCGTCAACCAGACCACCGCGTGCGCAATTGATGATACGCACACCCTTTTTGGTTTTGGCGAGATTGTCGGCCGAGAGAATATTTTTGGTCTGCGCCGTCATCGGCGTATGCAGGGTAATGAAATCGGCACGCGCCAGCAGATCATCCAGCTCGACCTTTTCCACGCCCAGATCAATCGCCCGTTCCGGTGTCAGGAACGGATCGAAAGCAATCACCCGCATCCGCAAACCAATGGCGCGATCGGCCACAATCGAACCGATATTGCCGCAACCGATAATGCCGAGCACTTTGCCGGTGATTTCGACGCCCATGAAGCGGTTCTTTTCCCACTTGCCGGCCTGTGTCGAGGCATCGGCGGCAGGAATTTCGCGGGCAATCGCAAACATCATCGCAACCGCATGTTCGGCGGTGGTGATGGAATTGCCGAACGGCGTATTCATCACAATCACGCCCTTGGCGGTGGCGGCGGGAATATCGACATTGTCGACACCGATCCCGGCGCGGCCCACCACTTTCAGATTGGTGGCATTGGCCAAAATCTTGTCGGTGACTTTGGTGGCCGAGCGAATGGCCAAGCCATCATACTGGCCGATAATTTCAGCCAGCTTGTCCTTGTCCTTGCCCAGATTGGGCTGGAAATCGACTTCAACGCCACGCTCTTTGAAAATGGCAATGGCGGCGGGGGAAAGGGCATCGGAAATCAGAACGCGAGGAGCCATGATGATCATCCTATGGGTCAAGAAAGGTTCTTGCGCCTGCAAAGGCTCGACAAAAACCATGAATGGAAATGAAAGGGCGTGATCACCCCCCGCAACCGGACCTGCAAATCAGGCCGGGTGGCGGAAAGGTGTTATTCAAAAACCGGTCAAGCGGCAGGCAAAGCGGCTTTGGCCTCAGCCATTGCCCAGGCGATCCAATGGGTCAGGGCTTCGACATCGGATGTTTCGACCGTCGCACCACACCAGATCCGCAGGCCCGCAGGGGCATCACGGTAAGCCCCGATATCCAGCGCCACGCCCTCTTTTTCGAGCAGTGATGCAACCGATTTGGCAAAGGCGGCCTGCTGGTCAGCCGACAGGGCCGTGACCGCCGGATCGGTAAAGATCAGGCAGACAGAGGTATTGGAGCGGGTCTTGGGATCATGGGCCAGAAAATCGATACCGGGCTGGCGAGCAACAAAATCGCTGATCGCCTTGGTATTGGCATCGGCGCGGGCCATCAGGCCAGCAAGATTGCCGATCGATTGCGCCCAATGCAGAGCATCCAGATAGTCTTCGACGCACAGCATCGACGGGGTATTGATGGTTTCACCCTGAAAAATACCCTCGATGATCTTGCCGCCTTTGGTCATGCGGAAAATCTTCGGCATCGGCCAGGCCGGCACATAGGTCTCGAGCCGCTCGACGGCACGCGGCGACAGGATCAGCATGCCATGGGCCGCTTCACCGCCCAGCACCTTCTGCCACGAGAAGGTGACCACATCGAGCTTGGCCCAATCGAGATCCTGCGCAAAAGCCGCCGAGGTGGCATCGCAGATGGTCAGGCCCTGCCGGTCGGCGGCAATCCACTCCCCATCGGGAACCCGCACGCCGGAGGTGGTGCCGTTCCACGTAAAGACCACGTCATGGTCGAAATTGACGCTTGCCAGATCGGCGATATCGCCATAACCGGCCTTGATGACGCGGGCGTCTTTGAGCTTCAATTGCTTGACAGCATCGGTTACCCAGCCTTCACCAAAACTTTCCCAAGCCAGCAGGTCAACGGGACGCGCGCCGAGCAGGCTCCACATCGCCATTTCCACCGCACCGGTGTCGGAGGCGGGCACGATCCCGATACGGTAATCGGCAGGCACACCCAACACACTGCGTGTCAGATCAATCGCTTCTTTGAGTTTGGCTTTGCCCACTTTCGCACGGTGCGAACGGCCCAATGAGGCATCTTTGAGGGCTTGCAATGTCCAGCCGGGGCGCTTGGCGCAGGGGCCGGAAGAAAAAAGGTTATTGGCTGGCTTCACGCCAGGTTTTGCATTCGTCATCTGTTTTTCTCCATCCTTACAGATGGGCGCCCCTCGTTGGGGAGGGATGTCCCGCTGACGGTGCTACGCCTGTTGTTGCGGCGCGTCAATGGATAAAAACAGCGGAAACAAAGCCTGCGGGCCAGCATAAAGTCGCAAGCCCCCATCTGACGGGTTCCGGATAATGGAACAGTTTACCGCCAAGCCATTGGACAAGCGCATCTTTTGGGGCGGCTTGGGGACAGGACTACTCAAGCCGCGCTTTCTGTCACCGCATCGCAAATCATGTCGACGGTTTTTTCAACCTGAACAGGATCATCGCCTTCGGCCATCACGCGGATCAGCGTTTCGGTTCCCGAGGCCCGCACCAACACGCGGCCGCCCGCCTTCAACTGGCTTTCACCATCCCGAATCGCCTGCTGGACCTTTTCGGAAGCCAGCGGATTGCCGCCTTTATAGCGGACATTTTTCAGCAGTTGCGGCACCGGATCGAACGAATGACAGACCTCGCTCACCAACCGCTCACTGCGCCGGACCGCCGAGAGCACCTGCAGGGCCGATACCAGACCGTCCCCCGTTGTGCCGAAATCGGAACAGACCACATGGCCCGATTGCTCGCCGCCCAGATTGTAGCCGTGCTCGCGCATCATTTCGAGCACGTAGCGGTCGCCCACTGCCGTGCGCTCCAGCGTCAGGCCCAGACCCGCCAGATAGCGTTCCAGCCCCAGATTGGACATGACCGTGCTGACAATGCCGGGACGCGACAGACGCTGATCGTCCTGCCAATCCTTGGCAATGACCGCCAGCACCTGATCACCATCAACCACATGACCTTTTTCATCGACAATCAGCACGCGATCGGCATCGCCATCCAGCGCAATGCCGATATCGGCGCGCATTTCGAGCACTTTTTGCACCAAAGCGGCCGGAGCGGTCGAGCCGACATCGCGATTGATGTTGAAACCATCAGGCTCAACCCCGATGGCAATCACTTCCGCACCCAATTCCCACAAGGCTTCGGGTGCCACTTTGTAGCCCGCGCCATTGGCGCAATCGATCACGATCCGCATACCGTCCAGATCGAGATGGCGCGGCAGACTGCGCTTGGCCGCTTCGATATAGCGGGCATGCACCGATTCAATGCGCTTGGCCCGCCCCAAGGCCGAGGAACCGGCCCGCTGGCTGGCCAGATCGCCGTCGATCAGCAAGGCAATCTCGCGTTCCTCGTCATCCGACAGCTTGTATCCGTCAGGCCCGAACAGTTTGATGCCATTGTCCTCGAACGCATTATGGGAGGCCGAAATCATCACACCCAAATCGGCGCGCATCGAACGGGTCAGCATGGCCACAGCCGGTGTCGGCATCGGGCCGAGCAACATCACATCCATCCCGACCGAGGTAAAGCCTGCCACCAGGGCATTTTCGATCATATAGCCGGACAGGCGCGTATCCTTGCCGATCACCACGCGATGGCGATGCGCCCCGCGGGTAAACACCAGACCCGCCGCCTGCCCCACTTTCAACGCCAATTCCGGCGTGATCACGATATTGGCCTTGCCTCGAATGCCGTCTGTTCCGAAATAGGATTTTTTCATAGTGCCTACAAAATCTTGTTTTGACGTTTCGGGACAATGGCCTTGCCCGGAAGCGGTTGCCCCGCGCCCCAGTGTGATCCGGCCATCCCCCGATGCCGATATCATCAGCCCTTGTCCTTGCTGGCTATCAACATGCCGCAAAAGCGTTAAAAAATAACCTCACTTTGTGTTGCGGCCTGTAACAGACAGCAAAAAGCCCTCCCGCATGCGGAAGGGCTTTGCAATCTGTGTGTCCGATCAACCCTGTGGCTGAGGCTCGAGCCCTGCATCGGGATTGTCGCGCGAGGACATGCCACGGCCTGCCGTCGGTACAACCGAGGACGAACGGGTCGGCTTGTCATTGCCGCTGTCGCGTGTCGGTGGCTTGCCCTTGATCAGATCCTTGATCTCATCGCCCGACAGGGTCTCGTATTCGAGCAGGCCCTGCGCCAGAGTTTCGAGATCGTCGGCACGGTCTTTCAGGATCTTGGTGGCTTCGATATGTCCGGCTTCGACAAAGCGGCGCACTTCGGAGTCGATCTTCTGGGCGGTGGCTTCGGACACATTCTGCTGGCGGCCAACAGACATGCCGAGGAACACCTCATCCTGATTTTCGCCATAGGCGACATTGCCCAATTCTTCCGAGAAGCCCCAACGGGTGACCATCATGCGGGCCAGACGTGTGGCCTGCTCGATATCGGAAGCCGCACCGGAAGTAACCTTTTCCGCACCGAATGTCAGTTCTTCGGCCACGCGACCACCCATCATGATCGCCAGACGCGAGGTCATCTGCTCGTAGCTCATCGACAATTTGTCTCGTTCGGGCAGTTGCATGACCATGCCGAGCGCACGGCCACGCGGAATGATGGTGGCCTTGTGCACCGGATCGGTGGCAATCACATTGAGGGCGACAATCGCATGTCCGGCCTCGTGATAGGCTGTCAGACGCTTTTCGTCCTCGGTCATCACCAGCGTGCGCCGTTCGGCACCCATCATGACCTTGTCCTTGGCATCTTCGAATTCGACATTCATCACGATGCGCTTGCCACGGCGGGCCGCCAGCAAAGCGGCCTCGTTGACCAGATTCATCAGATCAGCGCCCGAAAAGCCCGGCGTGCCACGTGCGACCGTTTTGAGGTCGACATCGGGAGCCAAAGGCACCTTGCGGGCATGGACGCGCAAAATCTTCTCGCGGCCGATCACATCGGGGTTCGGCACCATGATCTGGCGGTCAAAGCGGCCCGGACGCAACAAAGCGGGATCGAGCACGTCGGGACGGTTGGTCGCGGCAATCAGGATCACGCCCTCATTGGCCTCGAAGCCGTCCATTTCAACCAGCAACTGGTTGAGTGTCTGCTCGCGCTCGTCATTGCCACCGCCGAGACCTGCGCCGCGATGACGGCCGACCGCGTCGATTTCATCGATGAAGATGATGCATGGTGCGTTTTTCTTGGCCTGTTCGAACATGTCGCGCACGCGGCTTGCGCCCACGCCGACAAACATTTCCACGAAATCCGAGCCGGAAATGGTGAAGAACGGCACATTGGCTTCACCCGCAATGGCGCGTGCCAACAGGGTTTTACCGGTACCGGGAGGACCGACCAGCAAGACACCGCGCGGGATACGACCGCCCAAACGCTGGAATTTCTGCGGATCACGCAGGAATTCGACGATTTCTTCCAGATCTTCCTTGGCTTCGTCAACGCCCGCCACATCCTCGAACGTGACGCGGCCATGCGCTTCGGTCAGCAGTTTGGCCTTGGATTTGCCAAAGCCCATCGCCTTGCCATTGGCACCCTGCATCTGCTTGGACAGGAAAAACCATGCGGCGATAAACAGCACCAGCGGCAACCAGTTGACCAGCAAAGCCACAAACCACGGCATGCCATCGCTCAGCGGCTTGGCCGAGAAATTGACGCCTTTCTGGTTCAACCGGCTGATCAGGGTCGGATCATTGGGTGCATAGGTCTGGAAGGAGCGGCCATCGGACAAAACGCCGTGAATATCCGAACCCGAAATCACCACACTGGCCACACGGCCGGAGTCAACTTCCGACAGGAATTGGCCGTAACCCATGTCTTGCGACGGATTGCGCTGTGAAGGGTTCTGGAACAGCGTGACGAGCGCCAGCACCAGCAGGAAAATAATAGCCCAGAGGGCAAAATTGCGTACGTTCGGGTTCATGGGCCGATCGATCGCCTTTCTCGGACCATGCATGCGGACATCGCTGCCACTGGTCGGGTGGGTTTCATACCCTTATCTAGTTTTTCCAAAGCCGCTTGCCAAGGGGAGGCAGGGCCGCAAAGTTCCGATCTTCCAAAAAAAGCTCGGAAATGTCAGAAAACTTTCATGAATTTTTGTCATCAATCACGTTTATTCCGCTTTGTGTTCGGCCAGACCTGAGTTTGGCCGGACCGTCACAGCCCGATTTCACGGCCACGCCTGCGCGGCGGCTCGACGGTGATGCGGACCTGCCCTTTGCGCATCCGCACCAGACAGCCCGCAATCGTGCTGTTCAAATCCTCACCCTGACCGGCACTCGCCGTCAGCCGGACCAGCAGACTCTCGAACCGTTCCAGCCGCTGTGGCGCATCGGGAACCAGAATGGCGCAAGCGCGCATCAGCAGTCTGATCCTGATCTCGTCGGGGGCTTCAAACAGGCTTTGCGCCAAGACGATCTCCTGCGCGCCGGTGACGGCCACATCCTGCCAGAGCCGGTCCGCCATCTGCTCCAGCGCATCCTGCGCCCGGGCCATCCTGACAGCCAGACGGTTCAGACGAACCGCATCCAGACCCGCTGAAGCCAGAAAATCCCGCGCCTTGCGGAAACGCACCCGTGTGAAACGGTCATTGAGGTTGGAGGGATCATCCACCCATGTCATCCCCCGCTTGAGGGCGGTAGCGACCAGCCGTTGTTTGCCGATCTCGAGGAGCGGACGATACAGAACAAGCCCGTCACGCAGGCCCACTTGCCGCATGCCGGACAAGCCATCCAGCCCACTGCCCGCACACAAGCGCATTAACACCGTCTCGCTCTGGTCATCGGCATGATGGGCCAGGGCCAAGCCATCCGCTCCAATGGCTTTGGCATGCGCGATCAACAGCCGATACCGCGCCTGGCGTGCGGCCTCCTGCAGGCCCGTGCCGGGCTTGGTCCCCTCCCATGTCAGGATTGCGGCCGGCAGAGACAGTTCAAGAGCCAGAGCGCACACACCCTGAGCCTCCTCCAAGGAGGCCCTGCGCAATGCGTGGTCCACGACGGCAACCGACAGTGCGGGCCTGCCCCTGCCCGATCGGCGCACCCAATCGTGCAACAGCACCAGCAGGAGCGAGGAATCGACCCCGCCCGAAACAGCCACCAAGACATGTCCGCACGATTGCAGGGGTTCGAACAGGCGGTCGCATTCGGCATCCGACAGCGCCAACGCGGCTTCGCCCTCGCTTGAGCCATGACCGGCCATGATGTGCGCTGGATCAGGGTCCTTCATCGGATTGCGCTCCATTGACGACCCCTAGACCTGTTCGCAGGCTGATCCGATGACAGCCCGATTGCGATCAGCAGGTCAGCCGCTTGCTTTCCTGTTCCACACTGGCTTTCAACTGGCGGTCGGCGGCCGGATAGCGGCGACCCACTTCGGCCAGTGTCGCACAGGCCTGTGCCTTCTGGTTCATGCCCTTGAGCGACAAAGCCAGCTTGTAAAGCCCTTCGGGAGCCACTTTGGCTTTGGAATGGGATTGATAGATTTTCAGATATTGCTCTGCGGCTTCCGCATTCATGTTGCGACGCAGATAGGTTTCACCGAGCCAAAAGGTCGCATCCGGCACCTTGGCATCTTTGGGATGGGCCTGCAAAAACGCCTTGAAGCCGGTCTCGGCCTCGGCATAACGCTTTTGCTGGATCTTGCCATAGGCCTCGTCATAACTGCCGGAAGGCTTTGCAGGGGCAATCGAACCGGTATGGTTGACGGGATTGCCCGCCGACACCCCCGCTTGGCCCTGTGGCGCTGTTTGGGTCTGGAACGGCACCGAAGCCTGTGCCCCCCGTCCGGCCTGTGTCAGATCAAGCGGACCGGAACGGCCTGCGGCCTGCCCGCCCGAAGCCACGGCTTCAGCGGCTGGCTGGGTCGGATCATAGGCATCGCTTTTGCGCTGGCCTGCCCCTGCTTTGGCAGGAGCCGCCTTGCTGGACTGGCTTTCTTGAAAGCGGAATTCGACATCCTGCTGGAATTTGGCCAGTTGATCGGACAGGCGTTTATTTTCGAACTGCAACTGTTCGACCTGCCCCGACAATTGCCGCATCTGGCTTTCCATCCGGCCGATCCGCAACAGCGATTCCGATGCATCCTGCGCCTGGACGGTCCCATGGATCGCGCCCGACAGCACCACGCCCAAAACCAGAATGGATGTGAAACGAGTGAAACCGGCTATGTTGCGCATTGTGTTGGCCTCTGGCTGGTGGGTACGGACCCTGCGCCGTCAGGCACCCGATCCGCATCTTCTCAAACACTGCATCATGGCAAAAATAAGAGGCAACATCTGTCAGGATCACGATCCCTGAGATGCCGCCTCTTGATTTTGTGTGGCAACCGGCCGCCGCACCCTTGTGCGAACGGCCCGACCCCGCCCTTACTGACCGTTGAGAACGGTCACGCCGCGGCGGTTTTGCGACCAGCACGAAATATCATCGCAGACAGCAACGGGACGTTCCTTGCCGAAGGATGTATTCTTGATGCGCGAGGCCGAAACGCCCTTGGAGGACAGATAATCACGCACGGTTTGCGAACGGCGGGCCCCCAGCGCGAAGTTATATTCGCGGGTGCCGCGCTCGTCGGCATGGCCTTCGATGGTGATCGAATAGCGCGGATACTGGTTAAGCCACTGGGCCTGCTTGTCGAGTGTGGCAGTGGCGGTGGAGGTCAGATCGGAGGAATCGGTTTCAAAGAACACACGATCGCCGACATTGACGACAAAATCCTGAGCGGAACCGGGCGTTCCGGCACCACCGGCACCAAAACCGCTATTGGCACCACCATTAAGCCCGTCTGCATCTGTCTTGTCGGATGAACAAGCAGCGAGCGTCAAAGCGGCGCCAATGGCCACCGCGAAGCGGAACATCCGCAAGGCATCGAACGAATAAGACATCAGATAGCTCCCTCTCAAGCCACAAAGCGCGGGCCCAACCAGTGGTTTCCACTGCCGGTTTGCCCTTTCCACAAGGGTTAAACCAACAGGGTTAAGAATGGGTTTCCATTCCGCCCCTGTCTGCAATGACCAAAATCAGACCCCTGCTTGCCACAGCTTGGGTTAACGAGGGATGAAGAGCGCGGCAAAAACGCGCTCTTTATTGGCAATTTCTTGTCAATCGACCCGAAAAACCTGGCCGGAATGGATCAACTTCAGTGATCGGTCTTGAGGGTCTTCAATTTCGAGAAGACAGAGGCCGCATCATATTCTTCTTCAGGCTCGTCATGATGGGCAGGCTTGGAGGAGAAATCGCCGAACGGATCGAGCGGCGCCGAGCTTGGCGCCTCATGGGCCGTTGTCATTTCGGCAGGCAACAGGGTCTGGCCGCCATCGGCCACAATGGCCGGACGATCCTTGGCCGCACGGGCCACCTCGAAATCCAAATCGATCTGCGAGCACAGGCCCATTGTGACCGGATCAAGCGGCGACAGGGTCGCGGTGTTCCAGTGGGTGCGGTCCTTGATCTGGGCAATGGTGGTCTTGGTGGTCCCAACCAGACGCATGATCTGCGCGTCTTTCAACTCAGGATGGTTGCGCAACAGCCACAAAATGGCATTGGGGCGATCCTGACGGCGTGACAGCGGGGTATAGCGCGGTCCCTTACGGCGGCGCACTTCCGGCAGGCCGACATTGGAGACGGTCAGTTTCAACTGGTGGCCGGCATCGGCCTCGCCTTTGGCAATTTCCTCGCGGGTCAACTGGCCCGAAGACAAGGGATCCATCCCCTTGATGCCGGTTGCGACTTCGCCATCGGCAATCCCCTTGACTTCAAGCGGGTGCAATTTGCAAAAATCTGCAATCTGCTCGAAGGTCAGTGCTGTATTATCAACCAGCCACACGGCGGTGGCTTTTGGCATCAGCGGACTCTGGCTCATCGCCTTTTCTCCTCGCTCATTGGTCGTCACCATCCGGTTCGGCCCGAGGGGGAGGCTTCAGATGCGAAACCTCGGAGCGGGCCAGTCCGGACAGACGAGATGATCAAACAGGTTTTCAGGTGCTCCCGCCCGCGTCACCGGCGAAAGCCCCAAAATCACATTCGGAATTTCGGGTATATCTGCCTATATAGGATGCCAGCCGGATTCCTGCAAATCATTCTTGATATTTAATTGCGCATGACCGGACCGGATTTGCCTGATCGGACCGTTTGCGGTTTTAATAGCTCTCCGAAGGTCGGTATCGCGGAGACGGCAATGATCGCAGAGGATGACACACGCAAGACCCTGCCGGCGCATGTGCTGGGACAGGATCTGTCCAGCCTGTCCATCGAGGAATTGGGCGAGCGGATGCGTTGGCTCGAAGACGAGATCGAACGCCTGAAACAGGCACGCGCCAGCAAAGAGGCCTCGCGCAAGGCCGCCGACAGCTTTTTCAGATAGATCGGGCGTTTCCGGATCAGCCGTGGGCGGATTTAGACTGTCATGGTTAAAGCCCGCCGGCATGGCTGGAAATGCAAGGAAATAGACGCGATGGTCTTTGCAACAGGGTGGACGAAACCGAGAAATCAACCGGACGGAGAGCTGTTTTTCAGGCCGGACCATTAACCCTAACAGCGCAAGATTGAAGCATGCGGACCATGAAACGGTTAGAACGGCACTCACAAGTCAGGCGCTCATGGTTATGGATCATATGAACAATCGGGACACCAAATTCTCAACGGTCGCCTTTGGCGATCCTTTTGCGATGTCCCGTGCCTTTCAGGCCCTGTTTGACGAGGGCATGGCGCTTGTGGAAGAGGCCGCGGCCTTTCTCGACGGGCCGGGCCGCGAGCAATCCCGCTTTTTGCCGCGCATTGTGGCGCTGACCTATTCGACCGAAAGCATGCGCCTGACCACACGCCTGATGCAGATTGCCTCGTGGTTGCTGGTCTATCGCGCCGTATCTTGCGGCGAAATGTCGATGGAAGAGGCGGCCAGCCAGAAATGCCGGATCCATCACGAGCCGGCCAGCCAATCCAGCCCCGACATGTTCGAGCAGTTACCGCCCGAATTGCGGCAGTTGATTGCCCGCTCCCTGCGGTTGCAAAAGCGCATCCGCCACATTGATGCCCCCTCGTCCCAACGCATCGAGAACGACAGTCCGGCCGAAAATCCGGTCGCGGCCCAGCACGACACCTTGCGCTCGGCCTTCGGCGGCAATGTCACCAGCCTGCGTCCGGAACATTCCTGAAATACGCATCCTGACCCGAATACACCCGCAAAATGGGTCCAAAACCCAACCAACACGCGCCCCAACGCCAAAAAGCCAAAGCATCACTGCTTTGGCTCGATCGGCTTTGCGCCTGCAACAGCGAGCCGTCCGGCGGACCGGACGGGCTGGCCGTTTTATTTGGTGCCGAGACCGAAGCTCTCGAACTTCTTGTTGAAGCGCGAGACGCGACCTGCGCGGTCGAGCAACTGCTGCGAACCGCCCGTCCATGCCGGATGGGAGTTCGGATCAATATCGAGCTGCATCTTGTCACCGGGCTTGCCCCAGGTGGAGCGGGTGGTGAATTCGGTGCCATCCGTCATGACAACGGTGATGGAATGGTAGTCTGGATGAATATCGGCCTTCATGATCGTCCCTCGCCGGTCCGTCCGGACAGAAAATCCTGTCGGCAAACGCGTCTATAAGTGAAGGCCGCAGGCTATACCCCAGCCGGGGGGGGATGACAAGTCGTAAGTGAAAAACTTGCGCAGATCCGTGGACATCTTTGTGTCTGCCAGCAAAGAAACTGGACAAGCGGGGCCAGAAAGATCAAAGAAGTCCTTATGACATCACATGATCAAACCGCTTCTTCGGCTCCGGCTCAGGCCCGCCCCGACCGAGCTTCCCTCAAAGCATTGCGCCCCTTGATTCCCTTTGCTTTGCGCTACAAAGGCCGGATTGCCGCCGCCCTTGTCGCCCTGATCATGGCCTCGACGGCCACCCTGATCATTCCTCTGGCCGTGCGCCGGATGATCGATTACGGTTTTTCGGCTGAAGGGGCCGATCTGATCGACCGTTATTTTCTGGTGATGATCGCGGTGGTCAGCATGTTGGCATTTGCCAGTGCCAGCCGCTATTACCTTGTGATGACCCTCGGCGAGCGCGTGGTGGCCGATATCCGCATTGCGGTGTTTGCCCATCTGACCAGACTGGATGCCGCCTTTTACGACATGACCCGCAGTGGCGAGATCGTTTCGCGACTGACGGCCGATACGACGCAGATCAAATCCGCTTTCGGCTCCTCGGCCTCGATTGCCCTGCGCAATCTGGTTTTGTTCATCGGGGCCATAACGATGATGGTGATCACCAGCCCGCATCTGTCGGGACTTGTGCTGGTGGCCATTCCGGTGATCGTGCTGCCGCTGGTGCTGTCGGGTCGCGCCGTGCGCCGCCGCTCGCGTGATGCGCAGGACCGGCTGGCCGATGCCTCGGCCTTTGCCACCGAAGCGATCGGGGCCATGCAGGTCACCCAAGCCTTTACCGCCGAAGCCGCCACCCGCACCCGCTTCAACCTTGCGGTCGAGGATGCCTTTGCGACCGCCCGCGATTCGACCGGAGCACGGGCTTTGCTGACCGCTGTGGCCATTTTCCTGATTTTCACCTCGGTGGTGGGGGTGTTGTGGTGGGGTGCGCAGGAAGTGCTGACCAACCGGATGAGCGGCGGCAGGCTGTCCCAATTCGTGCTCTATGCAGTCTTTTCCGCCGGAGCCTTGGGCGAACTCTCGCAAGTCTGGGGCGAAATCAGCGCGGCGGCCGGTGCGGCGGGCCGTCTGGCCGATATCCTGTCGATCACGCCACGGATTCAAGCTCCCGCACAGCCTCTGGTCCTGCCAAGCCCGCCCTTGGGCACGCTAGCTTTCGATCAGGTGCAATTTGCCTATCCGGGCCGCCCGGAGCAACCGGTGCTTCAAGGGGTCGGCTTTTCGCTCAAACAGGGCGAACGGGTCGCGCTTGTCGGCCCGTCAGGGGCCGGCAAAAGCACGGTGATGCAGTTGATCCTGCGCTTTTACGATGCCGATCGCGGTGATGTGCGGATTGACGGATGCGATGTGCGCGCGGTTGATCCGTCCGCTTTGCGGGACCGCTTGAGCTATGTCCCGCAGGAATCCGTGATTTTTGCCGCCACCATCCGCGAGAACATCCGCTTTGGCCGTCCCGATGCCAGCGATGCCCAGATCGAAGCCGCCGCCAAACTCGCCGAAGTCGACCGTTTCGTGCGCGAATGGCCGGAAGCCTATGAGACGATGATCGGCGAACGCGGGGTGACCCTCTCGGGAGGCCAGCGCCAGCGTATCGCGATTGCCCGCGCCATATTGCGCGATGCTCCCATTCTCCTGCTCGATGAAGCCACGTCCGCGCTGGATGCGGAAAGCGAAACGCTGGTACAGGCCGCCCTTGACGGGCTGATGGAAGGCCGCACCACGCTGGTGATTGCCCATCGGCTGGCAACCGTGCTCGGTTGTGACCGGATTTTGGTGATGGAACAGGGCCGGATTGTCGAAGAAGGCACCCATGCCACATTGGTGGCCAAGGGCGGCCTTTATGCGCGGCTGGCGGAATTGCAGTTCAATCAGGCCGGCAGGGCCGCAGAGCAGGCTTAAAAGCGCTTACACCGCTCAGCGTTCCGTCAGTTTCAACTCGATCCGGCGATTGCGCCGCAAAGCCTCGTCGCTATTGCCCAGATCGATCGGCTGGAACTCGCCGAAACCGGCCGCCACCAGACGGGTCGGCGACACGCCCTTCTCGATCAGATATTGCACCACGGCAATGGCGCGGGCACTCGACAGATCCCAATTGGATTTGAACTGGCCCTGCGAGGACACAGGGCGGCGATCGGTATGGCCATCAACGCGCAAGACCCAGGCAATATCGGCCGGAATTTCCTTCTCCAGCACGACGATGGCGGCCGCCAACTGGTCAAGCTCGCCGCGTCCGGCCGGTGCAATCGCTGACTGCCCGCTGTCAAACAGCACTTCGGATTGGAACACGAAACGGTCACCCACAACGCGGATATCCTGCCGCGCACCCAGAATCTGCCGCAAACGGCCAAAGAAATCCGAGCGATAGCGCGCCAATTCCTGCACCTTTTGCGCCAAAGCCACGTTCAACCGCTGTCCCAGATCGCTGATGCGGGCTTGGGATTCACGATCACGCGCTTCCGATGCATCCAATGCGGCCTCCAAAGCCGCAAGCTGGCGGCGCAAAGCGGCGATCTGCTGGTTGAGAATATCGATCTGCGCCTGCGCCTCGCTCGGCAAATTGCGCAAAGGGTCCTTGGGATTGATCGGAGGAATACTCACCCCAGCCCCCGCCTTCAAGCGATCGCGCTCCTGCTCGACAGCCTGCAAGGTGGCCGACAGCGCCGAGAGATTGTCCTCGACCTGACGGCGGCCCGAACGCTCCAGCGCCAGCAGATCGGTCAAATCGGCAATCTGGCGGTTGAGCCGCGACAATGCGGCATCCTTGTCCGTCACCTGACGGCTCAGAAAAAACTGCGCGACCATGAAGACCGACAGCAGAAACACAATCGCCAGCACAAGGGTAGACAGCGCATCGACAAAGCCCGGCCAGTAATCAATTCCGGCTTGGCGACGCCGCTGGCGCAAAATGCTCACAGCTTGCCCCCGCGCTCGGTCAATTGCCGCAACAGGGCTTCGACGCTGGCATCACGCGCCGCCTGCGCCTCGACCCAATCACGCAACATCTGCTGTTCCTGCCGCATCTGGTCGACCAGATGGTTGATGCCGCGCGCCAAGCCCTCGATGGCCAGTTGCGGTGTTTCGCCGGAGGTCGACACATCCACCAGCGTTTCGGCCAGCCAGTCTTCCAGCTCGTTGTAAAAGCGGTTTTGTGCCTGCCCCGATTGTAAATCCAGAAAACCAAGCACCAGCGAACCCGCCAAGCCGAACAGCGATGACGAGAACGAAATGCCCATGCCCTGCAAGGGAGCGGCCAGACCGGACTTCAATTCCTCGAACATCAAGGCCGCATCATTGCCGCTTTTCATCGACTGGATCACCTTGCCGACCGAGGTGACCGTTTCCAGCAAGCCCCAGAACGTGCCGAGCAGACCGAGAAAAATCAGCAGGCCCGTGAGATAGCGGCTGACATCGCGGGCCTCGTCGAGCCTGAGCCCGACCGAATCCAGCATGGTCCGCAAGCCGTGCGAGGAGACGCGCTTGGGCGCGGTCGTCGGCCCGATGCTTCTGGCCACGGTCGCCAGCAAAACCGGGTCGGACCCGACTGCCTGGACAGTGCCGTTGGCCCAGTCATTGATCCAGCGGATTTCGGGAAACAGCCGGATGACTTGCCGGAATGCCAGCAGAATCCCCAACAGAAGCACGCCGACGATCAACCCGTTCAAACCGGGATTGGCCATAAAGGCCGTCTGGATCGGCTTGATCAGAATGAAGGAAATCAGGCCGGCCAGCACAACAAACACACCCATGCGCACCAGATAGAGTCCGGGCCGGGACAAAGGGTCAAGCCGTGCGGCAGCGGCAACGCGCCGGATATGATCCGTATTGGTTGTCGGGCGCATCAAACCTCCTTGCAAGTACACAATCCGGGAACAGACCGGCTGGCAACAGACAGGTTGGCTTACCCGCACTGCACACAAGCCTTAGAACTGCCGCCCGCACATTAGGCCGCAATTCACCCTCGCGATCAAGCCGATAACGCCTTAGGCAGCGTCGGTTTCTTTCAAAAGATCCAGCATGACCTTGTGCATGGCCTCGTTGCCGCAAACCAGCGAACCGCTGTCGAGCATGGTGTCACGACCCTGAAAATCGCTGACAAAACCACCGGCTTCACGCACGATGCAGATGCCTGCGGCAATATCCCACGAATTCAGCCCTTCTTCCCAATAGGCATCGCAACGGCCCGCCGCCACATAAGCGAGATCGAGGGCGGCCGCACCCATCCGGCGCACGCCAGCGGTTTTGGTCATCACCGCCGCCAACTGCTTCAAAAACACCGGATGGCGCGGCTTGGAGATGGTCGGAATACCGGTGGCGAATACCGCATCATAGCTGTCGATACGGCCCGAGACGCGCAGGCGGCGATTGTTCAAGAACGCGCCCTTGCCACGTTCGGCAATAAACATTTCGTCCTTGCCCGGATCATAAATCACGCCCGCAATGATCACGCCGTTCTTTTCCAGCCCGACAGACACGCAGAAATGCGGGATCCCGTGCAGGAAATTGGTGGTGCCATCCAGCGGATCGATATGCCAGCGATGCTCGGGATCTCTGCCGACCACAACGCCTGCTTCTTCCATCACAAACCCGAAATCGGGCCGCGCCTTCAACAAGGAATCATGCATGATTTCTTCGGCGCGCTTGTCGGCCAACGACACAAAATCGCCCGGACCCTTGCGCGAGACCTGCAAATTCTCGACCTCGCCGAAATCGCGCCGCAGGCTTTTGGCAGCTTTCATGACGGAATCAACCATCACGGTCATCAGGGGCGAACGGATCATCGGGTCA
>CANGOE010000051.1 GCA_947455455.1 Hyphomicrobiales bacterium
GCGGTTGTGCTCACGCCTTGCTATCAGGACGCATGATCAGTGTTGATCAGCGGGGGCCTCGTGGCGGAGTGGTGACGCAGAGGACTGCAAATCCTTGTACGGGGGTTCGATTCCCTCCGAGGCCTCCAATTCAATTGATGACCATATGACAATATCCGGCAGCCACAATTTGTGCCGGATCCAGACCGGAGTGTCCCTCATGCTCGATTCCGCACTGAAGCGCCGGATGATGGTCGATAATCAATTGCGGACATTCGATGTCACCAATCAACGTGTTCTGGCGGCTATCGAGGCGGTTTCACGCGAATCGTTTCTGCCCGTGGGCGAACAGGAATTGGCCTATGCCGATCGCGCCGTGGTGTTTTCCGATACAGGGCGCGTGATGCTGTCGCCCATGGTTCTGGCCCGTATCCTGCAAACGGCTGATATCCAGTCCGATGACAGCGTGCTCGATGTCGGATGCTGTTCAGGCTATTCAGCGGCTGTTCTGTCGCATCTGGCGGCTGAAGTCACAGCGATTGAAGGCAATGCGGCGCTGGTTGATTTGGCGCGCAAGGCCATCAAGGCTTCAGGTGTGTCCAATGTCACCATCGCCAAAGAAGCGCTTGATGGCAAAAAGCACAAAGGAGGCCCTTATGATGTCATCATCGTTCATGGCGGCTTTGTTGAGAAACCAACCCATTTGCTGGCCTTGCTGAGTGAAGGTGGTCGTTTGGTCGGCGTCGATGCCAGCAAAGGGGCAGGGCAGATTGTGCGCTATGTCCGTTCCGGAGAACAGTTCGGGTCAATCCGTGTTGTCTCGGTGAATGTTCCAGTTCTCAGCGAATTCAGTAAGCCTGTTGGTTTCCAGTTCTGAATTGATCGTATTTCGTCTATCAAATTTATTTTAATCACTTATTAACCATAGCTTGCATAGTGTGGGCCAGTGCTGGTATCGGTATGCAACTGGTGTTTTATGGTTCGATTCCGGGTCGGACCACTGGAGAATTGATAATGTTTAGTCGGGCCCAACGGATTTTGCTGGTCGGCGTGTGCGTTTCTGCATTGCTTGGATCGGTTTCAGCACAGGCTGAATCTATCGAGGGTGCGCTTTCCCGGGCCTATAAATCCAATCCCGATCTGAATGCCCAACGCGCCGCTTTGCGTGCGCTTGATGAAGGTGTGGCCAAAGCCGCCGCCGCTGGCCGTCCGAAGGTGACCGGTATTGGTGATTACGGTATTGCCGAATTGTGGGATAAAAACCCGCCCAACGTCTATGGCAAGCACGGCCAGACCCATCCGCGTGGTGTTTCTGCGGCTTTGACCCAAACCCTGTTTGCCTCCGGCAAGGTCGAGGCCACGATTGCCGCGGCTGAACGCGGTGTGTTTGCCGCACGTTCGACCCTTGCCAATGTCGAGCAGAAGACCCTCGTGGATGCCGCAACCTCCTATATGGATGTGTTGCGTGACACCTCGGTGCTTGAATTGCGCAAGAGCAATCTTGGCGTGTTGCGCGAACAGTTGCGCCAGACCCAGGATCGCTTCTCGGTCGGTGAAGTCACCCGAACCGACGTGGCACAGGTGGAAGCGCGCCTTGCGGCCGCTCAAGCCGATATGGCAACTGCCGAAGGCACATTGAAAACCAGCATTGCCAAATATCGTCAGGTTGTCGGTGACGAGCCGCGCCAGATGGATGCGGCCCGTCCTCTGACCAAGGTGACCTACAAGTCACTCAACGACGCGCTGACCGTGGCGATTTCATCGCATCCGTCGATTGTGGCTTCCTCGATCAATATCGAAGTGGCTGAATACCAGCTTCGTCAAGCCTATGCGGGGCTTGGACCCACTTTGTCGGTGTCTGCCTCATCCGGTTTGCGCAATGATGTCAGCTTCATCAACAATCGCAACCAGAACACCAATACCATTGCCGGCACCTTGACCATGCCGCTCTATGACGGTGGGGAAACCTATGCCAGCATCCGTCAGGCCAAGGAAGTGATTGGCCAGCGCCGGTTGGAACTCGATTCAGCACGCGAAAAAGTCCGCGCCGATGTTGTTTCTGCCTGGAGCCAGCTTGAAGCCGCCAAAGCGCGTATCCAATCCGCCAATGCGCAGGTTGAGGCCGCGACCATTGCTTTGAACGGCATCCGCGAAGAGGCCAAAGTAGGCCAGCGCACCACGCTTGATGTCTTGCTGACCGATCAGGATTTGCTGTCGGCGCGTGTGAGCCTTGTCACGGCGCAAAGAGACCGCGTTGTTTCATCTTATACTTTGGCACAGACCACGGGCCAGTTGAACGTCGATACTCTCAAATTGAATGTAAAACAGTACAATCCTACCACTCATTATGAGAGTGTTTCGGGAAAATGGATCGGTTTTTCGATAATTGAGGGCGAATAATCTTTTTTGTTGTGCGTTAGTCACTGAATTTGGCTGTTGATGTCCCGTTTTTGCTGTTATTAAATGGTCATCAAGGGTACAAAATCCTCTATGGGTGCCTCGCCCTTTTGTGTTTCATTGTCTTGACGCGCTTAGGATTTTAAATGTCGTTCCCATCGAACAAATCTCAAGAGCCTTCAATGGAAGAGGTGTTGGCCTCTATCCGTCGAATTATCTCTGAAGAAATGGATAAGCCAAGCCGTTCCGCGGCTTCGCCGAGCGATGGTCAGCCTTTTGAATTTCCATGGTCCCAGTCTTCCGCGGCGTCTCAGACTGATGTCGCCGATAAAAAATTGGCTCAAGCTGAATCTGTTCAAAATGGTTCAGCGCCAGCGCAAGCCGCACCGATTGTGCACCCTTTCATGCCGGCCCAACCAGCCGTAGCCCCACAGACCACGCCGTCCAATGGTGCTCCCCAAACCGGTTTGAGCAATGCCGATTTTCTCTCGTCTTATTTTGCTGAAATCGCCGAACAAAAATCGGTTCAGGGTGAGCCTAACCCTTCCACGGGTGAAGGACTGAAGTCCGAGGCGCTCGTATTTGATCATGGTCGCCCGTCTTTTGTTGCGTCTCAGCCTGTGACGGTATCGGCCCCGGCCGAGGTTAAGCCTGTGACGCAAAATCTTGTTCAGGATCATCCCTTTGCAGGGATTATTCCTCTGCGGCAGGTGCAAAACACCACCCCGGTTTCGGCCGCACCACAGCCTGTTGCCGCTGTCGTTTCACAGCCTGCTGTTGCTGACGTGTCGTCCTTGGCGCTTGCCCCGGTGCAAGTGCCGCTTGTTCAGGACAGTGTCTTGCAAGCCGCGCCTGCTGTTCAGCCTGTGCGTCCATCTCCTATCCATGTTGCCGATGCGATGATGGCGGCATTTATCCAGGCCAATTTATTGCCGACTGCGCCGGCCCCATCCGTGCAGGAAGCCACTAGACAGGAAACCACTGTACAGGAAGCCGTCGTTCAAGACTTGGCCATCCAGGAACAGGTGATTGAGGTTCACGTTCCAGTGGTTGAACAGCCCACTCAGGAACAACCCATTGCTGTGATTGCCGAAATGGCTCCGATTGAAGCGGAAGAGATAAAATCTCCAGCCCCAATCGATCATGCCGTGATTGAGGTAGAAGCCAGCGTCCCTTCAGAAGCGGTTTCCGAGACAGCTCCTGAACCTTCAGGCACCCCCTTGAAGGGTTTGATGTCCGATCATACGGCCTCCGTGTTTGCGGCTTCGTTGTCGAATATGACGCAGAGCATCAAGTCGGGCCATAACAACGGTGCCTATCCGCGACTTGACGAATTCGTGGCTGAATTGATGAAGCCGCTGGTTGTCGAATGGATGGACCAGAATCTCGAACGGATTGTCGAAGAAGCTGTCCGCGATGAAATCAAACGGGTCAGCAAGCTGGCGCGGACCTGATCGCACTGTTTTGACGCTCGTTCGGACACTGGTCCGGCTTTTTTTGCCCGTTCACGCAAGACTTCCATTGACGAATGCATCAGGCTCGGCGATTTAACGAGCCTTGATGTTTTGTGTCTGAATCCATGGTCTTGGCTGTTCGGCCTCGCATGGATCGGGCTGTTGCCAGGATATGCCGATCATGATGGAAAAGACCTTTGATCCCGCGAGCGTTGAAAGCCGCATCAGCAGTTTGTGGGACACCGAAGAGGCCTTCAAGGCAGGACGCGCCGATCGCCAAGGGGCCGCGCCCTATACAATCGTGATCCCTCCGCCCAATGTCACCGGCTCTTTGCATATGGGCCATGCGCTCAACAATACCTTGCAGGATATTCTGTGCCGCTTCGAGCGCATGCGCGGGCGCGATGTGTTGTGGCAACCTGGCACCGATCATGCCGGTATTGCGACGCAGATGGTGGTTGAACGTAAATTGGCGGCTGAAAACCGCCCCGATCGTCGTTCCATGGGTCGTGATGCCTTTTTGAAGGAAGTCTGGCAGTGGAAAGAGGAATCAGGTGGCACCATCAACGGCCAGTTGAAGCGGTTGGGAGCCTCGTGTGACTGGTCGCGTTTGCGCTTCACCATGGGTGACGGCTCGCCCGATGACCAGATGGTGCGTGCTGTCACCAAGGTTTTTGTCGAATTGCACAAGAAGGGTCTGATCTATCGCGCCAAGCGGTTGGTCAATTGGGATCCTCATTTTGAATCCGCTATTTCCGATCTGGAAGTGTTACAGGTTGAAAAGCGCGGCAATTTCAAATGGGATCGCCATCAGGAAGAGCCGCTGAATCTGGTTGCGCTCGGCAAACAACTGGACCGCGACCCTTCCGGCCAGCTCTACCATATCGATTACCCGCTTGAAGGCGTGGTCTATGATCCTGAAAATGCAACCACTTTCATTCGTGTGGCCACAACCCGTCCGGAAACCCTGTTGGGCGATACAGCCGTTGCCGTGCATCCGGACAACGAGACCCTGAAAACACTGATCGGCCGCAAGGCCCTGTTGCCGCTGGTGGGCCGCCTGATCCCGATTGTCGGGGATGATTATGCCGATCCCGAAAAAGGCACCGGTGCGGTCAAGATTACTCCCGCCCATGATTTCAACGATTTTGAAGTCGGCAAGCGCCATGCGCTCGAACAAATCAACATCCTCGATGCCAAAGCCCGCATCGCCATCAAGGATCAGCCCGCTTTTGCCCAAGCAGACCAAGCCGCACTTGCGCTGGATGGGATGGACCGTTTTGCGGCCCGCAAAGCCATCATCGCCTTGTTGCACGAGGCCGGCTTGTTGAGCCTGATCGAGCCAACCACCATGATGGTGCCGCATGGCGACCGGTCCAATATCGTGATCGAGCCATGGTTGACCGATCAATGGTATGTCGATGCCAAAACCTTGGCCCAGCCCGCCTTGAAAGCGGTCAGGACAGGCGAGACAAAATTTGTGCCCGAGAATTGGGAAAAAACCTATTTTCAATGGCTTGAGAACATCGAGCCGTGGTGCATCTCGCGTCAATTGTGGTGGGGACACCAGATCCCGGCATGGTATGGTCCCGACGGTCATGTGTTTGTCGGTTATGACGAAGCCGAAGCCGAAGCACAGGCGCAAAGCCATTACGGCAAAACGGTTGCGTTGACCCGTGATCCGGATGTGCTCGATACATGGTTTTCTTCGGCGCTGTGGCCGTTCTCGACACTCGGCTGGCCCGATGCAACACCCGAAGTCCGGCGCTATTATCCCACCAATGTGCTGGTCACAGGCTTCGATATCATCTTCTTCTGGGTCGCCCGCATGATGATGATGGGCATCGAGTTCATGGACGCGCCACCTTTCAGCACTGTCTATATTCACGCGCTGGTGCGCGATGAAAAGGGTGCGAAAATGTCGAAATCAAAGGGCAATGTGATCGATCCGATTGCCCTAGTCGACACCTATGGCGCGGATGCGTTGCGCTTTACCCTGACGGCCATGGCGGCACAGGGGCGCGACATTAAGTTGTCGACGCAACGTGTTGAAGGCTATCGCAATTTTGCTACAAAACTCTGGAATGCAACCCGCTTTGCCGAGATGAACCATTGCGCCCGGATTGACGGCTTCAATCCGCGTTCCACCACGCTTGCGCTCAACCGCTGGGCTTTGGGTGAATTGGCGCAAGCCGTCACCGATGTGACGCATGCGCTGGAAGCCTACCGGTTCAATGATGCGGCCAATGCGGCCTATCGTTTTGTCTGGAACAGTTTTTGTGATTGGTATGTCGAATTGTCCAAGCCGATCCTGACTGGCGAGGATGGTCCTGCAAAGGACGAAACGCGGGCTTGCATTGCCTATGTGATCGACGAGATTGCCCGCCTGTTGCATCCTTTCATGCCGTTTTTGACGGAAGAGCTTTGGGGGTTGCTGGGCGCGCAAGGGCCAAAACGCGAGGCGATCCTGGCCTTGTCCGCTTGGCCTGATGTCAGCGGCCTTGGTGATGCCGCTTCCGAGGCCGAGATCGGCTGGCTGGTCGATCTGGTGTCCGATATCCGTTCGGCACGCGCTGAAACCAATGTGCCCGGTTCGGCACAGATCCCGTTGGTGCTGGTGGCGGCTTCAAGCCAGACCAAAGAGCGGGCGGCCCGCTGGAGCGATATGATCAAGCGTCTGGCGCGCGTCTCCGATGTGGTGATGGCCGATGTCGCCCCTCCGCAGTCAATCGGTCTCGTCATCCGTGGTGAAGTGGTCGCGCTTCCGCTGGAAGGCATCATCGATATTGCGGCAGAGCGTCTGCGTCTGGGCAAGGAAATCGAGAAGATCGACTCCGAAGCCGTCAAGATCGAAAGCAAGCTGGCCAATGCCGATTTCATGGCGCGTGCGCCCGAAGAGGTGGTCGACGAACAGCGCGAACGGTTGGAAGAAGGCCGAAGCCGCCGGATCAAGCTGACCGAGGCCTTGTCTCGTCTGGGTTAATCAGGCTTTGGCGGCTTGCCGTCTGATGCTGAAAATGACGCAATCGGCTTCTTCGCGCTGGGTGACCAATTCGTCTCCCAGCGTTGCGACCAGATGGGGAATGTCGATCCGCGCCATTGGATCGGTGCTGATGACCTCGATCATCGCGCCATTGCCAAGCCCCAACAAAGCCTTGCGGGTTTTCAGTGCGGGCAGGGGGCATTTCAACCCTTTCAGGTCGAGTTGCAGTGTGGAGATCTCTTGAACAGTCATGCGGAACCTATGATATCCTGATCAGAAAGCCAGTAAATTTGTTTGGCATGATTGTGGGCATTGGGTTCGACGGGTTGTATGATAGTGAATGTTATGACGCTAAAATCCTGGTCGGGGCAAGACTTTGTTGCATGCCGGACGGGATTGCCAAAATGTCGAGGGTAGAATGAAAGTGATCGGTTTTGCCGGTTGGAGTGATTCAGGCAAAACGCATTTGTTGCGTTTGCTCTTGCCGTCGCTGTTTGCGCGGGGCTTTACGGTGTCGACCATCAAACATGCCCATCATACCTTTGATGTCGATGTGCCGGGTAAAGACAGCTTCAAATTGAGGCAAGCGGGAGCCAAACAGGTTCTTGTATCCTCCGGCAAGCGTTTTGCCTTGATGCATGAATACAAGCAGGAGCAGGAATGGCCCCTGCCGGACCTGTTGCGCCAGCTCTCGCCGGTTGATTTTGTGCTGATCGAAGGGTTCAAACGCTGGAACCATCCCAAAATCGAAGTGCACCGGCACGAGGCCGGCAAGGATTTCCTGTTTCCCCATGATCCCAATATCGTGGCGATCCTGAGTGACCAGACCAGCAAAAAATTGCCTATTCCGCAGATTGATCCTGACGATGTCGAAACCGTCAGTGAATATGTCATGAAACACGCGATCGAATTGAAGCAATTGCTCCCTTTGATGCACGAGCGGAAATAACGGCTCGCCATGGTCCAGCTCACCCCCGATCATCTGGCCTTCGGCGAAGAATTGTTGCGGGTTGATGTGTTGCTGGAGCGATTTGCCCGTCAAATCCCAGTGGTCGCGGGCGTCGAAACGATTCCTTTGCGTCAGGCCGCACGTCGCGTCTTGGCAGAAGCTGTGCTGGCTCCTTTGCCTCTGCCCGGTTTTGCCAATTCTGCGGTTGATGGTTACGCCGTGGCCATGGCTATGCTGGCAAGCGATGAGGATACGATCCTGCCTGTCATTGGTCGAGTTGCCGCCGGTGCCGTGTTTGTAGGGCCATCGGGCCAGCGCGGGGCCATCCGGATTTTCACCGGCGCACCCATGCCCGACGGCTACGACACGGTGTTCATGCAGGAAGATGTGACCCTGCTAGAGGAGGGGGCGCAGGTGCGTCTGCCCCTTGGTTTGAAACGGGGCGCGAATTGCCGTTTGGCCGGCGAAGACGTATCCCAAGGCGCGGTCGCCTTGAAAGCCGGCGTGGTGCTGGGTCCGGCCGAATTGTCGCTGGCTTCGGCCTTAGGCCTGTCGCAACTGCCTGTGCGCCGTTCTTTGAGAGTGGCGGTATTTTCGACAGGCAATGAAGTGGTCGAAGCAGGCCAGCACCTTGAAGCGGGACAGCTTTACGATGCCAATCGGGGGATGCTGATCTCCATTCTCGAGGGCTGGGGGCTGTCTGTCACCGATCTCGGCATCCTGCCTGACGAGCGATTGGCCATTGGCCATTCACTGGCTGAGGCCGCCCGTACGCATGATCTGATCCTGACTTCTGGTGGCGTGTCGACGGGTGAAGAGGATCATGTCAAAGCGGCTTTGACCGATCAGGGACGGATGGATTTGTGGCGTGTCGGCATCAAACCGGGACGGCCGATCGTGGTCGGCCAGTTGGGTCAATGTCTGTTTGTCGGCCTGCCGGGTAATCCGGTGGCTGTGTTTGTGACCATGACAGCGATTGTCCGTGGGCTGGTGGCCTGCATGCGGGGCGAGACATGGGCCACACCACGCCACTTTAACGTGCGCTCAGGCTTCAACTATCGCAAAAAGCAGGGCAGGCTCGAATTCGTCCGTGTGAGCCTCTCAGGCGGGCAGGATGGCGTTTATGAGGCCACCAAGCATCCGCAAGACGGCGCAGGGGTGATTTCCTCGTTAACACAAACCGATGGCTTTGTCGTGCTCCCCGAAGAAAGCACGCTGATCCATGCCGGAGATCCAGTGCCGTTTGTCAGCTATGCCGCAATTCTCGCCTGATCAGACGAGGGATGCATAAAGGCGTTCGGCTTCGTCCAGATCATCGGGGCGGTTGGCATTGAAAAACGGGTCAAAGGGTGTTTGCGGCCATTGTGCTATGGCAATCCCGTAACGGGCGGTCCACAGGTCGATCTTGCGCAAACCCTCTCCCAGCAAAGCCTCGCGCAGGTCCTCCCGCAAGGAGACAGGCCAGAGCCCGAAAGGCGGCTGGACCTGATCGCCCGATTGCGCACAGGCCAGCGGAGTTCCTGCCAGATTGCGTGCTTGTTCCAGACGCTCGACCAAATCGAGCGGCAAAAAGGGACTGTCGGTCGCAACCGACACGATATCGGCAATCTCCGGTCTATGGGCCGCGCAATAGTCCATCGCCGCCAGAACGCCTGCAAGCGGCCCGGCATAATCGGGCACGGTATCGGCAATCACAGGCAGGCCATAGGCCTTGAAACGGTCAGGATCGCCATTGGCGTTCAAGACCAACCCGCAACATTGCGGTGAAAACCGTTCGATCACATGATCAAGAATGGGCCGACCGGCCAACAGGCGCAAAGGTTTGTCACCGCCGCCCATCCGGCGGGCGAGGCCGCCGGCCAAGAGAACACCCAATGGCTTAGTCATGATCGGCATCCGAGCCTTTACGGCGTGACTTGAAGGATTCATCGGCGACATAAGCCAGATTTTGATCATAGGTGATGCGGTTTTCCCCCGACAGCACCACAAACCGCTTGCCCCGCGCCCGTCCGATCAGCGTCAAGCCGCATTGCTTGGCCAGAGCCACCCCCCAAGCGGTAAAGCCCGAGCGCGACACGAGGATGGGGATCCCCATCCTGACCGTTTTGATCACCATTTCCGAGGTCAGACGGCCCGTGGTGTAGAAAATCTTGTCTGCGCCTGTCACCTTCTGGTCAAACATCCAGCCTGCGATTTTATCCACCGCATTGTGGCGGCCGACATCTTCCATATAGACCAGCGGTTTGTCCTGAGCGCACAGGACACAGCCGTGGATCGCGCCCGCTGTCAGATAGAGGGAGGGCGTGGTGTTGATGGTTTGGGTCAGCGCATAGAGCCAGGAGGTTTTCAGCTCGGTTTCCGGCAGTCTGACATCCGCCAGTGATTCCATCAGATCCCCGAAGGTCGTGCCTTGGGCGCAACCGGAGGTCAGCGTGCGTTTTTTGAGTTTGTCCTCGAAATCGGTCTCGACCGGAGTGCGGACAACAACGACACCCAGATCGTCATCATAATCGACACCCGTGACCTCGTCGTCGAATTGCAACATGTTCTGGTTGAGCAAATAGCCCAAAGCCAGATAAGCGGGATGATCGAGAATGGTCATCATCGTCACGATCTCACGCGCATTGAGATAGAGCGTCAATGGCCGTTCGACGGTGACAGACAAAGTGACTGGCTCTCCACGCTCGTCAAAGCCGGAGACCCGCTCTGTCAGAGCCGCATCGTCCGGATCGGGCCGGAGCCTGTATGATGACAGGGGATCAGAAGAAGGGGCGTTCGGGGCCATCACGACCTCCATAAAAGAAGTGGTGAGCTCGGAGGGACTCGAACCCTCGACCTACAGATTAAAAGTCCGTTGCTCTACCAGCTGAGCTACGAGCTCCCGAAGCCGGACCCTGCGTAATCTGCATCATCCCAATGGTCAAGTGCAGATATCAAGAACTTGTCGATTCATTGCGACTTTGTGGCAGAGAAGTGACCAGATGAATCAGCGCTCTGTCGTTCAAAACAAGGCTTCTTTCCTTCGGGCGCAACCAATTGATGGCATCGGAAAGAATTTCTGCATCCGCCAGTTTTGCTTCGGCAATCGCCCGATCCGAATCAATATCGCCACGGTGACGGCGTGGCACCACCGGCAGCATCTCGATATGGGCCTCACGCAGGGCCTTGTCGATCCACAGCGCTTCGAGCCCGTCGGCGGCATCGAAATTGGCCTGTTGATAATCCTTCATCAGCGCATTGGCGCGCTCGATCACGAGGGGGATCGACACTTCTTCGGGGGTGAGGAGCAGATTCATGCGCTTCAAAGCCAAGCCGAAAGCCAGACTGGAAGAGGCCGCCGACAGCGGAACCGACAGCACCAGCCCGACAATGGTGGGCGACATCCAGCCAAACAGCGAGGGGGAAATCAGATAGGCCGTGACACCGGCCACCAAGCCCATCACCACATGCCAGCGATGGCGTTTGATGACGAAAGCCACAGGAATGGAACCATCATCGCGCCGTTGCGGGTTCCAGCCAGTATCGCGTCCCAGCAGGATTTGCGTCACAGCACCCGACTGGATCACCATCATGATGGGGGCGACCAGCGCGGAAATCAGCACTTCGATCAGGGTGGAGGCGATCAACGCAAAGCCGCCGCCGCAGGCGCGCCGCTCATCGGTGCGAATGAGTGACAGTATCAATCCGAACAGTTTCGGGGCCAGCAGAATGGCCATGGTCAGCTCGAACAAATTCAAAGCGCGTGCGGCATCAAAGCGCGGCCATGCCGGAAACAGCGAGAATTGTTGCGTGAAATATTCCGGTCTGACCCAATAGGTTTGCAGAACCAGCACCATCCCGACCAGCAATTGCGCCAGCCAGAAAGGCGAGGCGAGATAGGCCATCACGCCGGTTGCAAAATGCTGGCGGGTCGACCATGTCAGCCCTTTGGCACCGATAACACGCAAATGCTGTAAATTGCCCTGACACCAGCGCCGGTCGCGCACCGAAAGATCGATCAGGGAAGGCGGGCTTTCCTCATAACTGCCGGTCAGTTGCGGCAACATATAGACCGACCATCCGGCGCGCCTGATCAGCGCGGCTTCGACAAAATCATGGCTGAGAATATGCCCGCCAAACGGCGGTTTGCCAGACAGGGTTGGCAGGCCCGCATGATCGGCAAAGGCTTTGACGCGGATAATGGCATTGTGCCCCCAATAATTGCCCTCGCGGCCCGACCAGATGGCCAGTCCCGTGGCAATCACCGGCCCATAAATGCGGGCGGCAAACTGTTGCAAGCGGGCAAACAGCGTGTTGCGGTTTGTAACCAATGGCAGGCTCTGGATGATGCCGGAATCGGGATCGGCCTCCATGGCCGCCGTCAGCGAGGTGATGCAATGGCCTGTCATCACACTGTCGGCATCCAGCACCAGCATATGATCATAGGCGCCGCCCCAGCGGGTGACGAAATCCTCGATATTGCCGGATTTGCGACCGATATTTTTGGGACGGTGGCGGTAATACAGGTTCACATGCGGCAAACGCTGGCGCATCGCCAGAAAAGTCCGTTCTTCGGCCACCCAAATATCGGGATCGGTGGTGTCTGACAGCACGAACACATCGTAATGGTCGAGCAATCCGGTTTTCTCGACCTCTTCGATCATCGCCTGCAAGGCCGCAAAAATCCGCGAGGGAGCCTCGTTATAAACGGGCATCACGAGAGCCGTTTTGGCCTTCAGGCTGGACGGGGTGATTTGCGGTTTGGGTTTGCCCAACAAAGCCCCGAAGCCCAGAACCGAGGAGGAGAATGCCAAAGCAATCCATGAGAAATTGATGGTAAACAGGACCACCAGCACCCATTGCAGGATGGTGACGGACGAGACCGAAACCACGCCGTACATCTCGTAAGCGCCATAGCCTGTCAAAGCCAAGCCACCGCCGAACACGAACAATCGGCTTAGAATAGGCTTGGAATGGCGTTTGAGCGGAGCCCGGCGTTGGCTGGCTTCAAACCGCGAGAGAGCCTGCGAGGGCATCGGCAAGGGTGATTCCGGTGGCAGGGCCGGTTTTGACAGGATCATGGTCGGGTCGCTATCGACAGATGTCTGGGTCATATGTGTTCTCACGCCGTCCAGCGATAGAGCCATGTTTCGGAAACCGGCTGGTCGCTTTTGGTCAGCAACAAGCGCAATTCGGACATGGTATCATTGCCCGGATCAAGATCGAAGCTGACACGGCACAAACGGCGTTCGGGATAAAAGGACAGCTTGATCCGGCTCAGAGTGCCGATCGAACTGGAAATGGATGGCTTGTATGCTGTCAATTCGTCTGCAAGTTTGAAACGGTCATCGTTGAATTCGACGACAAACCGCCTTTTCTTGCCGCCCGCTTTGCCGATGCGTGTGCCCGAAACAATGGCCAATGGTGGGCGTTCAGGCGGTTGCCAGCACCAATATTGGCGATAAACAAAAGATTGCTCCTGATCAGGAACAAGCGGCTGTTTGGGCCGCCAATAGGCCAGAATATTGTCGTTCACGTCATTGTCGGACGGAATTTCTGTCAGCTGGACAGATCCTGTCGCCCATTCGCCGATCGGTTCGTTCCAGATGGTCGGGCGTTTTTCAAAGGCCTGCTCGTCATCCAGAAAGGTGGCAAAATCACGGTCGCGTTGCAACAGGCCGAAGCCGCGCGGCGAGGGATCGACAAATACCGAAATCTGCAAGGCTTGCGGATTGTTGAGCGGCCGCCAGACCCATTCATCATTGCCGTTTTTGATCTGCAAACCGCTTGCTTCATAAGCGGCCGCCCGCACATCATCGATATTGCGGCGGGAATTGGGACCGAAATAATAGGTCGCCGTCATGCCGCCGATCCCGTAATTGTCAACGGCGACACGCGGGATGAGAGTCATTTCGGTGTCAATAATGGTGACTTCACCGCTTTTGATCGTGAAACGATAAGCCCCTGTCACGCTTTCGGAATCCAGCAGGGCATGGATGATAATCGTATCCGAGGCAGGGCTAGGCTTTTCCAGCCAAAAGGCACGGAATGCCGGGAATTCCTCGCCCTTCTGGTCGCCCAGTTTCATGATCAAACCACGCGCCGTGGCTCCGATCACCTGATTGCGGGCCGCGGAACGGTAAAAGGTCGCGCCTTGAAAAATTGCAACTTCCCGCATCGGACCATCTTGGGCATCGCCGAAGATCCTGAAACCAGAAAATCCGAGATTGGGCAACGTTTCCGGAACATTCAGCTTGCCGAAATCAAAGCGGTCGCGCTCATAGGCAATCCGGCGGATCAAGCCGTCTTCGATCACATGCAGGGCTGTCGGGGTTTGGAAGGCAAAGCCGCGATGCAGGGGCTCGATGGTGAAGCCGCGCCCCTCTTTCTCCCACAGAAAAGTGCTTTGTTGCGCCTTGATCTGGGCGTAGCCCTCTGCATCCAGATTGGCAAAAAGGTCCGGAAGCTGGCTGACCGGTCCCTGATAGGGGCGTTTGGACAGGATGCGCGCCAATTCCAATACGTTGGCGGCCGAAAATTTGCGGCCATCACCCAACAGCACACCCAGCGATTGCTGGAACAGGGTTTGCTCCTGCGCCTGAAGGGGTGAGAGGCCGGCAAATCCCAATCCGGCACCCAATCCGGCCATGCCCGCCAACACAGTGCGGCGTGTGGGCGAGGCGGTCTGGTTCTTGCTCAGTTCAGGATCTGTTGGCATTAGAAAATAACCGACATTCGATGGGGTTTTGTTCAAAAAACGATGACACTCTCGATTTCTTACCACAGTTGGGGCAAGATGCGACAGGTCTTGCTGATCATCGTTAAAGTCCGGCCCCTAGGGCAAGCCGATCCGCTTTGTTGAGAATGTTTTAACACTCTTGCTATTCAACATCGGTACAGGAATTACAGGAGATCGTGTCCATCCATGTCATCCCCGCATTTCGCCTCAAATGATCCCCTTTTGTCTTCCCGAAAGTGTTTGACCATTATCCTCGCCGCTGGCGAGGGCACGCGGATGCGTTCGCGTATGCCCAAAGTGCTTCACCGCATAGCGGGTCTGTCGATGTTGGGGCATGTGCTCAATGCAGTAGGTGAGGCGGGCGCTGACAAGGTGGTCGTGGTGGTTGGTCCTGACCGGCAGGATGTCGCGGATGAGGCGAAAAAACGCCGTCCCGATGCCGATATTGTTGTGCAGACCGAAAGATTGGGCACAGCCCATGCCTGTCTGGCCGCCCACGCACAATTGGCCGAAGGCTGGGATGATGTGCTGGTGGTGTTTGCCGATACACCACTGGTTCAGGCTTCGACCTATCGAGCCTTGCGGTCGAAAATCCATCAGGGTGCCAGTGTTGCCGTTTTGGGGTTTGATGCGGATGATCCGACAGGCTATGGCCGTTTGTTGCTTGACGGCGACACACTCACGGCCATCCACGAGCACAAGGATGCCAGTGATGCGGAACGCCTTGTGACCTTGTGCAATGCAGGGCTGATGGCCTTTGATGGCAAACAGGCGCTTGCCATTTTAAAGGCTGTTTCCAACCATAATGCCCAAAAGGAATTCTACCTTACCGATTGTGTCGCGCTTGCCGCCGCACGTGGCCTGTCTGTGACCCATGCTCTGGCTGACCAGCAGGAGGTTATGGGGGTCAATGACCGTGTGCAACTGTCGCAGGCCGAACATCTGATGCAGAACCGGCTGCGCTCCAGTGCGATGCTGTCCGGCGTCACCATGGTTGATCCTGCCAGCGTCACCTTGAGCTACGATACCGTTTTGGGGCGTGATGTGGTGATCGAGCCTCATTGCGTATTCGATGTCGGGGTGACGATCGCCGACGGCGTGACCATCAAAGCGTTCAGCCATTGTGAAGGGGCGACGATCGGTCCCGACAGCGTGGTGGGTCCATATGCCCGCTTGCGACCGGGGTCCACACTGGCAAGCCATGTGCGGATCGGTAATTTCGTTGAATTGAAAAATGTGACCTTGTCCGAAGGGGTCAAAGTCAACCATCTCACCTATCTGGGGGATGCCAGCGTCGGCCCCAAATCCAATATCGGTGCCGGGACCATCACTTGCAATTATGATGGTTATGCCAAGCATAAAACCACCATCGGGGCCCATGCCTTTATCGGTTCCAATTCGGCTCTGATTGCACCTGTGACCATTGGTGACGGGGCCTATGTGGCGACCGGCTCTGTAATAACCGAAGATGTTCCCGCCGATGCCTTGGCATTGGCGCGTGGCCGACAGGTCAACAAAGCGGGTGGCGCAGAAGGTTTGCGGCAAAAGCTATCCAAGAAAAAATGAGTTGTATCAGTGCCTTCTTAAGGTTTTCTCGTGCTGTTATGCGTTGAAAATTAAGTTGATTTGCTTTTGATGTCATTGCCCCCCTACCACAGGGCATCTGATTGGAAATGAGGTTGCTATGTGCGGAATCGTTGGCATTTTGGGAACACAGGAAGTCGCACCCTTGCTGGTCGAAGCCCTGAAACGGCTCGAATATCGCGGTTATGATTCAGCAGGTATCGCCACGCTGGAAGAGGGAATTCTCCACCGCCGCCGCGCCGAAGGCAAATTGCGCAATCTGGCTGATCGGTTGAAAGCGGAACCACTGCACGGGCTGATCGGCATCGGTCATACCCGTTGGGCGACCCATGGCCGACCTGTCGAACGCAATGCCCATCCCCATGCCACCGATCGTCTGGCGGTGGTGCATAACGGGATCATCGAGAATTTCCGTGAATTGCGGGATGAGCTTGAGGCCGACGGCATCGTGTTTGAAACCGAAACCGATACCGAAGTGGTGGCGCATCTGGTGACGCGGGCTTTGCGGCGCACCAATGACCCGCAAAAAGCGGTGAGCGAAAGTCTACCTCTGTTGCGCGGAGCTTTTGCGCTCGGGTTCATTTTCGACGGTTCCCCCGATCTGATCATTGCCGCCCGTCAAGGCGCGCCCCTTGCCATTGGGTACGGTGAAGGCGAGATGTATCTGGGGTCCGATGCGCTGGCACTGGCCCCATTTACCGACCAGATCACCTATCTGGATGACGGGGATTGGGCCGTGCTGACGCGCCAATCCGTGACCATCTATGACAGCCACAACACGCCTGTGACCCGCCCCAAAATCAAATCCTCGGCGGGGATGATGTCGGTCGACAAGGGCAACCATCGCCATTACATGGCCAAGGAAATTCACGAGCAACCAGAAGTGGTTGGCCGCACATTGGCCCATTATATCGATATGGGCAATCTGTCTGTCCGCCTGCCTCTGGATGCGCAGATCGACTGGGCCTCGATTGACCGTCTGACCATCGCCGCTTGCGGCACGGCTTATTATTCCGGGTTTGTCGCCAAATATTGGTTCGAGCGCTTTGCGCGGATGGCGGTCGATATCGATATTGCGTCCGAATTCCGGTATCGCGAAGCGCCTCTGTCCAAAAATGGCTTGTCGGTCTTTATCTCCCAATCGGGTGAAACCGCCGACACGCTGGCAGGTTTGCGCTATTCCAAATCCTGCGGCCAGATGGTGTTGTCGGTCGTCAATGTGCCGACATCGACGATTGCCCGCGAAAGTGACTTTGTGGCCCCGACCTTGGCCGGCCCCGAAATCGGCGTGGCCTCAACCAAGGCGTTCACTTGCCAGATGACCGTCATGGCCTGTCTGGCCATTGCCGCCGGACGGGCCAGAGGCACATTGACGCATGCAGAAGAACAAGCCTTGGTATCGGAGCTTATTGCCGTCCCCGGCTTGATGGCGACGGCTCTCAAACAGGCAAAGCAGATCGAAAAAGTCGCCTATGACATGTCCAAGGTCAAAGACGTTTTGTTTTTGGGGCGTGGCACCAGCTATCCGATGGCGCTGGAAGGGGCATTGAAGCTGAAGGAATTGTCCTACATCCATGCCGAAGGCTATGCGGCAGGCGAGTTGAAGCATGGTCCGATTGCCCTGATCGACGAAGATATGCCGGTGATTGTCATCGCCCCGCGCGATGCGATTTTTGAAAAGACCATTTCCAACATGCACGAGGTTGCCGCCCGTGGTGGCCGGATCATCCTGATCTCTGATGAACATGCCGCCCGCGATTCATCCATCGAGGTGGCAGGCTCCATCACCATGCAAAGCATGCCGCCAAACTTCGCCCCGATTGTCTACGCCATCCCCGTCCAATTCCTGAGCTATTATGCCGCCATTGCCTTGGGCACCGATGTTGATCAACCGCGCAATCTGGCAAAGTCTGTGACGGTGGAGTGAGGACGGAGATTTTGCTCTAATTTGTGGTTGCGTATTTTTTGTAAAAATTTAGTCTATTAATGTGTTGTTCCGCGTCAAATTGATACTAACTAGGTCACTTACGCGATGAACATAAAAATTATTGAAGCAGAATCTATTGAGCTGGCTAAAGATGTTTTTCGTATTCTTCATAGCTTGCCTTATAAATTATGGAAATCTTTTTTCATTTCATTTGTATTTTGCATTGTTATTTCGTATTTTCAAATAAAATACAATTTCAATTTTGAAATTAAATTGAATGATTTTTACTTTTTTTCAAAAATTGAAAATTTTAAATTAGAAATTTCAAGTATTTTTATTGTCAATACATTAATATCATTTTCTAGTTTGACTTTTATTGTTGGAATTTTCAATATTGTTATTCATAATAAAAACA
>CANGOE010000052.1 GCA_947455455.1 Hyphomicrobiales bacterium
AGGGATACGGTGTGGTTGATCAGTGCAGGCAGGGCATGGCGGAACGCCTGCGGCAACAGCACATAGGCCATGGCACCGAGATAGCTGTGGCCCAGGGCGCGGGCGGCCTCATCCTGTCCGGGCGGGATCGAACGGAAACCGGAACGTAGATCCTCGCTGAAATAGGCGGCCTGACACAGGCCCAAGCCGACAATCGCAAAAATAGCCTCGCCATTATGGTCACCGAGCCAGCTTTGCAGACTGCCGGGCAGAATATTGGCAATGCCGAAATACCACAGCATCAGTTGCACCAGAGTGGGCACATTGCGGTGATAGGACACATAGGCCGCAACCGCCTGATCGGCCGCCTTGAGAGGCACCATGCGGATGACCAGCAGGACAAAGCCGAGGCTCATCGCCAGTATCCACGAGCCCAAGGCAATGATCAGCGTCATTTTCATTCCGCTCAACAGCATCTGGCTGAATTGCGGATGGGTCAGGACAGCGAGGAGGTCAAATCCCTTCATTCTATGTCCTTGGCGGGGAACGCGTTGGTGCTGGCGTTTGCGGCGCTTCGGGCCGTGTGGTCATCAGACCTGCAGGCACCTGCATGGTCGGTGTGATTTCCATATGGCCGATATTGACAGCCATCGGCGCGGAGACAGCAAAGGCAATGGCATCGGCGATATCTTTGGCTTCCGGCAATTCAAAGCCTTTGATAAACCGCTCATAGGTTTCGGGACTGTCGCCATGCACATGGGCGAAAATATCGGTCGCGACGCGGCCCGGACAGATTTCGGTAATCCGCACCCGCTTGCCGAAGGCATCCACCCGCAACTGGCCCGACAGCATGCTCACCGCCGCTTTGGTGGCGTGATAGGTCGAGTTGCCGCCGAAATGATAGGCCGCCGCAATCGAACTGATATTGATGACATGGCCGCGATCACGCGCCACCATGCCCGGCACAACCAGACGGCAAAGGTGCAAGACGGCCCGCAAATTGACATCCACCAGCAGGTCGATGTCATCTTCCTGCGCATTCAAAAACGAGCGCGGACGGTCCACCCCCGCATTGTTGACCAGCACATCGAAATCAACCGATTGAGTCAGCTGGGTCAGCGCGGCGGTGTCGGTGACATCAATGGCATGGATGATACAGCCGGTGCGTTTGGACAGGTCATCCAGAGCCGCCTTGCCGCGGGCCAAAGCATGGACCTCCAGCCCTTCGCGGCAAAACCGCTCCACCACAGCCGCGCCGATTCCAGAGGAGGCACCGGTGACGAGCGCAGTCTTGTAATCTGAAAATGGCATATCAATCCCCACAATGTCCGGTTCAGGCTAATCATACGGTCACAGACACGCTAAGACGGATTAAATGTGGCGGGATAAGTTGCGCTTATGCATTATCGCCACCCAAAAAGTCCGCTGGAACGGAGGGGCGCCAAGCTATGAGAGTTGGACCGTCAGGTGAATAATATCCACTTCCATGCCGAGCCAATGCTGCCATGGCTAGAAACGGTGATCGGGTTGCATCAATCCAAGGGGCGTTTGATTAGGTAAATAAATTGACAGGGTTAGCCGTCAAACGGTCCGTTATCAGATCGGGTCTGCCTCTGCCTGCAAATTCATGACGCAAGGAATTCAATCCATAGGCTGAAATAAGAGAAACCGGCACCTTCTTCAAATTGGAAATCTCGCGGGCTCTGGTTGCCGCCCCCTCGGAAATGAGATGGGAGACGTAGCCAACAAACGCCAGGTCTAAGTTTCTCGAGCCATACAGTTCTGAAGCATTATCGATGTAAGTACTGATGGCTTTAGTGACATCCTGATGAGGCAGGTCATAAGAATTGGTGGATTTGGTATCGATGATCCCGCACAAATTACGCCCGGCCTCAACAACAAACACATCCATATATCCGCCAAGGCCAGCCCTTTGCCGCCTTCCAGTCCATTCGGTGCCTTGATAGCCAAACTCAATCTCAAATATCTTGGCTACACTCTTTTCAAAATCTTCGGCAGTCTTTGTGCCGCCTTTGGAAATTCCAATCAATCTTGCGCCAATGTAGTTGTTTGCATCGGTGAAGATGGGTTGTAAGGCGTCAATGATCATCTCTCTGGAGAGCCCGTATTGTCGACAGGCTTCAGATACAAATAAATCAATTTCAGCTTGGGATGCAGGCAAACCGACTTTGTCGAGGAATTCTTGATAGACCAGCGTCCCCTTCGTGAATAATTCCGGATTGCTCTTGGGCATGAATATTCTTCGGGTATCTTTCACCGCGCCGTATCTGGATCCATAGCGTAATGTTGCCTGCTCATCCGAGAGATTTCAAAAATCGATATAGGGCATTGCTTCAACTTCAGACACCATGTCCATGATGCCTTTACGGGGAAATATTCGTGTCTCCTCCCCAACATATCTGAGATCGACCAAGCCGCATCCCTGAAGGACATTCTTGAATGTATTGGCTATGTCTTTGATGTCTCTTATTCTGCTGTCGTAAGACGCGCTTTGCGTCTTGGTTGTTCTTATTTCCGATGTATCAGGGATAACAGCAGGAAAGTCCGCACTTCTAAGCTGGAGAATAAGATTTTTACATTTTTGAAAATCAGTCTCCTGTCTGCCGTAAACAACAGGAACCATGATGTCTTTGTCGGTCAAGCCATTGAGGTCTTGATCGGCGGCTAATTTTAAAAGAAAAACAAACGGCCTGATTTTAATTGATCTGTCTATTCCGACATTGCGAGCCAGTGAGTAGGAGGATGGAAACTGGCACTTGAGGATCTGGAATTCCATTGTTTTTGTCGGCTCTTGAAGATTGACAAGATCTTCGCCAGCTTGGGTGAGTTTAAGAGTGTTGGTGTCTGTATCTTTATACAGCAATCCAAGAAGCCTCATTTGGGCTTCGTACGTTCTCGAGCCACCGGGATTGTCGTCCCGCTGGTTTCCGCCACCTTTGAGGCCATATTTTTCCAAAAGTTCGGAAAATTTATTCTGTTGCCCCTGATCACCCACCCATGATGTGCCAAGCTCAGAAGCGACCACCATTGCCCTCAGAATGAGCGCCGTATCGAGAGGCACCATTCTTCGTTTATTTCTGGGAAACATCCAGATGTTGCGCATCGTTATTCCAGGTTGGATTTAATGGAATTATAGGTTTTACCCTCAAGGGTTTTTGCGATCGCTTCAAATATAATTTGAGCACCTGCGGGCGGCACGGCCATGCCAATCTGTCTTCTGACCGCTTCTTTCGAGCCTTGAAAGATAAAATCATCCGGAAAAGTTTGTAAACGCGCACGTTCGCGATTGGTGAGCGCGCGGTTCTCTTCCCAATGATAGACATGGGTCCCGCCACCGCCAGAACCGGTCACAGTGTAGGAAGGTTTGTCAGGATCGAGCCGCTTGTAAATCTGGCTTATTTGCGCCCCGGCAACATTTAATCTCAGGTGTGCGGGCAAGTTGGCCGTCCATGCATTTTCGCCTGGACGAATAAATTTCAAACGTTCCACGACCCGGGGATGTTGCTTGGTCAACTCGTGGTTCGGCGCGCCTTTTTTAATCGGCGGGACCATGATGGCCTCTTTCGACGAGACAAAACGGGTCACATGGGTCGGGGCGGGAGGCTGGAAGTGCAAATTCAAATCCTTCCTAAAACCAACCATGATGACCCTGTGCCTTGCCTGGGGAACACCATATTCCTCAAATTTATAGAGATGGGGGGTAATCGAATAGCCTTTACCCGCCCGGCTGAGGTCATCAAGTATCTTATAGAAGGCTTTGCCCTCATTGGCGCTCCGTATCCCGCCAACATTCTCAGCCACAAAAAACAAGGGATTGAAATGGTCTAACACCGGCAAGCCAAAGGTGTACAAAGGACCAAAATGTCCATCAATTCCCTTATGCTCACCCACGAGGCTGAAGTCATTGCATGGAAAGCCATATGCAAAACCTTCAATCCCTGAAATCTGAGCCAGATATTTTACTTTTGTGTCTCTGACATCAGCGCAAATAACCGACTGGTCCGTAGCGCCGGATATATTGGCTATGTATGTTTCAACTGTCTCTGAATGGTTATCGACAGCCCAGGCATGCTCGAACAGATATTGGCGGCTTGCCTTGTTAGCCAGTTCAGCCCCGAGAGCAATTCCGCCGGGACCGCAAAAAAGCTCGCCAATTCTTAGTTTCTTCATCGAGCCATAACTCTAATTTACAGATGCCAAACGGATAATAGCTCAGCCGGGTGAAAAGAAGTTTAAAAATTGAATGGGTGTTTCAAAGCCCTAACCCCTATTGCATTCTGGCGCAAGTTGGGGACTGGAGACCGTCTCGGGTAAAGCAGAGAATACGTGCTTCAACTCACTTGCCAAGGCTTGCCGCCGGACGCATCATGCAGACTGATATACCAGTGATGCAGAACGGATCGGTTGAAGGCCGGATCCTGTTTGCAAGGATCAGGAAAAGGTGAAGTGATGGAGTCTCCCCGATGAATGGTGCCGAGAGCCTAGTCCATACTCTTTTAAAAAGCGGTGTTGATACCTGCTTCACCAATCCGGGCACTTCCGAGATGCATTTTGTGGCGGCTCTGGATCGTATTCCCGGCATGAAATGCGTGCTTGGCCTGTTTGAAGGCGTGGTCACCGGGGCCGCCGATGGCTATGGCCGTGTGACCGGCAAGCCTGCCGCAACGCTGTTGCATTGCGGGCCGGGACTGGCCAATGGTTTGGCCAATTTGCATAATGCCCGGCGTGCCGGTTCGCCGATTGTCAATATTGTCGGTGATCAGGCCACCTATCATCGCCCCCTCGATGCGCCCTTGACGGCGGATACAGAGAGCTGGGCGCGGGGTGTGTCCTCTTGGGTGCGGACAGCCATGGATGTCCGCACTGTCGGTCAGGATGCGGCGGCGGCTGTGCAAGCCTCGCATGCGGTGCCCGGCCAGATTGCCAGTCTCATTCTGCCTTCGGATGTGTCATGGAACGAGGGCGGGATTGTGGGAGATGTCTTGCCGCTTCCCCGCACACCGCTGGTCGATCAATTTGCCATTGAGCAGGCCGCCCGCATCTTGCGGCAAGGCGGTTCCGGCAATGGTTTGATCCTGGGCCATGCCGGACTGACGCAGGAAGGCTTGGCTTTGGCCTACCGGATTTCTGCCGCAACGGGATGTCGCCTGATCGCCCAAGGGGCCAATGGCAAACTGTCGCGCGGTTACGGGCGGGCCATTGTCGAGCGCGTGCCCTATGTGGTCGATCAGGCCGTTGCCGCAATGGCCGGGCTCCGTTCGCTGGTCGTGTGCGGCACATTCAAACCGGTGACTTTCTTTGCCTATCCCAATAAGCCGCAATCCCCGATCCCCCATGATACGGATATCCATGTGATGGCGCGGGCCGAACAGGATGTTCTGGAGGCTTTGGCCCGGCTTGCCGATGTCTTGCATGCGCCCAAGATCGACGTGCCCTATCATGGTGATAAATTGCCGATCGGGCATGGCAAGCTCACTTCGGCCTCGGTGGCGGCGACGGTCGCCAGCCTGATGCCGGAAGGCGCGATTGTTTCCGATGAATCTGTGTCGTTCGGGCGTGATTTCGCGGCCTATAGTCAGGCGGCCGAACCGCATGAATGGTTGAGTGTCACAGGCGGGGCGATCGGGCAGGGTATTCCTGTCTCGATCGGTGCGGCGATCGGTGCGCCGGGTCGGCGGGTGATCAATCTGCAAGCCGATGGCTCGGCCATGTATACGGTGCAGGGATTATGGACGCAGGCCCGCGAGAATCTCGACATCACCACCGTCATCCTGTCCAACCGCAAATACCAGATCTTGATCGGTGAACTGGCCAATGTCGGTGCCAATCCCGGTCGGACGGCTCTGGATATGTTCGATCTCGGCAATCCGGATCTGAACTGGACACAGATGGCCCGATCCATGGGAGTCGAGGCGGCAAGCACCGACAGCACCGAGGGCTTTGCCGATTTGCTCCAATCCTCGTTGCACAAGCGCGGGCCGTTTTTGATCGAGTTGATGATCTGATCCGCTCTGCGCGGTCACAGCATCACCTCGTAGGAGCAATTGACCAGCAGTTCCGAGATCGATGCCGTATTGGGCAAGTCGACAATCAATCCGACCAGTCGGGCCAAATCCTCGGGACTGGTCATGGCTTCGGGGGATAGGGAGCTGGCACCAAGCGCCATATCGGTTTTGACAAAACCGGGGCAGAGCGCGAGGGCGCGCACCCCGTCATCCCAGGCGGCGGCGCGCACCGCATGCGAGAGCGCCATCAAGGCGAATTTGCTCATCTGGTAACCGACATTGTCGTTGCGCACCCGCTTGCCCGACAAGGAGGCAATATTGACCACGCGGCCGCGCCCCGATTGCCGCAACATCGGCAAAGCGGCCTGGATCAATCTGAACGGACCTTTGACATTGACCTCCATCATGGCATCGAGATCGCTTTCAAGCCCGTCTGCGAGGCTGACCTTTCGCAAGATTCCAGCGGAATTGACCAGCACATCCAGACGGCCGAACCGATCTAAACTGGCTTCAAGCCACAATTGTCCGGCCTGTTTTTCTGTGGCCTCATAGGCAAAGACATCGATGTTCTCGACAGTGCCGAACGCCTCGGCCACATCAAACGCCTCGGGCCGCCTGATACCAAGACTCAGGGCATAGCCCTGCTGGTGCAACTGGCGGGCGATGGCCAGACCAATGCCGCGATTGGCCCCCGAAATCATCGCCACACGTGTGGCCGCACTGCGAGCTTGCCCCATGATACCGTCCTTTTTATTGCCTCTTGCCTTTGTGCTGGCTCTTGATCGTCAAACCGGTTGAACCCGCCGATCGTAGATCAGTTTTGTGCGAACAACGATAGTCCTGCTTTCCGGACATGAACGGGAACTGTTTGATTGCCGGTGGTGCTATAAAATAAGCACTAGCCATACGGATAAAAAGCAGTAGCATCATCCGAGTTCGAACAAGGAGCCGCTGGCGCTTGGCGCGGGTAAGGCCCGGGAACCAATACAATAAAAGAGCCAACACGATAAAAATCGTGTGGAGGATGGAAACGCTTTTACTGATCGGGGATGGGATATGTTCAAGACAATCGGGTTGATGAAGGGCACTGCTCTGGCAGGGGCTGCCTTGGTGCTAGGGCTAGGTTTGACGGGGGCTTTTGCCCAGAACACGGTGAAAATCGGCGCGGTCTACCCGCTCAGCGGCAATGCGGCCAGCGCGGGCGCTTCGGCCAAAGCGGCCATCGAAGTGGCGGTGGATGTCATCAACAATGCCCATCCGGAATTGGGTGATCTGACCCTCGCCAAGGATGCCGGTTTGCCCAATCTGAACGGCGCGAAGGTTGAGGTCGTGTTTGCCGACAATCAGGGCACACCGGCCGCCGGACAAAACCAGACCCTGCGGCTGATTACCGAAGAAAAGGTCCATGCCGTGTTGGGTTCCTACCAGTCCGGTATTACTTTGACCGCCAGCGCGATTGCCGAAAAATACGGTATCCCGTTCCTGTCGCCTGAATCGGTGGCGGCCAATCTGACAGAGCGTGGTTTCAAGTGGTTTTTCCGCACCACGCCGATTGCCTCGGATATTGCCAAAATCTATATGGAATTCCTGAAGGAAATGAAGGCGAACGGGACCAAGGTCGACCAGATTGCCATCGTCAACGAGAACACCGAATATGGCACTTCGATTGCCAAAGTGATCCGCGAGGCGGCGCAGGCCAACGGATTGAATATCGGTCTTGAAATCCCCTATTCCGCCAACACCACCGATGTGCAATCGCAGGTCTTGCAGTTGAAGGACAAAAACCCCGATTGCATCATCTTTGTCAGCTATACATCCGATGCGATCCTCTACATGAAAACCATGCAGGCGCTCGGCTACAAGCCGCCGATCCTGATCGGTGACAATTCGGGCTTCTCCGATGCGGCGTTTTTGAAAAGCGTCGGATCGATTGCCCAGGGCGCGATCAACCGTTCCGCCTGGAGCGCAGGCAAGCCGGGCAGTGTCACCGACCGGTTGAACGAGATGTATAAAAAGAAAACCGGCTATGATCTGGATGACAGTGCCGGCCGCGCCATGCAGGGCTTCTTCACCATGGTTGACGCAATCAACCGGGCAGGCTCGACCGACCCCAACAAAATCCTGACCGCGTTGAAGGCCACCGATTTGAAACCGAACCAGTTGATGATGGGCTATCGCGGCGTCAAATTTGACGAGAAGGGCAATAATATTCTGGCCTCGGCCTTGCTGATCCAGATTCAGGGCAGTGACTATGTGGCGGTTTGGCCCAAAGACTCTGCCACAGCCCCGTTACAAATGCCCTATAAAGGCTGGTAACTCCGGTCCCTCCTGGTCTCATCCCGTGCCGTGCTTGAGGGCATGGCCCGGGATGCGACAGCCTGACGGGCGTCAAGGCCGACAGGCGTGTGGTGCGCGAGGTTCGCTTGTGCTGGAAATCCAAGCCAAGTCATGCTTCGCCTAGAATGGATGTCCTGATCCGATGTCGATGTCTCTGCTTCAGGTTTTAATCGGCGGTTTGATGCTTGGTGCGGTCTATGCCCTGTTTTCCTCGGGGCTGACGCTGATCTGGGGCATGATGAACGTCGTCAATTTCGCGCATGGCGATTTTGTCATGATCGCCATGTATGTTGCTTTCATGGTCTGGAAGCTGTTCGGGGGCGGGCCGTTTATGGCGATGCCGATTGCCGCCATGCTGTTGGCGACGCTGGGGATCATCGCCTATTTCTCGCTGGTCCGTCATGTCATGAAAGGGCCGATGCTGGCGCAGATCCTCGGCACGTTCGGTCTGGCTTTGCTGTTGCGTTACGGCATGTTCTGGACCTTCGGAGCCAATTTCCAGTCACTGCCGGAAAATCTGGTGGGTGGCACCTATGATCTCTGGGGCATCCGCATCCAGGCTTCGCGCCTGCTGGCCGGTACTCTGGCGATTGTGCTGACGATCGCTCTGCATCTGATGCTGACGCGCACATCGCTGGGCTCCAAAATGCTGGCGGTGGCAGAGGATTCTACCGCCGCGCAACTGATGGGTATCCGGCCCGACCGGATGCAGGCGATTGCCTGGGGCTTGGCGGCCGGATTGACCGGCATTGCGGGTGCGTTGATTGCCACCTTTTTCTACATCTCGCCGACCGTCGGCGAAACGCTGGCCATTATCGCCTTTGTGACAGTCTCGCTTGGCGGCTTTGGCTCGATCACCGGAGCTTTGGTGGCCGGCTTGCTGATCGGTGTGATTGAATCCCTGTCGGGTTATCTGATCGGCGCGGTCTACAAGGACATTGTCGTCTACACGATCTTCATAGCGGTGTTGTGGTTCAGACCGCAGGGCTTGATGGGGAAAAACTGATGAAGCGGTCTGTCTGGCTCCTGCTCATTTTAGCACTGGTGATTGTCTATCCCTTGCTGTTCACCACACCGTTCCTGCAAAGGCTGGGGGCGCTTGTCCTGCTCTATGCCATTGCGGCTTCGGCATGGAATATTGTCGGTGGTTATGCCGGACAGGTTTCGGTCGGGCATGTCGTCTTTTTCGGGTGCGGGGCCTATGCCTCTATGGCCTTTTTCACCCATTTCGGCTGGCCACCGATTGCGGCGGTTCCTGTCGGCATGGCGGCCAGTGTCGGGATTGCCGCGCTGATCGGTGTGCCGACTTTGCGGCTGTCGGGCCATTATTTCTCGATGGCAACCATTGCCGTGGCCGAGTTGGCGCGCCTGATTGTCACCAATGTCGAGGCTTTGGGTGCGGCCGTCGGTCTCAGCGGACCGGTGATGCCGCGCACGGTTTTCGATCTCTCCTTCACTTCGGCCTTGCCCTATTATTATCTGTTCCTTGCCGTGCTGTTGGTGGTGCTGGGTCTGACCTATTGGATGGAAAACAGCCGCATCGGTTTTTACCTGCGGGCCATCAAGGACAATGAGCGGGCCGCCCGTTCGCTGGGCGTGCAGGCGGGCCGTTACAAACTCTATGCCTATATGATCAGCGCGGGCCTCACCTCGGTCGCAGGCACGCTTTACGCCACCATGTATGGCTTCATTGATCCCGAAAGCGGTCTGGGTATTCTGACCTCTGTCAAAATCCTGATTATGGCGGCACTGGGGGGTGCGGGTCTGTTGTTCGGGCCACTGGTGGGCGCGGCCATTCTGGTGCCTCTGGAGGAAATTTCCAATAATTTGCTCGGTGGCAAAGGGGCGGGCCTGACATTTGTGGTCTATGGCGCGATTATCATGATCATTGCACGGTTCTACCCCAGCGGGCTGTTGAAACTGCTGCTGGACCGCATGGCCGCCGCCAAACCCGCTCCTTCCGACAAACAGGTGCGCGATGTTGCTTGAAGCAATCGATGTAACAAAAACCTTTGGCGCCCTCACCGTCGTCAATACGGTGTCGGTGTCGCTGAACAAGGGCGATATTCTCGGCTTGATCGGTCCCAATGGCGCGGGCAAATCGACCTTCTTCAACTGCCTGACTGGTGATCTGATGCCGACATCGGGGCGCGTGATCCTGAACGGCGAAGATGTGTCGATGATGACACCCGAACAAAGGGCTGTGCGCGGCTTGGCCCGTAGTTTTCAGGTGCCGCAAACGTTCGAGACCATGAGCGTGCTTGAAAATGTGATGATCGGCGCGTTTTTGCGCACATCCGATCCTGCAAGGGCCCGCCGTCGGGCCTATGAGGTTCTTGATCTGGTGGGGCTGGTCGATGTTGCCTCTGCTGTGGCCGGCAGTTTGGGAACACCGGGCCGCAAGCGGCTGGAAATCGCCCGTGCTTTGGCGACCGATCCCGAAATTCTGTTGCTGGATGAAGCCATGGCGGGCCTGACCGCCACCGAAGTGCGCCAAGCCATCGAGCTCGTACGCAAAATCCACCAGACGGGCATGACCCTGGTCATTGTCGAACACATTATGGAAGTCATTATTTCACTGGCCCAACAGGTCATCGTTTTCCATCAGGGTCATCAAATCGCCCGTGGCACGCCGCAAGAAGTGACGCGTGATCCTGCCGTCGTGACGGCCTATCTGGGCAAGCGTGCCGCAGCCAATGCCGCACGCGGTTTCGCCGGAGATCCCGCATGAGCCATCTCGAAACCCCACAGCCGCTGTTGAGCGTCAGCCATCTCGAAGTCAAATATGGCGATCTGATCGGCGTGGCCGATGTCTCGCTTGAGGTCGGGCGCGGCCAGATCATCGCCTTGCTCGGTTCCAACGGTGCCGGCAAAACAACAACCCTCAATGCCATTGCCGGATTGATCCCCGCCTCGGCGGGCCAGATCAAATTTGCCGGGAATGACATAACCCGCCAGCCTGCTTATGCGATCGTGTCGCAAGGTCTGGCGCTGTCGCCCGAAGGCTGGCGGCTTTTTGTCCAGCAAAGTGTTGAAAACAATCTGATGCTGGGGGCTACGACGGTGTCCGAGACCGCCAAAAAAGCGGCCTTGCTTGACAAGGTCTATGGCATTTTCCCCAAACTGGCCGAACGGCGCATGCAACAGGCGGGGACGATGTCGGGCGGGGAACGCCAAATGCTGGCGGTCGGCCGCGCCTTGATGAGCGATCCACAACTGCTGTTGCTGGATGAGCCGAGCCTCGGTCTGGCCCCTGCCATCGTCGAGAGCATGTATGACACGCTGATTGCCTTGAACAAAACCGGCCTGACCATTCTGCTGGCAGAACAGTCGGTCGAACTGGCGCTGGAAATTTCCAACCACGCCTATGTCCTGCAGGTCGGGCGCAATGCGATGTCGGGTCCGTCTGCCGATTTGGCCAAAGATCCCAATGTCCAGAAGGTCTATCTTGGCCACTAAGCCCCAGCCTCTAAGCCTCAACCACTAAGACCCTAACGTTTTCCCCAAGCGTATTCCCAAGCGAGGTTCATGCATGACAGCCCCCGCCGCATCGCCGCAACGCCTGACGGAAGCGGGCTATCAGATCGAGATTGCCGTGCAGGGCTATCCGGGCAAAGCGGTGTGCCATGGTGGCTTGGGCTGGTCCACCATTGCTTTGTTGCGCGGACACGGGCGGGTGGTGTTGATCGACACCGGCGCATTCGGGCAACGCCAATTGGTGATCGACCGGTTGGCGGCAAACGGTTTGACTCCCGCCGATGTCACGGATGTCGTGCTGACCCATTCGCATTGGGACCATTCGGTCAATTGGGTGATGTTTGCGAATGCGCGCATCATGATTGACGGCCACGAGCTTGCATGGTCGCTGAAGGAGCCATGGGGCACCACGCCAGTACCCGAACTCTATGTGCGCGAACTCGACCAATCCCCCCGACTGGAGCGGATTGCGGCGGGCCAGCAGATCCTGCCCGGCCTGACCGCGCACCATGCCCCCGGCCATACGCCGGGCCATTTGATCTTTGTGCTCGAGGGTGCGGAACGCGATATTATCTTCACCGGCGATGCCGCCAAAAACCGAGCCGAAATCCTGTCCGGAAGCGCGGATATGACCTATGATCCGGCGATCAGCCGGACATCCATCGAGATGATCCGGAGGCTGTGGCAACAAAGGCCCGGAACGGTCCTCATTCCCGGTCATGATGTGCCGATGGTCCTGCAAGATGGTCAGCCGGTCTACATCGCCGACAGGCAGGGCGGCATTGCGGCATGGTTCGATACCACGCTCGAGCAAACCAGAATTTTCGATATTACATAATGTCCCTTGTCAGGACGCAATCGGGAGTGTGCCGATGGACAGGCTGAATTTTGCATGCGTCTCGCGCAACTATTTCAACATGCCGATCTGGATCGCCGAAGATGCCGGACTGTTTGCCGATGAGGGCCTTGCCGTGACCATCGAGCATATCGAGGGGGTCGACGAGGTCACCGACCGTTTGCGCCAAGGCCGTGCGCAACTGGTTTACGGGATCAGCGAGCATGTGGTGCTCGACCATGAGGCGGGCGGCGCACAGCAAATGATCGGCGGCAATGTCAACCGTTTGCCGTTCTCCCTGATCAGCCAAAGCGCCATCAGGACGATGGCCGATTTGCGCGGCAAAACCATCGGTGTCTCCTCGATCGAGGCGGGCAGTTCGTCATTGATCATCGAATTGCTGAAGCAGGCGGGATTGTCCTATCCCGGGGATTACCGGATGGAGGCTGTCGGCCCGATCCTCGCACGCTGGGACCGATTGCAATCCGGCGCGATCGATGCCGGTTTGCAAGGGGCGCCGCTCAATTATATCGCGATGGATCAGGGCTACCACAGCCTGTGCGAGCCCCGCCACATTATCCCCGATTTCCAGTTCACCTCATTGCATGTCAATCAGGATTGGGCCGATGCCCATCACGATTTGATGATCCGTTTCATGCGGGCCTTCATCCGCGCCCATCACTGGTTTACCGCCCATCGCGAGGGCTGTCGGCAGATCGCAATGGCCCGCACCGGCATCAGCGCCCATTACGCCGACCGCGCCTGGGATGACTATGTCGCCGATGGCATTTTCCCCGCCGACGGCAATGTCAGCACCGAGGCGTTGCAGAGCCTGATCAATATCAGCGGCTTGATCAGAGCCATTCCCAACCGGATCAAGACCAGTGCCGAAGACTACATCAACCGCCGCTACTGGCAGGATGCGCTGTCGAGTCTGGATTAAGGGAGATCCTCAGTCCGGTTCTTCCGAATATCAAAGGTTCGGCTGAAATCATTTTTTCATGGCAGTGAATTGTTCCTCTGTATAAAATCGGCAGGGATAGAGGATGGGTTCCGTCGTTGAGTTGATATGATATGCGGCATTATCTGAGTGTCATTGTTGCCACCCTTTTTGTGGGATTTTCAGCGCAGTTGTTCGAAGTCCATGCGCAACAAACGAAGTCTGCACCGGCCAATCAATGTGACGAGCATCTCAAAGTCCATGGATTGTTGAGCCGGGCCTATACGCAATGCAATTTCACTTTTTACAGCAGGGGCTTCACCATTCAGGCTGATGATTGCACCAGAAAATTGGGTGAAAAAGACAGCAAGCAATTGTTGTTGCAAGGCACAACAGCGTTTGATGAGCGCGTCAAGCAATTGGGACAGCCCGTCTTGTGCGCCAAAATACTCAAAGATTTTCCATACACTGTGCGCCAGTGACAAGTGCTCAAGACAACGGTCACTGGCGTGTCAACAAGCCCATGATCCCGTCATCCAGATCAAAGGCTTGAAGCGTCAATCCGGGTCATGCTGATTGATGCAGAGTATCAAATATCCAAGGACAGTTGCGCCGCGGCCACCTCTTTGGCCTTGCGCTTCGGCTTTCTTGCGGTTGCCCCTGTGCCCGCCTTGCGGCTTCCATGCTTGGTGACAATCTGTCGCGCCACTTCCTTGTGCCCCGCTCCTTTGCGCAAAGCATAAAGCGCATCCTTGGCCGCTTTCGCCGCCGTGGCGTGATCGACAATCGGTGGCGGATAGCGCAAGGAGGATGCACCCGTCCATTTCCAGGGCTCGTGGATGAAAGCATCGGGCACACTTTCAAGTTCCGGTACAAAGCGGCGCACAAAGGCTCCGGTCGGATCCTGATCCAGCCCCTGTTTGACTGGGTTATAGACGCGCATCGTATTGATGCCGGTGGTCCCCGATTGCATCTGCACTTGCGACCAATGGATGCCGGGCTCGTAGTCGACAAATTGCCGCGCCAGATGCAGGCCAGTAGCGCGCCATGGCAACCACAGATCATAGCTGGCAAATGACATCAGCATGGCCCGCATGCGGAAATTGATCCAGCCGTGCCGGTTCAGCGCCCGCATGCAGGCATCGACAAAGGGGAAACCTGTTTGCCCGGTGCACCAAGCGTCGAGCCTGGTCTGGTCGGCCATAGCGGGCCGGACATTGTCATAGCCGCGATGGAGATTTTCGAATTCAAGCCGGGGCTCATCCTCCAGCTTCTGCATGAAGTGGCAATGCCAGTGTAGCCTCCCCATGAAGGAGATCAGCGATGCGCGCCAGTTTTTTGCGGCAGGGTCGCTGGCATGCTTGATCGCGCGTAGGCGGCTTGCGGTTGCCTGCGCCACCTCGCGCATCGAGAGTGTGCCCCATGTCAGGTGCGGGGACAGGCGCGAGCAGGCCTCAAAGGCGGTGACAGGGCTGGACATTCTGAACCGGTAATCGCGTCCCCGTTCACCCAGAAAACTCTCCAGCGTAGCCAGCGCCGCCGCCCGCCCGCCGTGTTGTCTGTAGGGGCAGGGATCGGGTTGCAGGCCAAGGTCCGCGACAGTCGGGATCGCGTGTGGCCAATGACCCTCAAGAGGTGTGAGGGCCTTGGGAGGCATGGTCACGGGTTCGGCCATGTCGCTGTCCCAGGCATTGGCCCAGCCGTTGCGGGAGGTCAGGCGGCGGATCACGCCGAACTGGCGCGGCTCGTGCCATTGTATGCCGTGCTCCCGCGCCCATGCAGACACAGCCAGATCACGCGCATAGGTCCAGCCGTTGCCCGTCTCCTCATGGCTCCATAAACCGGCTATGCCGTGACGCTGATGGATCTCGCGGAATATGCTGACAGCATCGCCCGTCATGACAATGAGGGGCTGACCGAGCGCCGCCAGATCGGTGCGCAATGCCTCGAGGCTCTCGGCCGCAAAGGCCCATTGCCGCGCCGAGGCATCAGCTTGCGCCCACAACTCCGGCTCGACAATATAGAGCGGCAAGACAGGCCCAAGCCTTGAAGCCATCGCCAAGGGCCGGTGATCTGCAACACGCAGATCACGCTTGAACCAGACAATGTTCAGCGCTCCGCTCATGCCAGCCCTTGCTCCCGCAACAAGTCGGGCATCCGCTCCTTGAAAGCAAAGAAGCCCTTCTTCGCATGGGGCCAGAACGTGCTGTCCCATGCGCGGCGCACAGCAACGAGTGTGATCCCTTCCTGCGCCAACACAGGCACAAGTCGCGCCAGGGCATCGGCAACAGGGCCGACCGGCGCAAAAGGCGTGATGATCTGTTTCACGCCTGTAGCCTTGGCCGATGCAATCAAGGTTGCGGCATCCAGCCGATGGATCACTCCGGCGGGGCAATTGAAATGCGAGCAAGCCCGCAGTGCCAACTCCGACGATGCCGCATCGACAAATTGGCGCGCACAATCGCCCCAGAGCCAAGCCGGATCGCTGGCAATGATCACCGAGCGGAACCCCGTCGATGGGGGGAAGACCGATTCGGGATTCATATCCTCATGGGTCAGAAGCAAAAGTGAGGGTTGCGCCGGATCACGGGGCAACAGGTCCTGCAATGCGCAGGCAGGCCCGATGGCCGCTTCGGTCAGCGCAACAGCCTCGGTCGCCAAGCCGCGTGGCGCGAAGCGGCCATTGGTGTAACGCGCGATGTTGTCCGCGGTCGCCAGATAGGTTTTCCCCACCGTCTGCAACCCCGCAACCCACCGCCACGACAGCGTATTGCTGGCGGCATCGGCATCAACCAGATGGCGCAGGAAAAAATCCGCGCCAAGGGCCCAGGGCAGGCGCAGTGTAAAAATCCAGATCGAGGCAAACCACATCCGCGCGTGATTGTGCAGATAGCCGGTTTGCATGAGCTCCCTCGCCCAATCATCAAACCCTTCGATGCCGGTCAGGCCACGTTCGGCATCAAGGAGAGCCCGATCATCTTTGAAAGCCTCGCGCTGGCTATCGCGTTGCTCCACAAACCGATGCCAGACGAAAGGACGCATTTCCAGCCAGCCCTTCCAATAGGTGCGCCACAGCACCTCCTGGACGAATTTCTCGGCCTCGGCCAGATCATGCCGCGCAAGCACCCCGGCCACGACTTCATGCTCGGTGATCAAACGATGGCGCAGATAGGGAGACAGTTTCGACACCGCGCCTGGATGGCCCGGCCCGGCATCGGTATTGCGCCCCCCGGCATAAAGCCTGCCGGCCGCCGGAACAAACCCGGTAAGCCGATCGAGCGCACTGGCCCGTGAGGGAAGGAAGGTTGTGTTGATCATCAGAGCCGCGATGCCTTTGGTGCCTATACCTGATTGCATACGCATCAACGCCTTGCTTGGATTGTCGACGCACAAGCCGTCATTTTACGGGCTTAATTCGCCTCGTGGTCATTTGACCGCTATGTCTGAAGGTTGTTGCCAGAATGAAAAATAAAAATTCAAATCAATGACTTATGAAGAGAGTGGTGCCCCTAGCCGGGACAGAGAGAGTGAATAAAATCAATGGGTTAGAGGAAAGTGGGACACTTCTTCCCCTTTAAAATCAAAGGACTTTTTTGCCTCATTGTCCCACCGGTTTTGGGGGCATTTGATTTATACATGGAAAAAGAACTCAACTTCGAATGTGCATAATGGGTGATTTTAAAGATCGAGACCCCTTCAATAAAAGCTGACAAATTTTTCTTAATTCAAATTCAAACCATGGGCACGAACTCCTAGTTTATTTTTCCAGTGTTGTTCGCGTAAGATAATTTCGGTTTGCGACATATCAGGTGAAGCTACTTCAAGGATGGCAACGGAGTAATCTTGATGTCCTCGCGCATTAAGCAGAACATTGCCGCCATGTCCATTTGCAGCATAGTTCAGCCACCGTCCTAAAAAGCCATCTTGCCCTGATGCTGAACCGATATATTGATCGCCATTTTCAGTCACCAAAAGATATATTCCACCTACTGATTTCAACACATTTTGCCATGTGATTGGTAATTGTTGAATTTTGCTAATTTGACCCAAAAATCGTGAGAACCCAGGGAAGGGTGGTTCATGGCGGTCACGTCTGATTTCAATGATTTCCTTCAAATTTTGCTCTGCCCATTGGGACCATGCCAGAGCGCCTGTTCCCCAATGTATCAGTATCCTCTCAGAATATTCATTGCCGGCATCAAGCCATTCTAAATCGAACGCTTCGACATTTTCAAAGTCTCGTTCACTTTCTATGATCTCAGTATTCTGAAGGCGGGGTAAACGTTGGCCGTCCCATGGCCACTGTCTAAGAATTTTAGTAACTCCAATAAAAAGAGCTGTTGCCTGTCCATTAGCAAGCATTGGCCCTTTAACAAATTGGCACGCATAAAGTGCTCCAGCGTAAGGAGATGGTTGAAGACGTTGAAAACTTGCGTAGCACCCAAATTTTTGAAATTGGCCAGATTGCCATGCTGCTAAACCTCTATCATTATGTCTGAGTAGTCTGGTTTGCTGAATGTCCAGTCCAATTTTTTCTAAGAATTCATGAAAATAAAACATTAATATTCCCCCGACAAGGTCTCGCTCAGAATACAAAATCAGGTTAATTTTA
>CANGOE010000053.1 GCA_947455455.1 Hyphomicrobiales bacterium
CGCGCTCCTCGCCCCCGTTCCGATGAATCTTCAGTTGATGAGGCTCACTGATGACCACTGCAGCTCCACGTCGTCCCTTCTTCCGTCGTCGTAAGTCCTGCCCGTTCACGGGTCCGAATGCGCCGAAGATCGACTATAAGGATACACGTTTGCTCTCGCGCTATATTTCCGAGCGCGGCAAGATCGTGCCATCCCGCATCACGGCTGTGTCGGCCAAGAAGCAACGCGAACTGGCCCAGGCCATCAAGCGCGCCCGCTTCCTCGGTCTGTTGCCTTACGTGATCGCATAAGATCGAACCGCTTCAGGTCAAGGCGACCATGGGTTGCCTTGACCTTTTTTAAGACCTGCCAGACGGCAGGATTTGGGTCACCCGTCATTGCATGAGGCATGAGGGGATTGGTTGGGGAGCCTTCTCCCCTAACCGCAGGGTGCGGGACAGCTCGACGATGAACGGCAAACTTCCGATAGGATTGGCCTCGGGCCTTGCAGCGGCTTTGCTGTTTCTGGTTGTCAGAAACGGCAGTGTCTTTGCGCTCCTGCTCGATATGCTGGCCCCCCTTCCGATCCTGATCGCCGCTTTGGGCTGGGGCCCGCGTGCGGCACTGATCGGGACTGCGGTCGGAACGCTCACCATTTCAGCGATTGTTGCAGGGCCGGCCGGTTTGGTCTTCGGTCTCGGCATCGGCTTGCCAGCCTGGTTGACGGGCATCCTATTGCTCTCCCATCGCAAACAGGACGGCTTCATCCTGTTCCTGCCCATTGGCATAACCCTGCTGGCCGTCTGCCTGATCAGCGCCCTGATGGCTTTGACCGCCGCGGTTATGATCGGCGGCGATCCGGACGGTCTCTTGCAAGCCTTCAAAAATGTGATCGATGCAATCGGACAGGTTCACCCCGCTTTGATTGACGGCTTGGGCCTGAGCCGTGATGATATCGCCCGTCTGATGGCTCAATTCGCCCCGCCGGTCTTTGCCGGTGTCGGTGTGCTGACCAATTGCGGTCTGGTCTGGCTGGCCGCCAAACTGGTCGAGATGTCAGGCCGGCTGTTGCGGCCATGGCCCGATCTGGCGATGACCTCGATGCCCCCTTCCGTGCTCGGACTGACCGTCTTGAGCGGGATCATGTCGATCCTGTTTGATAGTTTTGGTGGTCTCTATGCCCGTTGCATCCTCGCCGCCCTGCTGACGGCCTATGCGCTGGAAGGCTTCGGCGTGCTCGCGGTCATGACGCGCGGCATGGCGTGGCGCAACACCTTGCTTGCTGTATTTTTCGTTGTTCTGGTCGGTTTCAGCGCTCTGACTTTGCCGTTGTTGCTGACCTTGGCTGCTTTGGGTCTTGTCGACCGTATGGCGGGGTTCAGACACCGCGCGATGCTCCGGCTGGCCGAATACCCCCCCTCATCCGATAAACCGGCTGATTTTCACTAACCTTACGAAGGAGAAAGACCATGGAAGTCATTTTGCTCGAACGCGTTGCCAAACTCGGCCAGATGGGCGATGTCGTCAACGTCAAGCCGGGCTTTGCCCGCAATTTCCTGCTGCCCAAGGGCAAGGCCCTGCGCGCGACGCAAGAAAACCGCAAGCGGTTCGAAACACAGCGCGTCCAGCTTGAAGCCCGCAATCTCGAATTGCGCAAGGAAGCCGATGCCGTTGGCGAGAAGCTCAACGGCCACCAGTTCATCATCATCCGTCAGGCTGGTGAAATGGGCCAGCTCTACGGTTCGGTTGCCGCACGCGATCTGTCGGATTTGCTGACCGAAGGCGGTTTCTCGGTCCAGCGCCAACAGGTCCGTCTCGATACTCCGATCAAGACCCTCGGCCTGCACACCGTGCCGGTTGATCTGCATCCTGAAGTCGAAGTCCATGTTGTGATCAACGTGGCCCGCTCGAAGGACGAAGCCGAACGTCAGGCCCGCGGTGAAGCCGCAGTGGTGCGCGAAGAAACCAGCCTCGAAGACCTCGGTCTCGAAGTCGGTGCCGCACTGGCCGAAAGCGAAGGCGAATACTGAGAAGCCAAACAGGGACAAGCGGCCGTTCCAACGGCCGTTTGACCTTGTCCGGTTCCCATTCCGATTAAGTCCGGCGGCGCAAGTCGTCGGACTTTTTTTTCCACAAAAAACACAAGTTATAAAAACGATATTTTCAAAGCCGCCTTGTTTGCCTGTTTCTTCTTTGCACGCGCCTGCAACTGGCCTAATCACAAAAGAACGAGAGGGAGATTGAAACCATTATGGCCACGACTGTGCTTCGCCTGCCCGAACCGGAAGCTGTCATCCGTGTCGCTCCGCACAATATCGAGGCCGAACAGGCCTTGCTGGGCGCTATTCTGGTCAATAATGATGCCTATTACCGCGTGTCGGATTTTCTCGAGGCCGAACACTTCTCCGAAGATATTCACACCCGCATCTATGACATCTGCCAGCAATTGATCCGTGCGGGCAAGCTGGCCACGCCGATTACGCTGAAAACCTTTTTGGGGGATCACGATCTGGGCGGCATGACGGTGTCGCAATATATCGCGCGTCTGGCGGCCGAAGCCACCACCGTGATCAATGCCGAAGCCTATGGCCGGACCATTTATGATCTGGCCATCCGCCGCCGCCTGATCCTGATCGGCGAAGATGTGGTCAATGTCGCCTATGATGCGCCGGTCGATGCCACGCCGCGCACCCAGATCGAGGAGGCCGAGCGCCGCCTTTACGAACTGGCGGAATCGGGACGCTATGAAGGCGGTTTCCAATCCTTTGCCGATGCCCTGCGCATTGCCGTCGACATGGCCGCCGAAGCCTATAAGCGCGACCGCAAACTGTCGGGGATCAGCACCGGTCTGGTCGACATGGACCGGATGATGGGTGGCTTGCAATCCTCCGATCTGGTGATTTTGGCGGGTCGTCCGGGTATGGGCAAAACCGCTCTGGCCACCAATATCGCCTTCAACATCGCCAAGGCCTATGCCTCGGAAAAACTGCCGGACGGCACCACCAAGCGGCTTGATGGCGGGGTTGTCGGCTTCTTCTCGCTCGAAATGTCGTCCGAACAGCTGGCCACCCGTGTGATCGCCGAACAATCCGGCGTGGCCTCCTATAAAATCCGCCGTGGTGAAATCCGCGAAGACGAGTTCAACAAAATCGCCGATGCCGCGCGCGAGATGGAACGGATCCCCTTCTATATCGACCAGACCGGTGGCATCTCGATTGCCCAGTTGACCGCCCGCGCCCGTCGTCTGAAGCGTCAGAAGGGACTGGATATTCTGGTGGTCGACTATCTGCAACTCTTGTCCGGTTCCGCCAAAAAGGGCGAAAACCGCGTGCAGGAACTGACCGAAATTACCACAGGGCTGAAAGCGCTGGCCAAGGAACTGGCCGTGCCGATCATCGCGCTGTCACAGCTGTCGCGTCAGGTCGAACAGCGCGACGACAAGCGGCCGCAATTGTCGGATTTGCGCGAATCCGGTTCGATCGAGCAGGATGCCGACGTGGTGCTCTTCGTGTATCGCGAAGAATATTACATGAAAAACAAGGAGCCGAAGCTCGGCACCGAGGAATATTTCAAGTGGCAGACCGAAATGGAACAGGTTCACGGGCGGGCCGAAGTGATCATCGGCAAACAGCGTCACGGACCCACCGGCACTGTCGCCCTGCAATTCGAGGCCGAAATCACCCGCTTTACCGATCTCGCCCAAGAAGACCGTTTGCCGGAGCGGATGGAATAACGTGACGCAGAGCCACACCAATCCCCACGGTGCCCATCTGACCATCGATCTGGATGCGATTGTCCACAACTGGCGGTTGCTTGCGGCCCAGGGTCAGGCTCAGGGGGCCGAATGTGGCGGCGTGGTCAAGGCCAATGCCTATGGCACGGGGATCGAACACACCGGTGCGGCGCTCTATCGGGCCGGTTGCCGGACCTTTTTTGTCGCCCATGTGTCCGAGGGCGAGCGCCTGCGTTCCGTGGCTCCCGATGCCGTCATCTATGTGCTCAACGGCCTGCCAAGCGGCGGCGCGGCGGCCTATCAGGCGGCGCGATTGCGGCCTGTGCTGGGATCGGTCGAGGAAATCGGCGAATGGGGCGACCATGTCACCCAAGCGGGCCTGTCGGGTGAAGCGGCGATCCATGTCGATACCGGCCTGAACAGGCTGGGTCTTGATCCCGAAGTCTGGCGCGATCTGGCGGGACGGATCGGCAATGGCGATTACGGCTTCATGCCGAGCTTGCTGTTGACCCATCTGGCCTCCTCGGAAACACTCGACACACCGCAAAATGCCGAACAGGCCCATATCTTTGCCGAAATGGCAGAGCTGGCTCCCGATATTCCGACCAGCTTTTGCAACTCCTCGGCGGTATTCCGCGCGGATTTGCCCAAATATCAGCTGATGCGCCCCGGCTATGCGCTTTACGGGGGCAATCCGACCCCGTGGACCGGCAATCCGATGCGCGAAGTGGTGAGGCTTGAAGCCCCGATCCTGCAAATCCGTTCGATCGAAACAGGCGAGCGGGTCGGCTACAATGCACGCTGGCAGGCCAAACGGCCCACGGTACTGGTCACCATCTCGCTGGGCTATGCCGACGGTTTTCCGCGCCTGCCGCCCAATCCCGACCAGCCGGTCGGCGAGGTTGAGATCGGCGGAACGCTGTGCCCGATTGTCGGCCGCCTGTCGATGGATCTCATGATCATCGACGCAACCGATGCCCATCCCGAACATGTCCAGCGGGGCGCAATGGTCACCGTGATCGGCGGCAGGCTCGACATCGACCGCGTCGGCCAGATGGCCGGCACCATCGGTTATCTGATGCTGACCTCGCTCAGCCCGCGCTACACCCGAACCTATCTGGGCGGATAAATGGCCAAACGCACCTCATCTTTCGCCTGTCAGGCTTGCGGGGCGGTTTATACGCGCTGGCAAGGCCGTTGCGATGCCTGCGGCGGCTGGAGCACCATTGCCGAAGAGAGCGCCACCGCCCCCCTGCCCGGTGGCGGCTCGGTCCCACGCGGACAACGCGGCAAAGGCCGTATTTTCGCGCTGGAAGGCCTGTCGGGCAGTCCCGAAGATGCACCGCGCATTGCTTCCGGCATTGCCGAACTTGACCGCGTGACCGGCGGCGGCTTTGTGCGCGGCTCGGTGATCCTGCTGGGCGGGGAACCGGGTATCGGCAAATCAACCCTGTTGATGCAGGCCTGTGCGGCAGTGGCAGGGCTTGGCCATCGGGTGGTCTATATTTCGGGCGAAGAAGCGGTGGGTCAGGTGCGCTTGCGGGCCGAACGGCTCGGTCTTGCCTCGGCGGCGGTCGAACTGGCGGCTGAAACCAATGTCGAAGACATTGTCGCCACACTCTCGCAAGGCGCTCCACCCCGCCTTGTGATCATCGATTCAATCCAGACCATGTGGTCGGAAGGCATTGAATCGGCCCCCGGCACAGTCACACAGGTGCGCGGTGCGGCACAAATCCTGATCCGCCATGCCAAAACGTCGGGTGCGGCGGTCATTCTGGTCGGCCATGTCACCAAAGACGGCCAGATCGCCGGTCCGCGTGTGGTCGAACATATGGTGGATGCCGTCGCCTCCTTCGAGGGCGATGGCGCGCATCATTTCCGTATTCTGCGGGCGATGAAAAACCGCTTCGGCCCCACCGACGAGATCGGCGTATTCGAGATGACCGGCGCGGGTCTGGCCGAAGTGCCCAATCCGTCCGCGCTGTTTCTGGCAGGACGCGACAGCACCTCGCCCGGCACGGCCGTGTTTGCGGGGATGGAGGGCACGCGCCCCCTGCTGGTGGAGTTTCAGGCACTGGTCGCCCCGACCTCGTTGGGGACACCGCGCCGTGCCGTGGTGGGCTGGGACCAGAACCGCCTGTCGATGCTGATCGCGGTGCTCGAAACCCATGCAGGCTTGAAACTGGGGGCCTATGACGTGTTTTTGAATGTCGCAGGCGGTTTGCGAATCGTTGAACCCTCCGCCGATGCCGCCGCCGCCGCCGCCCTGATTTCATCGCTGACCGGTGCGGCTTTGCCGGCCGACCGCGTCTATATCGGCGAAGTGGCGCTGACCGGCGCATTGCGGCCCGTCTCGCAAACCTCTGCGCGTCTTAAAGAAGCCGCAAAGCTCGGGTTTCATTCAGCTTTTCTGCCCAAAGCCGGATTGGACGGCCAAGGGCGGCATGATATCACACTGGAAGCTGGCGGCGATGTCACCGATCTTGTGGCCGGTATCGCCATCAATACTCCACAGAAACGAAAAGCCCAATCTGCTGATCAAGGGTGACGGGTTGGACGAGGCAGTCTATAAGGGCCGCACCTGTTACGCGCTGTAACAGATTGGTCTTTGCAAGCAGGTATATGCGTCAGGACGTAGAATGAACCAACTTCCCGTCAATCCGGTCGATTTGGCCATCCTGGGAATCATGCTGCTGTCGGCAATCTTCTCATGGGTGCGCGGCTTTACCGGCGAAGTTCTGGCTGTGGCCTCATGGGCGGCCGCCTCGGTGGCGGCCTATTACCTGCATCCGATGGCTTTGGCCTATCTGACACCGATGATCCCCAATCCCAAGCTGGCGCTGGCGGCGGCCATTGCCTCGGTGTTTCTGCTGACCTTGATTTTTGTGTCGCTGATCACGACAAAATTGTCCGATCTGATCCTTGATTCCGCAATCGGCACGCTGGATCGCACTTTGGGCCTGTTGTTCGGGGCGGCGCGCGGCTTGCTGATCGCCATTGTCGCCTTCATGTTCTTCGATACGCTGGTGGGCGAGAAGTCACAGCCCGACTGGTTGCGCGATGCCCGTTTGCGGCCCGTGCTGAAAGTGTCGAGCGAGGCGATTTTTGCCGCCATGCCGGATAATCCCGAATTCCTCGCCCCGTTCCGCAAAGCCATTGACGACACCACCACCAAAAAGCCCGCCACGCCACCAGAGGCCGCACCGCCTGCCAAATCGGGTGCGGCGGCACCGGCCCCGAATACGCCGGCGGCCAGTGCGCCCGTCACGGTCACCACCAACCCACCCGCCACGGGCAATGCAGCTCCGACAAAACAGGTGGATCAACAGGGCTTGCAGCGTTTGATCGAATCCTCCACCCCTCAGGGGACCAAGCGTTGAGATCTTGTGCGGATCAATCCTGTGCCTTGCATGTGATTCAGACGCCGTTGAAACGCCCCCTGTCTTTTTGATACCGAGTGACACACGGCCCTTCGCCCAACAGAATGGAACCCAAAATGATCGCTTCAGACACGATGGATGGTGGTCTTGATTTGGAGCTGAACGCCGACCGGTTGCGCGAGGAATGTGGCGTATTCGGCATCTTTGGCCATCCAGAAGCGGCGGCGATTACCGCGCTCGGCCTGCACGCCTTGCAACATCGCGGACAGGAAGCGGCAGGCATTGTGTCGTTTGACGGCAAGCGTTTCCATTCCGAACGGCGGATGGGGCTGGTCGCCGACAATTTCTCCGACCGTCAAACCATCGACCGGCTGACCGGCCATTTGGCCATTGGCCATGTGCGCTATTCGACCACCGGCGAAACCATTCTGCGCAATGTGCAACCCCTGTTTGCCGAGCTTGATGGCGGCGGCTTTGCGGTGGCCCATAACGGCAACCTGACCAATGGCCTGACCCTGCGCCGGAAGCTGGTGCATGACGGGGCTATCTGCCAATCCACCTCGGATACCGAAGTGATCCTGCATCTGGTGGCCCGCAGCCGCTCGAAGCGCTTTATCGAACGCTTTACCGATGCCCTGTTGCAGTTGGAAGGGGCCTATTCCTTTGTCGGGCTGACCAACAAGAAACTGGTCGGCGCGCGCGATCCGCTCGGGATTCGCCCGCTGGTGCTCGGTGAACTGGATGGCCGCTATATTCTGGCCTCCGAAACCTGCGCGCTCGACATCATCGGTGCCCGCTTCATCCGTGACATCGAAAACGGTGAAATCGTCGTGATTTCGGAAGAAGGCATTGAATCGATCAAGCCGTTCCCGAAGCAGACAGCCCGGCCCTGCATTTTCGAATTCATCTATTTTGCCCGTCCCGACTCCATCGTGCACGGCCGCCCGGTCTATGATGTGCGCAAGCGGATGGGGGCCGAGCTGGCCATGGAATCCGGTGTCGAAGCCGATGTGGTGGTGCCGGTGCCTGACTCCGGTGTACCAGCCGCCCTCGGCTATGCCCAGGCGGCCGGTATTCCCTATGAATTGGGGATTATCCGCAACCATTATGTCGGTCGCACCTTCATCCAGCCCACCCAGTCGGTGCGCGAATTGGGAGTGCGGTTGAAACATTCGGCCAACCGCTCGGTGGTCAAAGGCAAACGCATTGTGCTGATCGACGATTCCATCGTGCGCGGCACGACTTCGGTTAAAATCGTCCAGATGATGCGCGATGCGGGGGCCAAAGAGGTGCATTTCCGCATTTCCAGCCCGCCGATCACCCATCCCGATTATTACGGCATTGATACGCCGGAGCGCAAAAACCTGCTGGCGGCCACCCATTCACTCGAAGAAATGCGCCAATATATCGGCTGTGACAGCCTCGCCTTCCTGTCGGTCGATGGCATTTATCGCGCCATGGGAGAAACCGGACGCGATCAGGCCTGCCCGCAATTCACCGACCATTGCTTTACCGGTGATTATCCCACCGGACTGACCGACCAGAACGATACGGGTACCAAGCAACAATTGTCCATGCTGGCAGAGATAGGCTGACCCATGACCGAAACACACCTGAACCTTCCCGATCTGTCCAACCGCATTGCCGTGATTACGGGGGCAACGCGCGGGATCGGCCGTGAAACCGCCATTCTGCTCGGCAAGGCCGGTGCCCATGTGGTGGCCGTGGCCCGCACCCAAGGCGGGCTGGAAGAGCTTGACGATGCCATTCGGGCCGCTGGCGGGCAAGCGGCAACGCTGGTGCCGATCGACCTGAAGGACGGCGATGCGCTGGACCGGCTGGGAGCGGCCATTTTCGAGCGCTGGGGCAAGCTGGATATCTTTATCGGCAATGGCGGGACTTTGGGCCCGCTGTCACCGCTCGGCCATGTCTCGCCGAAAGACTGGGAACAGGTCATGGCCGTCAATGTGACTGCCAATTACCGGATGATCCGGTCGTTTGATCCGCTGTTGCAAAAATCCGATGCCGGACGCGTGGTGCTGATGTCGTCGGCGGCCTCGTGGAAGCGCTCGGCCTATTGGGGCCCCTATTCGGTCTCCAAATCGGCTGTCGATGCGCTGGGCGTGACCTATGCCAAAGAAACCGAGAACACCCCTATCCGGGTCATGCTGGTCAATCCCGGCCCGATCCGCACCGATATGCGCGCTTCTGCCATGCCGGGTGAAGATCCCCTGACGCTGGAAACCCCGCAGGACATTGCCCCCCACATCCTGCAACTGGTCGCGCCCGCATGGACGCAGACCGGTAAGGTGTATGATTTTCCCCAACGCAAAGTGGTGGAATTCCATTATCCAAGCTGAGACAGACCCGAACACAGCGCGGACGGAATCAAAAAGGCCGGATTGCTCCGGCCTTTTTCATGCTTGAATGTTAAAGCCTCAATCCCATTTGCGGCGCTTGCCCTTATAGGGATTGTCATTGCCCCTCAGCGAGATGCGGATGGGCGTGCCCGGCATGTCGAAGGTTTCGCGCAAGGAATTGATCAGATAGCGCTGATAGCTGTCTGGCAAAGCATCGAGCTGGTTGCCGAACAGCGCAAACAAAGGCGGGCGGGCTTTGGGCTGGGTCGCATAGCGGATTTTGATGCGGCGGCCCGAAATGGCAGGCGGCGGATGCACTTCCAGCACCTTTTCCAGCCATTTGTTGAGCTGGGCGGTAGACACGCGCTTGGACCAGATCTGCGAGGCCGTGATGCAGGCTTCCAGCAGTTTGTCGACGCCTTGCCCTGTCAGGCCCGACACCGGCACGATGCTGGCCCCTTTTACAAAGGATGTGACCGGCTTGGCATCTTCGATCAGGTTTTTCAGCAGGCCGGGCTGATGCCCGACCAGATCCCATTTGTTCAGCGCGATCACCAGAGCGCGCCCCTCTTTCTCGATGATCGAGAGAATGGCCAGATCCTGCTTTTCAAACGGGATGGTCGCATCCAGCAACAGCACCACCACTTCGGCATAGCGCACAGCCCGCAGGCCGTCGGCCACCGAGAGCTTTTCCAGCTTGTCTTCGACGCGCGAACGGCGGCGCATGCCGGCGGTGTCGAAAATCTTGATGGGACGGCCACGCCATTCCCATTCCAGCCCGATGGAATCGCGCGTAATGCCCGCTTCCGGCCCGACCAGCAGGCGATCTTCGCCAAGCATATGGTTGATCAACGTCGATTTGCCGGCATTGGGGCGGCCGATCACCGCAATCCGCAACGGGCGGCGCGGATCAAGCTCGCCATCCTCGTCATAGCGGGAAATTTCTTCTTCGACAGCGGCATCCTCAACCGACAGTTCGGTCTGTTCCGGCAAGGCCTCGCGGATCGCATCATAGAGGTCGGACAGGCCCTCGCCATGTTCGGCAGAAAACGGCAGGGGATCGCCCAAGCCCAGCCCGAAGGCCTCATAGGCCTCGGACAAGCCCTGTTTGCCCTCGGCCTTGTTGGCGAGCAGGATCACGGGCTTGCCCGCCTTGCGCACCAATTGGGCAAAATGCCTGTCGGACGGTGTCACACCGGCGCGGGCATCGATCACAAACAGGATGGCATCGGCATCCATGATCGCCGCTTCTGTTTGCTGGCGCATCCGGCCGGTCAGAGTGGCGGCATCGGATTCTTCCAGACCGGCGGTGTCGATAATGGTGAATTCGAGATCACCAAGCCGGCCATCACCCTCGCGGCGGTCACGGGTTACGCCGGGCTGGTCATCGACAAGGGCGAGCTTCTTGCCAACCAGACGGTTGAAAAGCGTCGATTTACCGACATTGGGACGGCCAATAATGGCCAGAGTAAAACGCATTCAAACTTCCAATCAGGGTGAGGTTTTCACCGGTCCGCCACGGATCAGACCCAGATAGATCTCGACACGCTGTTTGAGCGAGGTCGGGGCATTCCGGTCAATGGCAATGGCATCGAACATGCGGCCTGCCCCGTCAAAATCACCGGCTTTGAGTGCGGCCAAACCGATCAATTCCTGGGCAAGGCCGGTCCACGGACCAATTTTGGCCGTTAGCGGGTCCAGACGCTTGGTCAAAGCCGCCTGATCCAGCGTATCGGAGGCCAAAACGGCGGCGCGATAGCGCGCCAGATCACGCAAAACTTCGGGAACGGATGCATCGGCGGCCAGCGCATCAAAGGCCGCAATGCCTTTTGCCGCATCCTGCTTGCCCTCTTCCGAGGCCAGACGCAGGCGTGTCAGCACTTTGTAGCCATCGGGAGCATCGGACACCAGACCCCGCAACGAGGCTTCGGCATCGGCATTGCGACCGGCGCGGGAATCCTCGATCGCCGCTTCAAACCGTGCGCCCGTCGCCTCTGCCTTGCCGCGCACATGCTTTTGCCAGCTGGTATAGCCCGCAGTGCCCAATACGATCAGAACCGACAGCGCAATCAACGCATTGCGGTGCCGCATCCAGAAATCCAGCACCTTGTCGCGCCGAACCTCTTCATCAATTTCATTGAATAAATCAGACATGGTGACCCATTATAAATTCTAACCTCAGGCCGCATAGCACGGACCCGTGATTTTAGCCAATCAAGAAAGAAAAAATATGGGGGTCGGGCAAACCGCACCACCGGAGAAATCAGGTTCTCAAGACCTCTGGGATCAAGGGCCGATGACCGAAGAGACCTATAGTCATGTGACATAGGCGATTGAAAGGGTGCCGACACGGCCGTTGGTAACCGTTCCCCTCTCAGGCCTACATGGCCGTGAGGGCCATTCTCTGTTTCTTTTTGGCAAGGGTCTCGGACGGCTTTTCGCCGAATCTTTCTTTGTAATATTTGGAGAACAGCGAGGCACTGGGAAAGCCCAGATCATAGACCAGCGTGGTGATATTCATGTTGTCATTCGAGCTCGCCAGCTTGGTCTTGGCCAGATTCAACCGCTCGTTGCGCAACCATTCACAAGGACGACAACCGAAATATTTACGGAACCCGTATTGGAGAGAGCGCGAGGACAGGCCGCTGATTTTTTCCATGGTTGTCAGATTGATCTGGTCCTCCAGATGCGCTTTCAGATAGTCGCACAACCGCCGGATTTCGGTGCGCACGCCATAATCCTTGCGGTCGTTGATATGATGGTCTTCCAGCAGGTTTCTGTTCATCATCAGCACAAGAGTGCGATAGACAATCTCGTCTATGCCCGAAATGGACAGGGCATTGGGCTGGCCGTTCAACTGGTCGATCTGGTTGAAGATATTGAGAAAAATCTGGTTGAACGAAATCCCGCACATGAAAAGCGGCAGAACACTCGATCCGTCGTCTCCCAGATGGTGGTCTGTTCCGACCGGAGAGCCGTTCATGGCATTGATCGTATCGTTGAGACGGGGCAGATCGATGTTAATGACAACTGACGATCCTTTGGTGGATTTGACCGATTTGTCGCGGGACTGGTCCAACAGGATGTTTTCACCCTCTGCCAACTGGAACGACCCGAAATGGTTGTTGTGCTGGTGCTCGCCGATGATCGGAACCCAGATTTCACAATCCTGTTCATCGGTTTTTTCGAAATAGACGGAGGAACAAGAAAAGGCCATCAATTTGGTTTGGTTGATGACAACAGAGGAAAATTTGGACTTGAACTCTCCCTGTGGCCCCAGACTGCTGATTGACCGCAATCGGGGTGCGTGGCGGTCAAAAGCGGCACCGAACTCGGTTACATTGTTGAATTTTTCTGCTTGATGATCACCAAAGACCAATTGTGGAATATTTTTCATTTGAGACATAACGGATACTCCCAGAACTCATTTTACGTATTGAGACATTTGAATTCATCGTAGTTAGCTTCCCTTATGTTTCAGAACATAAATATCAAATTTCCGAAACATTCGTAATTTTGACTTTATTTAATATTTTTCATAAAAATTAAATAAATGTAAATTTATAAAACTAATTATATTTGACACAAATCAAATCAAATTTGAATTGAAATAGATAATTATTTTTTGCCGTTAAACATGAAAAAAATAAGACAAAAACAATTTATATAAAATGTCAAAATTAGAAATTATAATAAATTTAACAAAATATATTTTTTTCTCACATTTATATATTTACTCAATATTGATATAATTAAAAACAAGTTGCCTCATCCTATCATTTATACATCCATTCGAAATAGAAACCTGACAACATCAAAGCAATGATGTCAATTTCAAGACAATTTTTATTTGCAATATACCGTATTCAGGGCGGTATCGCTGAGCATTACGAGTATGCAAGACATCGAACATCCGCCCCGGATCACTCCGAAAACACTTCAACTTGCCCGTTGGCCAGCATGGGCAGGCTCACAGGATCAGGGTTTTGCTATGGTCGAGCTCGTAATAATTCCCGCTGAAATCCTGATCGGCAATAATCACAGGATAGGAATTTTTGAAGTTGAAATGCCTGGTAATGTCGATCCGGTGGGATACGAAGGTAACATCCCTGAATTTCAATGACGACTGCAGTAAAATCAGCGGGCGATCCGGATAAAAGCTGGCTTTGGTCAAATCCTGATTGAAACGGTTGCATTGAACGGGCCTCTCTTGCGTAAAAATGACAATGCCGCTGTTATCGACCTCGATGGCGAAGGAAATTTTCGGGTTTTCCTCATCGATATAATAGCCCAACAGTCTGTTGTGCGTTTTCAGCATGAACACAGGCAAACGCGTTTCCTGGTCCTGCAAGCCGGTATAGCCGCCATCCGTATCAAGCATGTATTCGACATTCGATCGGCCTTTGATAAGGGCAGAGAACAGGAAGGCATGCGAGAAGTCAGCCCGTGCGACACAAGGCGACGGCGCACCGGCACCGAGCATATGTGCAAGGATATCGTCGCAACAGATATCTGCCGCCTGTTCGGATGTGAGGATACGTGACACGTGCGGCACTCTTGCCTGCCCGGATTCTTCACCAACATTCAAAAGATGGGTCATTTAATCCTCCGTTTGATTTATGTATTATGGCCTTACATTGCTGTAACCATGCTCAAATGCTATTTTTTAAATCCCGTATTCACTATTCAAAAAATGATCGGCTTATCTAAAATATGTACAAAAATTACGAAATTGAATTGACGCGATTTTTTACTGCTATCTTCTTTATTGCAAAAAATGATCCATTACACGAAAACAATATATAAGATAACTGACATGACCGCTATTATGTTTTTCTGATCGCATTGGCGTGTGCGCCGCTTGTTTATACGCCCTGATGCGGAGCGCGACCTGATATCAGGACCATGCCCCCAGAACGGCCAGAATGGTGGCGGAGTGGTTGTGCATGAATCAGACAAGGCTTTTCACTTAACTTGTATTACGCCGGAGCAGGATTGGTGATGGTGGTCTCCTTGATGTTCACTTGAAGGAGATATGACAATGAACGATCTGACCATCAGACAGAATATCCAGAACGCCATGCAATTCGAGCCCAGCCTTGATGCCGCCCATATCGGGGTGGCCGTCGATAAAGGAATTGTGACCCTGTCGGGGCACGTCAATTCCTATGCCGAAAAGCTGATGGCCGAGCGCATTGCCAAGCGCGTGATCGGGGTCAAGGGCCTCGCGCAGGAGCTTGAAGTTGAATACGCGTCCGATAAGAAAACCGCCGATGACCAGATTGCCAAACGCGTGATCAATATTCTGGAATGGGATACCACCATTCCCACCGGCACAGTATTGGTGAAGGTTGAAAAGGGCTTTGTCACCCTGACCGGATCCGTCTCGTGGAACTACCAGAAAGTGGCCGCCCAAAAGGCGATCGAAAAGCTGTCGGGTGTCCGCGGTATCAACAACATGATCACGATCATGACCTCGGAAAAGATCGACGATGTCAAAAAGCGGATCGAAGATGCCTTGACCCGCGATGCCGAAGTCGAGGCCAAAAACATCAAGGTCACCTTCAGTGATGGCTCGGTCTCGCTGGAAGGGCGCGTCCACACCTTCCATGAGCGCGATCTGGTTGAAAATGCCGCCTGGTCCGCCCCGTCGGTTCGCACGGTCAACAACCATCTGATCATTTCCTGAACAGCCATCAAGCGGACACGCACCTAGCTCTCATCAGGGCAATAGGGGGCGTGTCCCCATTCACCCATGAGGAGTACCCCCCATGAAATCCGTCAAGATCACCGAAAGCAAGTCAACCGCCCTGCCCGCACATCCAAGCCAATGGATGGGCCAACCTATGAATTTCGACCAAATCGGGCGGGATTTGCGCCATATGATCGATCAGGTCAGCTCGAGCCTGTGGCACAATCCCTTTTACAAATCGGGTATTCTGGGGAACGGCAACGGATTTCACATCCATTCACTGGTGCCGTTTCCCGAAATCAATCTGAGCGAAAGCGAAACCGCGCTCGAAATCACGGCCGAAGTGCCCGGCATGACGGAAGATGACATCGAGCTATCCCTCTCCAACGGCTTTTTGACGATCAAAGGCAGCAAGGAGGAGGAGGACAACAAGCAAGACGCCAATTACCATCTTTACGAGCGACGGTTCGGCTCTTTCGAGCGGATGGTGCTGATGCCGGATGGCATCGACACCGAGCAGGTCAAGGCCAAGCTCGATCATGGTATTCTCACCATCCACATGCCCAAAACAAAAGAGGCGCAGGCCACCCAGAAAAAAATCCCCATCACACAAACAGCATCCTGACCCCGCAATGGCCTGCCAAACGGCAGGCCATTGTTTTCATGCCCGTCACAAGATCAACATCCAACCAAATGACAGCGGACATGAACCGCTATGCCCCACCATTTCGCATCCTTTATGCGCAAAATGAGCCTCTTTTGTCTGAAGCCATGACCATTTTCAGGATTTTGACATTGGACTTGCGCACACCTGTTTATAACTTTTGAAATACGGCCCTGTTCAAGAGAACCGGCAGGCTTGGAAAATTTGACTAAATTTAAATTTCATATTAGATTTCAACGCAATAAATGATCAATCGGGAAATGCTGTTTTTCTGTGTTGATCTTGGTCGTTTGCGTAAAGTCATTAAGTGCCAACAATATGAGTAACATCGGCAAAATTTCTAGCGGCACGTCGTATGTTCAACCGAGCATTACATATTCTATAAATTTTTCAACAACCCAACTTCAATTTCTTACAACAACGCAAATTCGACAGCTGACGACTGATAAAATCGCAGGATTGACCAGCAATCAACTTAATAGTCTGTCATCTGACCAGATCGCGGCCCTGACGACCCAACAAGTGCGCGTGCTGACGACAGAGCAGATTTCGAATCTGTCCGACACGAAAATTCAATCTCTGACGTCGGGTCAACTCCAGTCTCTGACCAGCACCCAGTTGGTGACGTTGAAGCAGAGCCAAATAGAGAGCCTCTCAACGGGCCAGATCAAGGCGCTGACCTCCGTGCAAATCCAGGCCCTGACCTCGGTGCAGGTGGGTTTCATAGAAAGCCGGGACATCGCCGCCCTGACCACCTCGCAGGTTGCGGCCATTTCAACGGCACAGATTTCATCTCTTTCAACAGACCAGATTTCGGCTCTGTCCGCCTTGGCCATTGCGGCTCTTGATCTCAGGACCATCTCCAAATTGACCACGGGCCAACTGGTCAAATTGAGCACCGACCAGATCGTTGCTCTCACCGGTACTCAGGTCGCCGCTCTGACAACCGACCAGATCGTCAAGCTGACAACAGCTCAACTGGTCAAGATGGAAACCGGTGATTTCGCCTCCCTCACAACAGGCCAGATTGCCGCCTTATCGACAGATCAACTGATCACTGTCACGGCAGGGCAGATTGCGGCACTGAAATCGACGCAAGTTGCCGCCCTTACCACCGGCCAGCTTGTCAAACTGACCACAGATCAGATCGTGGCCATGACCGGCGCTCAGGTGTCCTCATTGACAACCGACCAGATCGGCAAGCTGACCACCGATCAACTCACCAAGATCGAGACCGCCGATATCGGCGCGCTGACCACAGGCCAGATTGCGGCTTTAACCACAGATCAGTTGGTTAAACTCACCACCAGCCAGATTGTCGCCCTCGGAAGCAATCAGGTTGCGGCCTTCACAACCGGCCAGCTTGTCAAATTGACCACCGAACAATTGGCCAAGATCGAAACCGGCGATTTTGCGGCCCTCACGACCAGCCAAATCGCCGCGCTCACCACGGATCAACTGGTCAAGGTCACACCCGTCCAGATCGCCGCGATGAAATCGGCGCAGATTGCCGCGCTCACCACCGGCCAACTGGTCAAACTGACCACAGATCAGGTGGTGGCCCTGACAACCGCCCAGGTCTCCGCGCTGACAACCACCCAGATCAGCGCCTTGACCACCGATCAGCTCACCAAAATGGAAACGAGTGATTTTGCGGTGCTGACATCCGGCCAAATTGCCGCCCTCACCACCGACCAGCTTGCCAAGGTGACTACGGAACAGGTTGTCGCACTGACCAATGCCCAGACAGCGGCCCTGACGACCGGGCAAATCGTCAAACTAACCACCGACCAATTGGTGAAGATGGAAACCGGTGATTTTGCCGCCCTCACCACCGGACAGATTGCCGCGCTGACCACCGATCAACTGGTCAAAGTCACGTCAAGCCAGATCGCCGCGCTCAAATCGTCACAGGTTGCCGCCCTCACCACCGGCCAGTTGGTCAAACTGACGACTGATCAGCTCGTCGCCATGACCAGTGTCCAGATTTCGGCCCTGACAACTGCGCAGATCGCAAAGCTGACCACAGATCAGCTCATCAAGATCGAAACCGGTGATTTTGCCGCCCTCACCACCGGCCAGATAGCCGCACTAACCACCGATCAACTGGTCAATCTGACAACCGGCCAAATTGTCGCGCTCACCAACAATCAGACCGCGGCGCTGACGACCGGACAGATCGCCAAACTGACCACAGACCAGCTCGTCAAGATCGAAACCGGTGACTTTGCGGCCCTCACCACCACCCAGATCGCCGCATTGAC
>CANGOE010000054.1 GCA_947455455.1 Hyphomicrobiales bacterium
CTCGCCCTGCGGCACCGGCACCAGTGCCAAACTGGCCTGTCTGGCCGCCGACGGCAAATTGCCGCCCGGTCAGGATTGGGTGCAAGAAAGCATTATCGGCAGCCGCTTCATTGCCCGCTACCGGATGGAACAGGATCAGGTGATCCCGTCGATCCGTGGCCGCGCCTATGTGGTCGGCGAGGCGACCTTGTTGCGTGATCCGCTTGATCCGTTTGCCGACGGATTGCGCTGAAAGCCGCTCAATCCACCGTCGCCATCAGATCGGCATTGCCGCCCGCCGCCGCCGTGTTGATCGTGATGGTCTGCTCGGTGACAAAACGCATCAGATAATGCGGGCCTCCGGCCTTCGGGCCGGTGCCTGACAGGCCACAGCCGCCGAACGGTTGCGTGCCCACCACCGCGCCGATCATGTTGCGGTTGACGTAGCAATTGCCGATCGGCAGGGCTTTCGTGACCTTCTCGATCACGCTGTCGATGCGCGAATGGATGCCGAGGGTCAACCCGTAGCCCAGCCCCGCCAAATCCTCCAGCACGCCATCCAGCGCCTCGGCCTTGTAGCGGACAATCTGCAACACAGGCCCGAAGATCTCCTCCTTCGCCTGCCCGATGCTGTCGATCTCGAACAGATGCGGCGCCACGAATGAGCCCTGATGCGGTGCCTCACCGGCATGGATGAGACGGCCATGCTGTTTGAGCGCATCAATCTGCGCCATAATGGTGGCCTTGGCTCCGGCATCGATGACCGGACCGATATGGGTGGAGAGGCGTTCGGGATCACCCATGTGCAGGGTTTCAACCGCGCCCTTGATCATCGCGAGCAGGCTGTCGGCCATATCCTCCTGCACGCATAACAGCCGCAGGGCCGAACAGCGCTGGCCTGCCGAACGGAATGCCGACATCACCACATCATCACACACCTGTTCGTTCAAGGCTGTGCCATCCACCAGCATGGCATTGATGCCGCCGGTCTCGGCGATCAACGGCACAATCGGGCCGTCTTTGGCGGCAAGGCTTTGGTTGATCAGACGGGCTGTCTGGGTCGATCCGGTAAACACCACGCCGGCAACGGCCGGATGCCGGACCAACGTGGCCCCGATCCGGCCATCACCCACGACCAGATGCAGGGCCGAAGGGTCCACGCCTGCCTCGATCAGCAGTTGTGTGGCGGCCATGGCAATCAAGGGGGTCTGTTCGGCCGGTTTGGCCACAACGGCATTGCCCGCCATCAGCGCGGCAACCACCTGCCCCAAAAAGATCGCCAGCGGAAAATTCCACGGGCTGATCGCCACAAACACACCGCGCGGGCGCAAGCGCAAGCGGTTGCTCTCGCCGGTCGGGCCGGGCATGATCTGATCGTGCCCCAGACTGCGCTCGCCTTCCTGGGCATAATAGCGGCAGAAATCGACCGCCTCGCGCAATTCAGCCAAGGCATCGTCAAGGGTCTTGCCGGCCTCGCGTTGAAGCAGGGACAAAAACACTCCGCGCCTGCTTTCCAGAAGCACCGCCGCACGCCGCATGACATCGGCCCGCTGGGAGACTGACACCTGTTGCCAGCGCGCAAAGCCCTTCACCGCCGCCTGCATGGCGTGGCGTGCCAGCTCCTCGCTGGCCTCTTTGACCCCGCCAATGGTCACGCCCGCATCCTGCGGACTGGTCAGCCCCCGCAACTGTCCGGCCTGCTTGATCCCGTTGACGAGCGAAACCGCCATGTCAGGCGCAAGCGCCGCACCGGCTTTGACCTCGGCCAGCAGGGCATCAAGACTGACCTGATGGCCGAATTCGACACCGGACGAATTGCGCCGGCCTGCCCCATAGAGATCGACCGGCAAGGCCAGACTGCGGTGGCGCGCCTGATCAGGCGAACCGATCAGCGCTTGCGGCCTGCGCAACAGGGTCTCGACAGGCACCGAAGCATCCGCCGAAATCGAGACAAACGAGGAGTTGGCGCCGTTTTCAAGCAAGCGGCGCACCAGATAGGCCAGCAAATCCCGATAACCGCCAACCGGCGCATAGGTGCGGCAGGCCAGTTGCGGATGAAGGGCCATCAGACTGCGATAGACCATATCCCCCATCCCGTGCAGGCGCTGGAATTCAAATCCGTCAACCCCGCCCGCATCGGTCAGAACGGTGGCAACCGTGAGGGCATTATGGGTGGCAAATTGCGGATAGATGCGGGGGCGTGCCGCCAGCAACCGGCGTGCACAGGCCTCATAGGCCAGATCTGTCATCGCCTTGCGGGTAAAGACCGGAAAATCGGCCAGCCCGCGTTCCTGTGCGCGTTTGATCTCGGTGTCCCAATAGGCCCCTTTGACCAGACGCACCATCATGGTGCGGTCGAGCCGACGCGCCAGCGTGTCGCACCAGTCGATCACCGCCATCGCCCGTTTCTGATAGGCCTGAATGGCCAGCCCGAAACCGCTCCAGCCCGCCAGAGACGGATCGGAAAACACCGTCCCGATCACATCCAGCGACAATTCCAGCCTGTCGGCCTCCTCGGCATCCACCGTGAAATTGAGATCATAGGCTTTGGCGGCCTGCGCCAGTTCCAGCACGATCGGGCATAACTCAGCCATCACCTGCGCATGGGCCGTGGCCTCGTAGCGCGGATGCAGAGCCGATAATTTGACCGAAATCCCGGGCCGATCCGGCAAGGGCCTGCCGCCTGCCGCTTTGCCGATGGCCTCGATCGCGGCATGATAGGAGGCGCGGTAATGGCGGGCATCCTCCAGATTGCGGGCGCCTTCGCCCAGCATGTCATAGGAATAGCGGAACAGCCGCCCTTCCGCGCTATCGGCACGGCTTAGGGCCTCTTCGATGGATTGGCCCAGCACGAAATGCTGTCCGAGCAGTCGCATGGCCTGACGCACCGCCATGCGCAAGGCAGGCAGGCCGATGCGCTTGCCCAGTTGCGCCAACAGGCCATCGGGGGTCTCGCCCGGTCTGATCACCCGCGCCGACAGCCCCAAAGCCCAAGCCGAGGCCTGCACCATCAGCGGACCGGCAGGGCTGTCATGATGCAGGAAATCCCCCTGCCCCAATTTGTCTTCAATCAGCTTTTCGGCCGTCAAATGGTCTGGAACCCGCAACAAGGCCTCGGCCAACACCATCAGGGCCAGCCCTTCGGGGGTCGACAGCGCATAGGCATGCAACAAATCTTCAACCCCGCCCACCCCGTGTCCCGTTTCGCGGATCGAGGCAATCAACTGTCTGGCCAGCCTATCAATCGCCGCTTCATCTGCCGCATTGCGGGGCGGAGCCGCCAGCCAACGGCTCGCAAACAAGCTGTCATCCTCGGCATAGGCCGCACGAAAGGGAACAAAGGATGTTGAGGACATGGCAAAACCCCGATGTGAATAAGATATCGGCAATTTAGCCTTATTTTTAGAGATGACATTTATTAATTTTGGTATAGTTTAGTGATTATCACTAAAATTTTATTGTTTTTTAGCGAAATTCAAACAAGGCTTCTTATCCATGCCCAGCGATGACCCGATTGACCGTCTGGACCGCCGTATCCTCGATCTGTTGCAACGCGACGGACGGTTGAGCCATGTGGAACTGGCCGAGCGGATCGGCCTGTCACCCACCGCCGCGTCCGAGCGGGTCAAACGGCTGACACGGGACGGCTATCTGACGGGCTATCGCGCCACGCTGGATCCGCAACGGCTGGGGCGCGGGCTGTTGGTGTTTGTCGAGGTATTGCTGGATCGGACCACGCCGGACGTGTTCGATCTGTTTGCCACCGCCGCCCAAAAGGCTCCCGAAGTGCTCGAATGCCACATGGTGGCGGGCGGCTTTGACTATCTGCTGAAAACAAGAGTAGCCGATATGGCCGCCTATCGCGGCTTTCTGGGCGAGGTTGTGGCGCAATTTCCCGGTGTGCGCGAAACCCGCACCTATGTGGTGATGGAAGAGGTCAAAAGCGACGGCTTTTTGCCGATTTGACCCCTCACGCGGCCTTTGCGCCGAACACAGCCGGAAAGGTGCCGAACAAGCGCGCAACCAGTTCGACCAGCAATGTGGCCGTGCGTCCCTGCTCGTCGAGATCGGGGTTGAATTCGACCAGATCGAGACTGGACACCAGCCCACTGCGGCAAAGCAGATCCATCAACCGGCGCGCCTCGTCACGCGACAGGCCATCAGCCACGGGTGTCCCCACCGCTGGCGCAATGGCGGGGTCGAGACAATCGACATCGAAACTGACATGCAACAAGCCGTTTTCCCGCCGCACCTGCTCCAGAAAGGGCTGGAGCAAAGCGGTGATCCCTTCGGTTTGCACGGCCTCCATCCTATGGACCCGTGCCTTGGAACGCTCCAGCAAGCGGCTTTCGGCGGCATCGACACTGCGTATCCCCAACAGGCACAGCCGTGACGGATCAACCGGCAAATCCAGATCGGGATAATAACCCGCAAAGCCCTGCTGGCCGGTCGCATAGGCCAATGGCACACCGTGCAAATTGCCACTGACGGTGGTGTCGAGCGTATGGAAATCGGGATGGGCATCCAGCCACAGCACAAACAGCGGCCTGCCCTGTGCCTCGGCCCGCCGCGCCATAGCGGGCAAGGTGCCTGCGGCAATTGCATGATCTCCACCCACAAACACCGGACGCGCCGCGCCGCTGATCTGATAGGCCCGCGAACCGATCGCCTGCGTCACGCTTGTGACCAGTTCCAGCGATTTAACAGCCTTATTGGGATGCTGGCGGGTCTGTTCCATCGGCCCGACAGGCATTGGCAGGGTTTCAAAACAGTTTGCCGGTATTGCCAACGCCGCGCACAGGCCCGCCGCCACCAGCGCCTCCGGCCCCTTGGCACAGCCTTGCCGACCCGCCCCATGCCCGAACGGCAAGGCTAGAACATGGGTGCGCTCAAACCGCCCCGCGTGTGTCTGTTCACTCATCATCTGTCTGAAAACCACGAAAGCCCCCTGCCCCTGATCAAGCAAACCCCTTGGAAGGCCCCTTTAATGCTTCAGGAAGTCCCCATTAAAGCCGCAAAAGGCGGCAGAAAACAGAAGCCAAATTGTATAAAATGATGCTATTATCTCTCATAACGGAAGCTATAATGATCATATTGGAAAGACCATGGACGCATTCGACAAGCGGTTGATTACCCTGCTCCGGCACGATTCCCGTCGCTCCCTGTCCGATCTGGCGGCTGATCTGGGCACATCGCGGGCGACCGTGCGCAGTCGCATCGAGCGGCTCAAACAATCGGGCGATATTATCGGTTTCACGGTCATTCTGCGCTCCGACACGGTCGATCTTCCGGTACGCGGGGTCATGATGATCGAGATCGAGGGGCATGTGGCCGACAAGGTGATCAGCCAGCTCAGCGGCTTTCCCGAAATCGGCGACATCCACACCACCAATGGCAAATGGGATCTGGTTGTCACGCTTGGCGCCCAAAGTCTGGTCGACTTCGACCGCATCTTGCGGCACATTCGCTTGATCCCGGGCATTATTGCCAGTGAAACCAGCCTGTTGCTGGCAACACCCCGCAGTACCAAAGCCCGTCTGTAATCCCGCTCTCACCCATCAAGGAGCCACTCATGACCGCTGTGCCACCCCCGGACGATGCCGCGGAACGTCGGGCCATCAGGCCGGTGATCTGCTATGATGTCGATACACTGCCTGCTCCCGATATGGCGCTTTACAACAAAGCGCGTGCCACACTGAACAAAGTGGGCGAGGTGCTGGTGCCACCGCGTGAAGCGGCCTGTTTCGAGGTCAAGGCCGGTCAATTTTTCCGGATCTCGAGTCTCGAAGGCCCGCAGGTCGGCGACCTCAACCTCTGGAACAGACATGATCTGTCCGAGCGTTTTTTCAGCGGCAAGACCCGTGCGCTCCACGCAACCCATGTCACCACGGGACATCGGTTATGGAGCAATCTGCCCACTTTGCGCCCCATGGCCACCATCACGCATGATACGCTGGGCTGGTATGGTTTTGACGAGCATGGCGGCGGCATCCACGATGTGATCGGCACCCGTTGCGATCCCTATACCAACCGCCTGTTGCGCGGAACGGATTACCATCATTGTTGCCATTCCAACCTCACCCGTGCTCTGGCCAAAGCCACAGGCCTTGGTCTGGCCGAGGCCGAACCGCATGTGCATGATGTGCTGAACGTGTTCATGTGCACCGGTTTTACCCGCGACACCCACCAATATTTCATGAAAGCCAGTCCGGTTCGCCCCGGAGATTTCATTGAAATGATTGCCGAAATCGATCTGCTAGGCTCACTATCGGCCTGCCCCGGGGGTGATTGCAGTGAAACCCATTCGGGTGATGTAGCCCGGTGCTATCCTCTATTGGTCGAAATCTTCGATGCCGATCCCGAAACCCTCAAACACTGGTCCCCCGCCCCCCGCAATGCCTATCCGCGCACGCATGGGTGAAAGACCTCATCTATCTTCCACATCATCCGGTGACCCTTTATAAAGCCAGATGTGCCACCGAGAGATTGGACACACAATCCAGCAGAGAGTTTGTCTATGCCCTTTAAAGTCCTTGTTTCCACTCGCTTTTTTGATGATCAAGCCGTCCAGTTGTTGCGGGATCATGAGTGCACGGTGATCCGCACAACCCTGCCCGATGATGTGCAGGATGACGTATTGGATGTCGCAACCCTCAATGGCCTGCTGGATGGGGTCGATGGCTGGATTGTCGGCACGGTACCTGTGACGCGGAGCCTGATCGAGGGGCATCCCTCGCTCAAAGTCATCGCGCGGCGCGGGGTGGGCTATAACAATGTCGATATTGAAGCCGCCCGTGCACTTGGTCGTCACGTCACCATTGCGGCGGGGGGCAACGAGGCCTCGGTGGCCGATCATGCTCTGGCGATGTTTCTGGGACTGGCCAAGCATCTGGATGAAGGCCACAGGCTGTTGCAGTCGGGGCGCTGGTCGACCATTGTCACCACCGAACTGTTTGAAAAGACCGTCGGTCTGGTCGGGTTCGGCCGCATTGCGCGGCAGGTTGCCAAGCGGCTCAAAGGCTTTGATGCCACGGTTCTGGCCTATGATCCCTTTCCGGACCACGAGGCCGCAAAAGCCTTGGGCGTGCGCTTTGTCGATCTGCCCGAATTGCTCGCCAAGAGTGACTATGTCAGCCTGCATTTGCCGTTGAACGCGCAAACCAAGCATCTGATCAACCGCGACACCCTTGCCGGGCTCAAGCGCGGAGCCTTTGTGATCAATACGGCCAGAGGCGGCTTGATCGACGAAGCGGCTTTGCTGGAAGCGCTCGTCTCGGGACAGGTCGGTGGCGCTGGGCTTGATGTGTTCGAGAACGAGCCGGATCTGACCGATACCACCGTCAAGCAGTTGCTCGATCATCCGCATGTGATCGCTTCGGCCCATGCCGCAGGGTCAAGCGAAGAAGGCTTGGCCCGCACCAATGCCATTGCCGCCCGCACGGTGATCGATCTTTTGAATGGCCGCTCGATCGATCCGGCCTGTCTGGTGGTCTAAGGGCCGTTATTGCGTCTCCCGCAGGATCAGGTCTGCCCCTTTTTCGGCAATCATCAGCACGGCGGCTTCGGTATTGGCCGACACCATCAAGGGCATGACCGAGGCATCGACAATCCGCAAGCCGTCCAAACCATGCGCTTTGAGTGCGGGATCGACGACCGCTTGCAGATCGGTGCCCATCTTGCAGGTGCCGATCGGATGGTAGATGGTTTGCCCGTTGGCCCGCGCGAAATCGAGCCATTCGGCATCGCTCTGGATTTGCGCGCCGGGACTCATTTCATAATCATGATAGGCCGCCATGGCCGGCTGGGTGATGATGCGGCGCGCCGCCCGCATGCCTTCGATCAGACATTCGGCATCGCCGGAGGCTGACAGGAAATTCGGCTTGATCGCCGGCATCATGTCGGGGTCTGCGGATTTGGCATGGATCGAGCCGACGGAATCAGGCCGCAACTGCGCCACGCCGATGGTCATGCCGGGCGCGCGATCCAGCGTACGGTCGGCCGCATTGGCGTAACTGGCATGCATGAAGAAATACTGGATATCGGGCGAGGCCAGTTCGGGCCGCGTTTTGATAAAGGCATGAACCAGCCCGGTGCCGAGGGTCAGAATTCCGGTACGGGTCGCAAAATATTGGGCCACCGCCAGCGCCAAGCGCGGGCCACGGGCCTGCTCATTCAGTGTGACAGGCAATTTGACCCGCCAATTCATGCGGGTGCAGAAATGGTCACGGTAATTATTGCCCACTCCGGTCAGCGTATGGCGCACATCAATGCCGATCCCGCGCAAATGCGCCGGATCGCCAATGCCCGACAATTCAAGGATTTGCGGGCTTTGTACCGCGCCCGCCGCCATAATGACTTCGCGCCCTGCCGACACCGAATAGAGTTTATCACCAAGCCGGTATTCAACACCGGTGACGCGCTTGCCGTCCAGCACCAGACGGGTGACATGGGCATGACAACGCACCACAAGATTGGGCCGCTTTTCGGCATCGCGCAGATAGGCATCGGCCGCACTCCACCGTTTGCCGTTTTTCTGCGTCACCTGATAATAGCCGAACCCTTCCTGCGTGTGGCCGTTATAATCGGGGTTATAGGGGTAGCCTGCCTGCTGGCCGGCCTGAATAAACGCTTCGGCAATGGCGGGGCGCAGTTTGACCTGCTCGATCGACATCGGGCCTTCGCGGCCACGCAACTCAGCATCGCCCCCCTCATAGCGTTCGAGCTTTTTGAAATAGGGCAGGACATCGTCCCACGCCCAACCGCGCGCACCCGATTGCGCCCAGCCATCGAAATCCTGCGGTTGGCCGCGCACAAAAATCATGCCGTTGATCAGGCTGGACCCGCCAAGTCCCTTGCCGCGCGGCACGACGATGCGCCGGTTGAGCGTATTATCCTCGGCCTCGGTTTCAAACCGCCAATTATAACGTGCGCCGGTCAGCAATTTGGAAAAGCCCGCCGGAATCGGGATCCAGAACCCGTTATCCCGCCCGCCGGCTTCCAGCATCAGCACGCGATGGCGGCCATTGGCGGTCAGGCGGTCAGCCAGCACGCAACCGGCTGTGCCACCACCGACAATGACAAAATCAAACTGTTCTCCAGTGGCGGTCGTCATCATCTCGTTTCCCTACGCGGCAGGACTTTGCCGGGATTCATCAGGTCCATCGGATCAATCGCCGTTTTGATCAGCCGGGACAGCGCCTGCTCGGGTTCGGAACGCCTGAGCGCCAATTCGCTGACCCGATACTGGCCAATGCCGTGTTCGGCCGAAATACTGCCGCCGAATCTATCAACCACATCATGCACGATCTTGTTGATGTCACGGGGATCATGGCCGTCGATCAGCACATTGTAATGCAGATTGCCGTCCCCCAGATGGCCGAAGCAATTCACCCGCGTGCCGGGCGCATGGCGCTCCAGCGCATGCCCCGCCTCGACCAGGAATTGCGGGATCGAAGGAATGGGGATCGAGACATCATGTTTGACGCTTTTGCTTTCCTTGGCCTCGGATTCGGTGATGCGCTCGCGCAACATCCAGAGATCGGAGGCTTGCTGGACACTTTCGGCAATCGTCCCGTCCAGCACGCATCCCTGCCCGAAAGCCTGTTCAAACGCCGCTTCCATCGCCTCGCGCAGGCCCGACAGGCTCGCGCCTGCATCAATCAGCACATACCACTGCCCCTCGGCAACCGGACAGGATAGGCCGAAATGCCGGTGGACCAGCCCGAGCGAGAAGCCGGAAATCAGCTCGAAGGCCGAAATCGTATCCCCAAGCGCATCTTGCGCCACCACCAGAAAATCTAGTGCCGCTTGCGGATCGGGCACGCTGACCAGTGCTGTCAGGCGCTGGCTCGGCTTCGGCATCAGACGGAGCACCGCCGCCGTGACAAGGCCCAGCGTGCCTTCGGTGCCGATAAAAATCTGCTTCCAGTCATAGCCGGCATGGTCCTTGCGCAACCGGCGCAATCCATCCACCACCCGTCCGTCCGGCAACACCACTTCCAGCCCCAGCACCATGGCCCGTGTCATGCCGTAGCGAAGCACATTCACACCGCCCGCATTGGTGGCAATAACCCCGCCGATGGTGGCCGATCCTTCGGCGGCCAGACTGATCGGCAACAGACGGTTGACGGCAATCGCCGCCTCCTGTGCGGTTTGCAACACCACACCGGCTTCCGCCTCCAGCGTCATCCCGACCGGATCAATGCCGCGCAACCTGTTCATGCGACCGAGTGACAGCACAAGCTCGCGCCCGCTGGTATCGGGCACCGCTCCGCCCGCCATGCCGGTATTGCCGCCTTGTGGAACCACCGCAATCTGGTGCTGGTGACACAAGGCCATGATCGCGCTGACTTCAGCCGTCGAGAAGGGCCGCACCACAGCCAGCGGCAGGCCGGGGAACAGCTTGCGCCAATCAATCCCATAGGCGGCCATCTCTGCCGGATCGGTCAACAGCCCCTTGGAGCCGACAATAGCATGCAGACCGGCCAGCGCATCGCTCATGACACCACCCTTGCAAGCATCGCGGGATCGAGCGGTTCGCCTTTGTCAGCCATGACCTGCGCAATGCCCTGGGCCGCTTCCGCCATCGAGGCAAAGGCCGCACGCTCCAGCACTTTGGAAATGGTCGGCGAGGCCACCTTGCCATGAACGCGCTGGACGGGCTGGTCGAGCCAGTCGAAATAATCGCGCTGGATGTTATCGGCCAACCGCCCGCCATAGCTGGTGCCTTCCGATCCCTGTTCGACGATCAGCACATTATGGGTCTTGCGGATACTCGCGCCCACCGTCTCCCAATCGAAGCCGGCGAAATCAAGCGTGCGCAGATCGATGATCTCGGCATCCACGCCCAACGCCTCCACAGCCTCCTGGGTGCGGTGGACCATGGCGGAATAGGTCAGCACCGTCATGGCCTGCCCCTCGCGCACCCGTTTGGCGCGCCCCAACGGGATGACATAATCGAGATCTTCTGGGATCAATCCATCGCGCTGGTACAGATCGACATGCTCGATCACCAGCACCGGATCATCGCCGGCAAGAGCGGCATTCATCAGCCCGACATAATCGAACGGGGTCGAGGGCGCGATAATCCGCCAGCCTGCCGAGGTGGCAAAAATCCCTGCCGGATCGAGCGAATGTTGCGAGCCGTAACCGGTGCCCATGGCAATCTTGGTGCGCAGAACCAGCGGCACATTGGTGGTGCCGCCGAACATATGGCGCGCTTTGCCGATCTGGTTGAACACCGCATCGGCGGCCACCCACATGAAATCGGGATACATGAATTCGATGATCGGCTTGAACCGCCCGTCCATTGCCAAGCCGCAAGCCACGCCTGTAAAAGCCGCTTCGCTGATCGGCGTACCCATGACGCGCCCCGGAAACGCCGCCGCCAGCCCGCGTGTCGCCCCGTTGGTCCCGCCTTTGAGGCGATGCACATCCTCGCCGAACAGCATCAGCCCCTGATCCTTTGAAAAGCGCAGATGCAGGCAATCGGCAATGGCATCGACAAATTTGGACGGACGCATGGCCCCGCCATGGGTCTCGAATTCGCAGGTCTTGCGCCCCGCATGATCGGGCAGGGAGCCACGGATACCGACATCGACAAAGGCCTTGTCGGGCCACATTTCGGTGCGGATTTTACGCTTGTTGCCGTCGGGTTCGACCAGACGGTCGGTATGGCGCGCCATGGCATCACAGCACCGTTGCCGCAGGGCATCGACATCCGAACGCCGGATCAGATCACGGGCGATCATTTCTCTGGCGACACATTCCAGCGGATCACGCGCCTTCCACTCCTCCTCCTCGGCTTTCGAGCGATAGCCGAAGGCCGAACCGGGCAAGGGACCATTCTGGTGGAAGAACCGATAGACATCCGCCTCGATCACGGTCGGGCCGCCGCCACTGCGCATCACTTTCAAGGCGGCCTGCATGGCAAAATGCACGGCCAGCGGATCCATGCCGTCGACTTTCCATGACGGAATCCCGAAGCCCAAACCACGCGCCGACAGCCGCGTTTCCCGCGTTGCCTCGTCCACACGGGTGGCAACCGCATAGCCGTTGTTCTCGATAAAGAACATGATCGGCAACGACCAGGCGGCCGCCAGATTCATGGTCTCCAGCGTCGCCCCGATATTGACTGCGCCATCGCCGAAATAGGTCACGGCCACATCATCGGTCCCCGCATGCTTGTGGGCCATCGCCGCGCCCGCCGCCAGCGGCACACCGCCACCGACAATCGCATTGGTCCCCAGCGCACCGGCATCGGCCCAGCGCAGATGCATGGAGCCGCCGCGTCCGTGTCCGTAACCGGGTTCCAGCCCCATGATCTCGGCCAGCGAGCGGTAGAGCATATCGTTGAGCGGATCATCAAGCTCGGTCATCGGGGTCAGATCGGGCGCAAGATAGGTCAGCGCTTTGGCCAGAAACTGGTGGTGTCCGCGATGCGAACCATTGACCTGATCGCTTGGCCGCAGGCCGATGATGGAGCCAACCGCTCCGCCCTCCTGCCCGATCGAGGAATGGGCCGGACCATGCACCAGCCCCTCGCCTGCCAGTTCCAGCACCTTTTCCTCGAAAGCCCGGATGATGTGCAATTGCGACAGCATCGCGCCAAGCAAAGCCGGATCGGCCTTTTTCCAGTCGGCCGCTGTGGTTTTGATCTCTACCCATGGCGCCATGGGGGCAAGAAGGGTCTGTTTCGGCATGGTAAACCTCAAAGATATCCGTAAGCGGTCCAGCCGCCATCAATGCCGATGATTTGACCGGTAATCGCCCGCGCCGCATCCGAAATCAGGAAACAGGCGGCATCGGCCACTTCTTCGGGGGTGATCAGCCGGCCCATCGGGGTCCGCTTTTGCAATTTGTCCAGATCAAGCCGCCCTTGCTCGACTAGTTCCTCGACAAAGGGCGTGCGCACATAGCCGGGCGCAATCGCATTGACGCGGATCCCCAACTGCGCCCATTCAATCGCCAAGGCCTTGGTCATCATCACGGTGCCGCTTTTGGAGACGCAATAGCCCAGCCGTTCGGGAGCGGCGACCACGCCATACATGGATGCCGTCAGCACGATCGAGCCGCCGCCGCTGGCCGCCATCAACCGTCCCGCCTCATGGCACGTCAGAAATGCCCCGTCGAGATTGATCGACATCACCCGCCGCCATTCCTCGAAACCGAGTTCGAGCGTCGGCTTGTTTTGCGACACTCCCGCATTGGCAATCACCGTATCGAGCCGCCCCAACGCCGTCTGCGCGGCCCCAAAGCCCTCGCGCACGCTCACGGGATCGCTGACATCGCCGGCAATCAGCACCAGATCGGGATGGGCGTCTGCAAAGCCTTCAGGGATGGTCCGGTCAAACACGGCAACGCGGGCGCCGGCCCGCCGGAAAGCCACGACCATCGCCAGACCGAGGCCGGAACAGCCTCCCGTCACAAGGATGTTCCGGCCAGCCAGATCAGCCTGTCCGCTCATACCACACCCATGAAATCAGCGAGAAGATAGCGCATCGAGGCCAGCATCGGCTTGCCCGGATGCACGCGACAGCCGACAGCGCGGGCCGCCGCCATGATCGCGGTTTCTTCGGGATCCATGATCACTTCGGCCACAATCTGGCCCGGCACCAGCCGTCCGGCCTCGAACGGCAAGGCATCCCCTGCCTTCAGCCCCAGCGAAGTGCCGTTGACCACCAGATCATGGCCGGAGGGGTCACGATCCCCGACCCGCAAATCGGCCTCGGGATAGGCGGTGTGCAAGCGGCGGATCAGATCATCCACCTTCTCGCGGGTGCGGTTGGCAATGGTAAGGCGGGTCACACCGGCCTCGATCAGCGCAAAGGCAATGGCATTGGCCGCACCACCCGCGCCCGCCAGATAGGCCGACAGACCCTGCGGATCAATACCGGCCTGCTTCAGGCCCGTGACAAAGCCGACACCGTCCAGCATCTCGCCGACCAGACGGCCATCGGCCTCGCGTCTGACGCAATTGGCCGCTCCGATCAGCCGTGCCGAGGGGCTGACCTCGTCGAGCAGATCGACGATTGCCGCCTTGTGCGGCACAGTCACAACAAAGCCGCCCAGACTTTTCATCCCCTTCAGGCCCTTGACCAGAGCGGGCAAATCGCCGGGCGCGACGTGGAACGGGATCATCAAGCCATCGACACCCCGCTCGGCCGCCACTGCATTGATCATTTGCGGGGTTTTCACATGGCCGATCGGATCGGCCAAAATCCCCCAAATCCGCGTGCGGCCTGTGACTTCACCCATACCCATCACCTTTAAATTCCCAGATACGCCGTTTTCACATGCGGATCGGACAACATGCCCGGTCCGGTGTTCTCGCGCACGATCGAGCCGTTTTCGATCACATAGGCCCGCTCGGCGATTTTGAGCGCGTGGAAGGCCTTTTGTTCGACCAGCAGAACCGTGGTCCCCATACTGCGGATTTTCTCGACAATATCGAACATCTGCCCGACGATAATCGGAGCCAGACCGAGCGACGGTTCATCCAGCATCAACAGCCGTGGCGAGGCCATCAGGCCGCGGGCAATCGCCACCATCTGTTGCTCGCCGCCCGACAGCGACCCCGCCATCTGGTCCACCCTTTCGCGCACCCGCGGGAAGATGTCGAGCACCGTATCGAGCCGTGCGGCCAGACCCGCGCGCACATTGGGATGATAGCCGCCCATCAGGATATTGTCGCGCACCGTCATGACCGGAAACAATTGCCGCGCTTCGGGCACCTGCACCAGTCCCATGCCGACAATATCGGCAGGCTCCATGTCGGTGATATCAACACCGTCAAACAGAATACGCCCTGCTGTCGGCTTCACCAGACCCGAAATCGTCCGCAACAGCGTCGATTTACCTGCCCCGTTGGAGCCGATCAGGGTGACGATTTCGCCTGTTCCCACCTGAATGGACATGTCCTGTAGAATAACCGTCTGGCCATAACCGGCCCTGACCTCAGAAACCTTGAGCATCGACGAAATCCTCTCCGAGATAGGCTTCAATGACCTTGCGATTTCTGACCACCTCTTGCGGATCGCCCTCGGCAATCACACGGCCTGAATCGATCACGATAATCCGGTCCGACAGGCTCATGATGGCCTGCATATTATGCTCGATCGCAATGATGGTGACACCGGTATCACGAATGGCGCGGATCAGGTCCACCATGCCCATCGTGTCTGTCTGGTTCTGTCCGGCCATCACCTCGTCGAGCAACAGGATGGACGGCTCACTGGCCAGCGTGCGCGCCACTTCAAGCCGTTTCAAAGCACCGATCGGCAAATTGCGGGCCTCGACATCCTGCTGGTCGAGCAGACCGACCGTCTGGGCCACCCTGAGCGCCACGGCACGGGCATCATCCACATGCGGATGACGCAGGAACGCGCCGATCATGATGTTTTCGATCACCGACAGACGGCCGAACGGCTGGACGATCTGGAAGGTTCGCCCGATCCCCAACCGCGCAAAGGCATCGGGTGCGTTTGGCGAGACATAGGCCCCATGGCCATCAAGCACGGCAATCGTACCCGATGTCGGTTGCAGGAAGCCGGAAATCTGGTTGAACAGCGTGGTTTTGCCGGCCCCGTTGGGTCCGATAATCCCCAAAATCTCGCCGCGCTTCAGGCTGAAGCTGACATGGTCGGTCGCCAGCAAGCCGCCGAAACGCATCACCAGATGATCGGCTTTGATCAGATCCTCGCCCTTGGTCCCGCCGATCTGGCGCAAGGACGGTGTGATGCGATCTGCCAACCGCCGGTTGCCGCCCGGCAGACGGGCAATCATCCGGCCCACTCTGTCCCCGAATGTGCCGACAAGACCGGCCGGAAGCGTCAGTGTAATCAGCACCAGCACAGTGCCATACACCACCCCGTGCAAGCCGCTGGCCGAAGCCCCCAGCCAGCCACGCGCCATTTCGGCCAAGGGCACCACAAGCACCGTGCCCAGCAATGGCCCCGCCACTGTGCCCAGCCCGCCGATCAGCGAGAACATCGCCACCTCGATGGAGGTGCCGAGCGAGAACATCGTCGCAGGCTCCAGAAAGGTCAGGTACATCGCATGGAATGCGCCGATCAGTGCCGTCAACATGGCCGAAACCACGACGGCCTTCAGCTTGACCTGCGAATTGTTGATGCCCGCCGCCAGCGCCGCATCCTCGCGCTCGCGCACCGCAGTCAGATAATAGCCGAGCCGTGATTGCCGGATCGCCAGCGATACGCCGAGGCAAAGAAGCAACAGCGAGAAGGCGATATAGAGGTAATTGACCTTGTCGGAAAAAACCATCCAGGCCCAACCGAGCTTGAGCGGCACAATCAGCCCCGCCGAGCCGCCGGTCAGACCGACAAAATGGATGGACAACAGCCGGATCACTTCCAGAAAGGCAATGGTCGAGAGCGAGAAAAACGGGCCGCGCAACCGGAAACACGGATAGCCGACCGCCGCCCCGACCAAGGCCGCCAGCACCGCGCCGAACCACATGCCGATCCACGGGGTCAACCCGAAATGGGTCACCAGCAAGGAGGTTGTATAGGCCCCGATGCCGTAAAACATCATATGGCCCAAAGACAACTGTCCCGCATAGCCGCCCACAATGTTCCATGCCGTCGACAATGCGGCAAACACGCAAATCGTGACAAAGATATGGATCAGAAACGCCGAACCCGACAGCGCGGGGATCAGCACCAGCAGAGACAGCAAGGCCAGCGAACAATAGGTTTGCGGACGTGACAGATGGAACACCAGCATCTGCACAAAGGAGCCGCGTTGCACTTCGATCATCGATTGCTCCGACATGAGATCACTCCGTCCCGCGGCCAAAGCCGAACAGTCCCGTTGGCTTGAAAATCAGAATCAGGATGAAGATGGCGAAATAGACCACTTCCTTCAGATCGGGCGCGATGTAATAGGCCGACAGGCTGTCGACCAGACCGATGATCATCGCCCCCCAGAACGCGCCATACATGCTCCGCATGCCGCCCAGCACCACCACCACAAAAGCGGTTAGCACGAAATAGGTCCCGACCGTCGGTGTGGCCGGAAACAGCGGCGACACCAGCGCACTGGCCAAGCCGACACAGGCGGCTCCCAGACCGAAGGTGAAAATATAGATGCGGTTGACCCGCACGCCCATCAGCAAAGCCGCATTGCGGTTTTGCGCTGTCGCCCGGATGGCGCGGCCCAAGGCGGTTTTCTGCATGAAGGCATGCAAGCCCACCACCAGCGTCACCGCGGCCCCGAGCATCACAAGCTGGCCGACCAGCACATTATAGGTGCCCAGTTTGACCGTGACGCGGATATCGGGGCTGGAGACGGAATAAAGATCGGCACCGAACACCATCAGGGCCAGATTGACCAAAGCGGTCGACAGGCCGACGGTGGCAAAAATCTGGATATGCTCATCCGCATCCAGCAAAGGCTGGATGATGAACCGCTGGATCAGCACCCCTGTCAGAAACAACAGCACAATCACCGGGAAAGCCGCAACATAGGGGTGCAAGCCCATTTTGGCGCACAGCAGATAGACGGCATACATGCCGATCATCAGCAATTCGCCATGGGCAAAATTGACGACCCGGATCACCCCGAAAATCAATGTCAGCCCGACACTGATAATCGCGTACATGCTGCCCAACATGATCCCGTTGATCAATAATTGTATCAGGACATCCATGATGTGCAGTCCCTTTTGGTTGAAATCAGGTCAATCATTGCAAAAACCCGCATAAAAATGTCCGCCGTATGGTTGCATACGGCGGACCCGAGATCGGTTCGATCAGTTACTGCCCAAGCCGGTTTTCATCTTGGTCACGGCGGCCTTGGCCGGGAACACGGTCACCAGTTCACCACCCTGCCACTGCATCAGGAAGGGCGAGACGCGGGTATTCTGTCCGGCCTCGTTGAACTTGGCACCCCAACCCGAAGCGGTCGCGCCCACCGGCAGATCGACCTTCAGCACCGATTCACGGATGGCCGGAGCACTGAAATCCTTGGCCGAAGCCATGGCATCAAAGAAAATCTTGGCGCCGACATAATTGGCAAGGCTGTGGCCCGAACGCGGCTCGATGCCGTATTTGGCCTTGTACTTGGC
>CANGOE010000055.1 GCA_947455455.1 Hyphomicrobiales bacterium
ATAAAGGTTCGCTGATGTCGATCGGCTTCTGGCTGCTGCAAAGCCTGAACGCGCTGGCGCTGGGCGGGCTGTTGTTTCTGCTCTCCTCCGGCTTTTCGCTGATTTTCGGCCTGATGCGGGTCGCCAATCTCAGCCACGGGGCCTATTTCATGCTTGGGGCCTATGTCGGCCTGTCGGTCTTGCAGGCCGGTTTCGGCTTTATCGAAGCCATTCTGGCCGCGGGCATTGTGATTGCGGTGTTGGGCGGCTTGATCGAGCGGTTTTTGTTGCGCCGTCTGGCCAACCGCACATTGGCGCAGGTGCTGGTCACCTTGGGACTGGCCTTCGCGATTGCCGATATCTGCCTGATGCTGTGGTCGGGTGATCCGATGCAATTGCCCGCACCACGCTGGCTGTCGCAACCGATCCGCGCCTTTGGCTTCGTCTTCCCCGGCTATCGGGTGTTTGTGGTCGAGGTATCGATTGTGGTGGCCATTCTGTTGTGGCTGTTGATCGAGCGCACCAAGCTGGGCGCCATGGTGCGCGCCAGCGTCGATGATATCCAGATGGCCCGCGGGGTCGGGATTCCGGCGCAAAAACTGTTCAGCTTCATCTTCTGCCTTGGTGCCGCATTGGCGGGCATGGGCGGCGTGCTGGGCGGGCCGATCCTGTCGGTCTATCCCGGTCTTGACGGCGAAATGTTGCCCTTGGCGCTTGTCGTGGTGATTTTGGGCGGGATCGGCAGTATCGGCGGAGCCTTTGTCGGGGCCTATATCACCGGCTTTGTCTATACGTTCGGACAAACCCTGTTGCCGGCCTTTTCCTATGTGATCCTGTTCCTGCCGATGATCGTGATTCTGGCGTTCCGTCCGAGCGGCCTGTTTGGAAAGTCCGCACCATGACCCGCAATTCCCGCATTACCACCATCAGCCTGAGCCTGCTGATCCTCGCCCTGGCGGGTCCGCTGGTTGTGGGCCAGCCCTTCTATATCAATATCGGCTCGCAGGTTTTGATTGCCGCCATTTTTGCCATGAGCCTGAATATTCTGGTCGGCTATGGCGGCATGACCTCGATCGGGCACGCGGCCTATCTGGGCACCTCGGCCTATGTGGTGGCCTTGCTGACCTTGCAACAGGGCTTCGGCTTCTTTTCGGCCTCGGCGATTGCGCTGGTGGTTGTGGTGATCATGGCGGCGATTTTCGGCGCGATTGCCCTGCGCGGCACCGGCATCACCTTCCTGATGATCACGCTGGCACTGGGCCAGACCATGTGGGGGGTGGCGTTTCGCTGGTCGGATGTGACGGGCGGCGACAATGGCTTGCCCGACATCAAGCGGCCCGACCTGTTCGGCCTCAATCTGGTGGAGCCGACCGCATTTTACGGCGTGATGATCGTACTCTTTGCCATCGCGCTGGTCGGCATGTGGATCTTCACGCAATCGGGGCTTGGTCTCAGCCTACAAGGCACGCGGGACCAATCGCGCCGCATGGGCATGCTGGGCCATCATGTCTGGATGGTGCGCTGGATCGCCTTTATCATTGCCGGGTTCTGGGCCGGCGTGGCAGGCATCGCCTTTGTCGGCTATCACGGCTATATCCACCCGCTCTCGCTGGGGCTGGCCAATTCCGCCGAAGTCTTGCTGATGGTGATTGCGGGCGGTGCCGGAACCCTGCTCGGCCCGGTGGTGGGTGCGGCGATTGTGGTTGTGCTGAAAATGGTGGTCAGCGCCTATGTGTCGCGCTGGGTGCTCTTGTTGGGCTGTACCTTCGTGGCCATTGTGATCCTGTTGCCCGAAGGCGTGGTGCCGGGGCTCGAACGCCTGCTCAAAGCCGTCCTGCCTGCCCCGCGCGACAATGAGGAGGCATGATCATGACCAGCGACATTGCTTTGCAAATCAGTGGCATGACCAAAAATTTCGGCGGGTTGAAAGCCATTGACGGTGTCAACCTGACCATTCCCAAGGGAGACCGCCGCTTGTTGCTGGGCCCCAACGGGGCGGGAAAAACCACCTTGTTCAACCTCATCACCGGCGACCTGAAACCGACTGCGGGCCGTGTGACACTGTTCGGCCGCGACATTACCGGCCTGCCCTCGCATCATTGCGCGCCGCTCGGTCTGGCACGCACCTACCAGATCATCACGCTGTTTCCCAAAAACACGCTGGCTGAAAACGTGATCCTGTCGCTGTTGGGCATCTCGCCATTGCGCTGGAGCCCGATCAGCCGGATCAAAGGCCGCCAGGAATTCGAGGAACGTGCCCGCGCGGCCCTCAAGCAGGTCGGGCTGGAAGCCAAGGCGGACCGTCCTTTGGGCGAAACCTCCTATGGCGAAAAGCGCAGGCTGGAAATCGCCCTGGCACTGGCCCAAAATCCGAGCCTGTTGTTGCTGGACGAGCCGCTGGCTGGCCTGTCGCGGCAGGAGCGGCTGGATGTGCAGTCTTTGATTGAATCCATTCCGCGCGATATCACCCTGATCCTGATCGAACATGACATGGATGTGGCGCTGGCTTTGGCCGACAGCATCACCGTCATGTATCACGGACGGGTGATCTGCGAGGGAGATCGTGCCCAGGTTGTGGCCGATCCGCGCGTCAAGGAGATCTACCTTGCAAGCTGACACCCCCCACACACCCGCCGATGCGCTGGTGCTCGAAGCCATCAACACCCGCTATGGCGAAAGCCATGTCTTGCATGATGTCAGCATGACCCTGCAGGAGGGCCGCGTGCTGGCTTTGTTGGGCCGCAACGGGTCCGGAAAAACCACCACCATGCATTCGGTTGTCGGTTACCAGCCGGTGATGTCGGGCAGTATCAAACTGTTCGGACAGGAGATTTCCGGTCTGGTGCCGGAAGCCATTTCCGATCTCGGCATTGCGCTTGTGCCGCAGGGACGACGGATTTTTACAAGCCTGACCGTGCAGGAAAATCTGGATGTGGCCCATCGCAGGGGATCGAAACCCCGCTTCGGCTTTGACACGCTGTTTGACTGGTTTCCGCGCCTCAAAGAGCGCCGCCAGCAACGCGCCGGCACATTGTCGGGTGGCGAACAGCAGATGCTGGCCATTGCCCGCGCACTGATCACCGATCCCAAAGTGGTGCTGTTCGACGAGCCGTCCGAAGGGCTTGCCCCGCAGATCGTCGAGGAGGTCGGGGCCATCCTGCATCGGTTGAAGGCGGGAGGCCTGTCGATCATTCTGGTCGAGCAAAACACCAAACTGGCCCTCAGCGTGGCCGATGATGTCGTGATCCTCAATTCCGGACAGGTGGCTGTCACCTGTCTTGCCCAGGATGTGTCCAACGATCCTGATTTCCTCGTCAACCATCTCGGAGTGTATTGATCCCATGCAAAAGCCAGCGCCCCAGCACCACACGATCCACGGCAAATCCGTCACAGGGATTCAGACGGGTCAGGGATCGGATCTGGTGATCCTGCATTCCCTGCTGACCGATGCCCGTGCTTTTGACCATGTCCTGCCGGAGCTGGCCAAGCACCACCGCGTCACCTTGCTGAACCTGCCGGGTTTTCATGGGTCGGACCCGATCGAGGCCTCGTGGTCGGCCTATAATGCATGGATTGCCGGAGCGGTTGCCGCTTTTGGCGTGCATGACGGCTTTACCCTGCTGGGTAACGGTTTTGGCGGCTCGCTGGCTTTGGGCTATGCGCTGGCCTATCCCGAAACCCTGTCGAAACTGGTGATTTGCGATGCGGCCGCAGGCTTCCCCGAACAGGGCAAGCAGGCTTTCCGTGTCATGGCCGAAAAGGTCGCCACCGGCGGGCTGGGTGCGATTGCGGAAATCGCCGCCAACCGGGTGTTCCACCCTGCCTATCTGGCGGCCCATCCGACGGCCATCGAGGAGCGGCGCGAGGCATTGATGCTGATCCATCCCGATGCGTTCCAAGCCGCCTGCAGTCTGTTGGTCGAAGCCGATCTGATCCCGCAATGCCGGTCGCTGAAACTGCTGACACTGGTGATTTGCGGCGAGTTGGATGCCGCCACACCGCCGGTGCTCAACCGGGCGATTGCCGAAGCCATTCCCCATGCCCGCTACATCGAATTGCCCCAGATCGGCCATTGCCCGCCGCTCGAAGCTCCGCAGGCCTTTCTGGACGCGTTTAACAGTTAAATCGCCCGTTAAAAGATCAGGGAGCCGCCCTCATGCTGTTCATCATCCACGGTCTCGACAAGCCCGATGGTCTGCCCCTGCGTCTGGCGCATTACGAGGCACACAAGGCGTTTTTGTCGGACACCTCGGCCTTCGGCGTCAAGATTGTGATGTCGGGCCCGCTGGTGGCCGATGACGGCACCAGCATGATCGGCAGTTTCTTTCTCGTTGAAGCGCCAGACCTCGCAACAGTCGAACGCTTCAACGCGGCTGATCCGTTCAAACAGGCCGATATCTGGGAGCGGGTGACCATTACCGGCTTTTTGAAGCGGCAAGGTTAAGTCAAAGCACGAAAGCAAGCATTTGCGCCTAGACAGCGCAAGCCTTTCCCTGTTCAATCCGGTCAATCACAATGACCGGAAACTACCAAGGATTGTCCGATGCACCTGCGTATTCTTGCCGATAAACCGAGCCTTGGATCCTTCATGGCCAAAGAGGGAGCCAAGCTGATCCGGCAGGCGATTGCCTCGGACGGCCATGCCAATATCATTGTGGCCACCGGCGCGAGCCAGTTCGAATTGCTCGATGCGCTGGTGCAAGAACCCGATCTGGACTGGAGCAAGGTGACCGCCTTCCATCTGGATGAATATGTCGGCCTGCCGGTCAGCCATGGCGCGAGCTTCCGCCGCTATTTGCAGGAACGCTTTGTCGCCAGACTGCCCCACTTGGGTGAATTCGTCGAAGTGGCCGGCGATGCCGCCGATCTGGACGGCGAAATCAAGCGGTTGAACGCCCGCATCAGCGGTTTGACCATCACGGTCTGCTTCGCCGGGATCGGCGAGAATGGCCATCTGGCTTTCAACGATCCGCCCGCCGATTTCGACACGACCAACCCCTATCTGGTGGTCAATCTCGACGAGGCCTGCCGCAAGCAACAATGGGGCGAAGGCTGGTTCCCGACGCTGGAGGCCGTGCCCACCCAGGCTATCTCGATGTCGATCCGCCAGATTCTGGCCTCGAAACATCTGTTGATCACCGTGCCCGATGCCCGCAAGGCCGAGGCCGTGCAAAAGGCCATCGAAGGGCCGTTGACCCCCCTCTGCCCCGCCTCGATCCTGCGGTTGCATCCTGCATGCGTGATTGCGCTTGATCCGCCTGCCGCCTCGACCCTGACTGTCCGGCCATGATCACCACAGCGGGCCTGTTCGATCTGCAAGTCAACGGCTTTGCCGGTGTCGATTTCAACGATGCCGGTTTGACACCCGAAGCCTTTGAAACGGCCATTGATGCCTTGTTGGCCAGCGGAGTGACGCAGTTTCTGCCTACGCTGATCACCGCCACCGAGGCGCAGTTGCAAGCCCGCTTTGCCGCCCTTGACCGCGCCGTGCAAGCAAGCCCGCGCGCCCGAGCCATGGTGCCGGGCTATCATCTGGAAGGGCCGTTTCTCAACCCCGCCCCCGGCTTTTGCGGTTGCCACCCGTCCGGGGCGATGGTGCCTGCCGATATCGGCATGGTCGATCGCCTGCGTGCGCCTTTGTCGAAACCGATCATGCTGTTGACACTGGCCCCCGAACAGCCGCATGCGCTCGAAGTCATCGAAGCGGCGCGCGCCCGCACGATCGCGGTTTCGCTCGGCCATTCCGATGCCCGCGCCGCCACCGTCAAACAAGCGATTGCCCAAGGGGCACGCATGGCCACCCATCTGGGCAATGGCGTGGCGCACCAGATGCATAAATTCGACAATCCGATTGTGGCCCAACTGGTGGAAGATGCCTTGTGGGGCTGTTTCATCGTAGACGGGATTCACGTGCCCAAAGCGGTGCTGACCATGCTGTTGCGCACCAAAGGACTGGAGCGTTCTATTCTGGTTACCGATGCCGTCTCGGCGGCCGGTGCCAAAGCGGGCCGCTATCCCTTTGCCGGTTTCTGGGTCGATCGCGGCGAGGACGGCACGGTGCGCGAAAAAGATGCCCCCAATCTGGCCGGCTCCAGCCTGACCATGGATCAGGGTGTGCGCAATCTGGTGGACTGGGGCCTCTGCCATTTTGCCGACGCGATCAGGCTTGGCAGTGACAATCCGCGCCAAGCCCTCGCTGAACAGGGCCTTGTGGTCCAAGACCCCGGACAGGTGCGCTGGTCGGATAACCATCGGGTCATCGAGACCGTCTTGAACGGCGAAGTGGTGTTCAAGCGGTCATAACTCCAAAGCTGTCATGGCAGGCCTTGTACCTGCCATCCACATCTTGGCAAGCAAAACCGTGGATGACCGCCACAAGGGCGGTCATGACAAATGAGAGTGGTAAGACGGTTGCTCAACAACAAGCCACAAGCCCCCATGGGGCATGGCCGCCTGCCAAACGGCATCAATCCCTGAAATAATCCGGATACTGCACCCGCATTTCACCGGTCAGCGACAGCGAGCGCGAGAGGTGGCCGCGCAGGACATCTTGCGCCGCAGACGCGTTGCGGGCGGCGATGGCACTGACCAAAGCGGTGTGGTCGGCGAGAATTTGCTCGACCTTGCCTGCGCTGGGCAGATGCAGGCGGCGGATGCGGTCGACATGGCCGGTCTGGCGGCGCAACATCGGCCAGAGATCGGGCACGCCTGCGGCCTCGTACATCTGGCGGTGGAAAGCCAGATCAGCCGCCATGAAACGGTCAAGATCCTTGCGGCTGGCAATGAATTCCTGCTCCTTGAGCGATTCCTCAAGCGCCGACAGAAAATCCCTGTCCCCGGACAAAGCCAGATTCCGCACAATTTCCAGTTCGATCGAGCGCCGCAAAAACTGGGTCTGTTTGGCCTGCGTCAGATCGATCGGGGCCACCAGCGTGGCATGTTGGGGGAACACATCCACCAGCCCCTCGCCCGCCAACAGTTGCAAGGCCTCGCGGATCGGGGTCGAGCTCAAGCCGAATTCGGCCTGCAAATCGACACGCGACAGCACCGTGCCCGGCACCAGTTCCAGTGACAATATCCGCGCCCGCAACAGATCACTGACCTGCGGCGCCGCCTGCCGCGAACGGTCACGCGGCTTGATCAAGACCGGACGCATGGCTTGCCCCTGCAACACTTCTCCTGCTGTCATCCGCAAAAATCCCCGTTTTTCCTGCCAATCATCACCCCTTGCATCACCCCTTGCATCACCCCTTGCATCACCCCTTGCATCACCCCTTGCCACACAAGCCGTGCATGGCGGAACAAACGGCATTGACCTATTAATGCATTAGTGCCTTAATGCGTCAAGGCTTGCATTGATCCTCGGTTCCAGCTGGAAAGCGGATCGGGCCGATGCTGGCTGTGGGTGCGGTTTTGTCTTTGAACCACCTCTCAATATTCAAAACGAACTGAGAGCACAGGAACAAAAATCGGGAGAGACGCGTGACACGGCATTTGAGCGACCATCAGTTAAGTCCCCTTGCCCCCAATCTGCTGGCGCGGTTGAAAGCCATCAGCAGTGGATCCTTGACCACGGAACTGTTCCGGCGTGGTCTGCGGCAGTGCTTTCTGGTCGGTCTGAAGCCGTTGAACCCCGATTGCGCCAAATTTGCCGGTGAGGCCTATACGATGCGCTATATTCCGGCGCGAGAGGACATCGACACCTATGACACGCTGACCCCCTACCCCAATGACAACAATCTGCAATGGGAGGCGGTCGAACATATCGGGCCTGATCAGGTGCTGGTGATCGACAGCCGCAACGATCTGTCCTCGGCTTCGGCGGGCAATATTCTGGTGACGCGCATGATGAAGCGCGGCGCCGTCGGCCTTGTCACCGATGGCGGACTGCGCGACGGACTGGAAATTGCCGGCATGGCCTTTCCCGCCTATGCACGTGGTGTGGTGGCCTCGACGCGTCTTTCAACCCATCATGCCGCCGATTTGAATGTGCCCATTTCCTGCGCAGGCGTGGCAGTCTATCCCGGTGATATTCTGGTGGGTGACGGCGATGGCATTACGGTGATCCCGCGTGGTATGGCGGCCGATCTGGCCGATGCCTGCGAAAAGCGCGACCAGTTCGAGGCCTATGTCGCCTTGCGGATCGAGGCCGGCGAAGGCCTTTACGGCGTTTACCCCCCGACCCCGCAGACGCGGGCCGATTACGAGGCGTGGAAACAGGCGGGCAGTGATCCGGCCAAGGCCCACACCATCCGTGCGGAGGCTGTCTGATGGTTGCGATCACTCCCGATCATATGGAACGTGAAATCCGCCGCTATTTTGCCGCCTGCAATGCGGCCGATTATGATGCGCTGGTCTCGTGTTTCACGCCCGATGCCGTGCATTATTTTCCGCCCGGCCTGCCTGATATTCCATGGCGGACGGCGGATGTGATCGCCCGCAAATGGATCTGGTGCGTGGACAATCTCGGGTCGCGCTGGTCGATCGAAAAAATCCTGTGCTCGTCGACCGCCCCCGAAGCGGTGATCGAATGGACGCATTGGAAGCAGAAGGCCAATACCGCCCTGCGCGGGGATGAATGGTATGTGTTTGACGAACAGACCGGCCTGATCAGCGAAATCCGTGCCTATTATGCCTCCAAAGCCGACCCCTTGGTGCCGATTTGCGAGTTGCATGATTTCGATTACGCCGGACGCGGCTATCACCTGCAAGCTCCGCAAGGCTGATCATGTATATCGGTGAACAGATCATCAATCCGACCCCTGAACGGCTCAAACTGTCGGTCCAGCTTGGGGTCGAGCATGTGGTGATCGATACCCGCCCCAATCTGCAACTGCTCAACGAGGCTGGCGGCTGGGATGGGGCCAAAGTTGCCGCACAGCGTGAAACGATTGAAGCGCTGGGCCTGAAACTGGAGGTTCTGGCGCTGGATGTCGGCTCGATCCTGCTCGATAGCCTGTACCAACCCGATAAAGCCAAAGCCACGGCAGAACGCCTGCGCCACGATATCCGCGCGGCGGCGGCAGGCGGTGTCACAACGCTCAAATACAATGTGCAGATGGTCGGCATTACCCGCACCGGTTTCGAGAGCGGGCGCGGCGGCGTGCAATGTTCGGCCTTCCGCCTGCAGGACTATTCCCCCCAACGCGATGAACGCTTCTCCTATTGGGGGGTCGGCCATCCCGGTGGCGGGCACGGGGCCGATATTGCGGTCAATGCCTTTGGCTCACCGGGCGCGGCGGGTCAGGTGCTGGGGACCCAAGCGGGTCAGGTCAGCGAACAGGACGGCTGGAATGCAATTGAATATCTGGTCGAGGCCATCATCCCGACGGCCGAGCGCGAAGGGGTCCGGCTCGCCTGCCATCCGCATGATCCGGCCTATCCGGTCGGCGGGTTGAACGGCATCCACCACGTCATGGGCTCGCTCGACGGCATGCGCCGGTTTATCGCCCTCGCACCCGAAAGCCCAAGCCATGGGTTCAATTTCTGTCAGGGCACCATCGCCGAAATGTCGGACAACCCGACCGCCACCGTGCTGGAGGCGATCCATGAATTCGGTGGCATGGACAAGATTTTCATGGTGCATTTCAGGAATATCAAAGGCGGCTATCTGAATTTCTGCGAAACCTTCCCCGATGACGGCTCGGTCGATATGCCCGCCTGCATCCGCGCCTATCGGGAGGTGGGTTATCAAGGGATCCTGTGTCCCGATCACGTGCCTTTGTCCGATCTCGATCCGGCACGCGAGCGGTTTTTTGCTTTCGCCCTTGGCTATACCAAGGGGCTCATCCAAGCCACACAGCCAGCGAAATGACTGGCGTCACATAATGATTCATTCGATTTCGGAGGGACGGAACATGATCAATCGGCGTTACTTGGGGACTTTGGCTTTGGGACTGGCCTTGCTGGCCTCCGCACCGGGATATGCACAGCAGAAATCCGAGATTGCGATCAGCCGCCAGCCCGGCATCCTGTATTTCCCGACCCATGTGATCGAAAAACAGCAATTGATCGAAAAGCACGCGGCCAAGCTCGGCCTCGCCAATGTCACTGTGAAATGGATGGATTTTGCCAATGGCGGCGCACAGCAGGATGCGCTGATTTCCGGCAATGTCGACATCATCAATACCGGCACCGGCCCCATGCTGTTGCTGTGGGACCGCACCAAAGGCGGCATCAAGGGCATTGTCGCCAGCTCTGCCGGTCCGCTGGTCTTTGTCAGCCGCGACCCCAAGATCAAAACCCTGAATGATCTGGCCGCAGGCGACAAGATCGCTGTCCCGACCGTGCGCGTCTCGACCCAGGCCATTTTGTTGCAAATTGCCGCAAGCCAGATGTTCGGCCCCGATCAATGGAACCGTTTTGACACGATGACCGTGCAAATGGGCCATCCCGATGGCGTGATTGCCATGAACAATGCCAGCCACGAGGTGAAAAACCACTTCGCGGCACCGCCTTTCCAATATTACGAATTGGGTAAGGTTGAGGGGGCCCATGCGGTGACAACATCAGCCGAGATCTTGGGCAGTCCGCTGTCGCAGGGCCAGTTCTTCACCTCGACCAAATTTGCCGATGCCAATCCGAAAATCATTCAGGCCGTGCGGGCCGCCGCCGAGGAGGCCAAAGCCTATATCGAGACCAACACCCGCGAAGCCGTAGAGATCTACCGCGAGATCACCAAGGACAAGACCCCGACCGACGAGATTCTGGCCATTCTCAAACAGCCCGGTATGATGGATTGGAACCTCTATCCGCAAGGCACTATGAAATTTGCCCAGCATCTGCACCGGATCGGCACACTCAAAACCATGCCGGCTTCGTGGAAGGACTATTATCTGCCGATTGCCCACGATCTGCCGGGGAACTGAACCGATGAAGCCCTTGCTTGAGGTCGATGGCGTGACATTGCGCTATAAAATTCCCGGTTCGGTGATCACCGCCACCGAACAGGTCAGTTTCAGCGTCAATGAAGGCGACCGGTTTGTTCTGCTCGGACCATCGGGGTGCGGCAAATCGACCTTGCTGAAAGCCGTGGGCGGCTATCTCAAGCCGTCCGAGGGGCGCATCAGCATCAAGGACCGCACCGTCACCGAGCCGGGACCGGACCGGATGATGGTGTTTCAGGAATTCGACCAGTTGTTGCCTTGGAAAACCGTGCTCGACAATGTCACCTTTCCGCTGATGAATGCCCTTGGCCTGTCAGCCGGCGAGGCGCGGGCCAAGGCCGAAGCGGCCATCGACAAAGTGAACCTGACCCGCGCCATGCACAGCTATCCGCATACGCTGTCGGGCGGGATGAAACAGCGCGTGGCGATTGCCCGCGGCATGGCGATGGAACCCGATATCCTGCTGATGGACGAACCCTTTGCCGCCCTTGATGCGCTGACCCGCCGCACCTGTCAGGACGAGCTGTTGCGCTTGTGGGAAGAAACCCGCTTCACGGTGCTGTTTGTGACCCATTCGATTGCCGAGGCGATCAAGATCGGCAACCGCATCCTGTTGCTGTCGCCCCATCCCGGCCGTGTCAAAGCCGAAATCATCGATGTCGACAAGGTGTCGGCCACCGATGGCTCGGCCGGACGGCTGGAAAAACAGATTCACGAGCTGTTATTTGCTGAAACAGATCCTGCGGAGGCGCATTGATGAGCGATCCCCATTCCGTCGCACCGGCCCGCATCATCATGCGGGACAATCACGCCCCGCTGAACCATCCGGTAGAAGAAAAACTCGGCCTGTTGACCACGTTGTGGGATGACGGCTTTGTCCGCAAGGCGGTGATCCTGATTGTTCTGGCGGTGATCTGGGAAGCCTATGGCCGGATACTGAACAATCCCTTGCTGTTTCCCACCTTCAGCGAAACCATGCAGGCGGTGGTTGAGCGCATCGAGGACGGCACCCTGCCCGCCCGCGCCTGGGCCTCGATTCAGGTCCTGCTGATGGGATACGGGGTCGGTGTGGTGATGGCAGGCAGTCTGACCATTCTGGCCATCAATACCCGGATCGGCTCCGACTTTCTCGAAACCATGACCGGCATGTTCTCGCCGCTTCCGGCGATTGCACTGTTGCCGCTGGCCCTGATCTGGTTCGGTCTGGGCAATGGCTCGCTGGTGTTCATTCTGGTCCATTCGGTCTTGTGGCCTGTGGCCCTCAACACCCATTCGGGTTTCCGCTCGGTTTCACAGACATTGCGGATGGTCGGACGCAATTACGGGCTGAAGGGCTTTTCCTATATTTTCAAAATCCTGATCCCTGCGGCGTTTCCTTCCATTCTGACCGGCCTGAAAATCGGCTGGGCCTTTGCCTGGCGCACGCTGGTGGCGGCTGAACTGGTGTTCGGCGTGTCATCGGGCAAAGGCGGCTTGGGCTGGTTCATTTTCGAGAACCGCAATCTGCTGGAAATCCCCAATGTGTTTGCCGGATTGCTCACCGTGATCGTCATCGGACTGGTAGTCGAAAACCTGATTTTCAGAACCATCGAACGCAAAACCGTCATGAAATGGGGCTTGCAAAGCTAACGGCCCCTTTTTGCTCATCATCTGATCTTTCGCACACCAAACGAGGCATTTTATGCGTATCAAACCAGACAATCTCCGTTCGGCCCGTTGGTTCGGCCCTGACGATTTCCGCTCGTTCGGCCACCGCTCGCGCATGAACCAGATGGGCTATACATCCGAGGAATATGCCGGAAAGCCGGTGATCGCGATCATCAATACCTGGTCGGATTTCAACCAGTGTCATGCCCATTTCAAACAACGCGTCGATGATGTGAAGCGCGGGATCCTTCAGGCTGGCGGTTTTCCGGTCGAATTGCCCGCGATTTCGCTGTCGGAAAGCACCGTCAAGCCGACCACCATGCTCTATCGCAATTTTCTGGCCATGGAGACCGAAGAGCTGATCCGCTCGCAACCGGTGGATGGTGTCGTGCTGATGGGCGGCTGTGACAAGACCACGCCGGGCCTGTTGCTGGGAGCGACAAGCGCGGGCGTGCCGGCCATATTTGTGCCCGCAGGGCCGATGTTGCGTGGCAACTGGCACGGCAAGGTGCTGGGATCAGGTTCGGATGCCTTCAAATATTGGGACGAGCGGCGCGCGGGCAATATCTCGCAAAAGGATTGGGGCGAGATGGAAGTGGGCATTGCCCGCTCCTATGGCGTGTGCATGACCATGGGCACCGCTTCGACCATGACGGCGCTTGCCGATGCGCTGGGCATGACATTGCCGGGCACCTCATCCATTCCAGCCGCCGATTCCAACCATATCCGCATGTGTTCGGCCGCTGGCCGCCGCATCGTCGATATGGTGTGGGAGGACCTGACCCCCGCCAAAATCCAGACCGAAGCCGCCTTCCGCAATGCGATTGTGGTGGCCATGGCGATGGGCTGTTCGACCAATGCCGTGATCCATCTGCTGGCCATGGCCAAGCGGGCCGGCCATGCCATCGGCCTGCCGGATTTCGATGCCGCCAGCCGGATCGTGCCGGTCATCGCCAATGTCCGGCCATCGGGTGACCAATATCTGATGGAAGATTTCTATTATGCGGGCGGTTTGCTCGGCATGATGACACGTCTGGTCAAATTCATTGATCTCAGCCAGATCAATGCCTCGGGCAAAACCTGGGCCGAGAGCCTCGAAGGCGCGCAGATTTTCAATGATGACGTGATCCGCACGCTCGACAATGCCATCTATCAGGAAGGCGCGCTGGCGGTGCTGAAAGGCAATCTGGCACCCGATGGCTGTGTGATGAAACCCTCGGCGGCGGCCCCGCATCTGCTCAAACATTCCGGCCCCGCACTGGTGTTTGATGACTATCCCGCACTCAAAGCCGCTGTCGACCGCGACGATCTCGATGTCACCCCCGATCATGTGCTGGTCTTGCGCAATGCCGGACCTTTGGGTGGCCCCGGCATGCCCGAATGGGGCATGTTGCCGATCCCCAAAAAGCTGATCAAACAAGGGGTGCGCGACATGTTGCGCATTTCCGATGCACGGATGAGCGGCACCTCCTACGGGGCCTGCATCCTGCATGTGGCTCCTGAATCCTATGTCGGCGGCCCGCTGGCACTGGTGCAGACGGGCGATATCATCAGCGTCGACGTGGTGGCGCGCACCCTCAATCTGGATGTGCCGGACGAGGAACTGGCCCGCCGCCGCGCCGCCTTGAAACCACCCAAGGTCCATTACGAGCGCGGCTATGGCTGGATGTTCTCCCGCCATATCAAACAGGCCGATCAGGGCTGTGACTTCGACTTCCTTGAAACCGAATTTGGCGCACCGGTCTCCGAACCGGTCATTTTCTGAACGGAACAGACCCATGCTGAACACACAGACCCGCGACAAACTCAAAACCGTCAGCACCGCGACTTTATGCACGGCCCTGTTCAAACGGGGCTTGCGCAACCAGTTTCTCCAGAACGTGCATCCGGTTGGCCCCAACCAGAGCGAAAACATGGTGGGGGAAGCCTTCACCCTGCGCTATATCCCGGCACGCGAGGATTTGAATCCGATCACAGTGTTTCAAAACCACGCCCATCCGCAACGCAAGGCGGTCGAAGATTGCCCGCCCGGCGCGGTCATGGTGATCGACAGCCGCAAGGATGCGCGCGCCGCTTCCGCCGGCTCCATCCTTGTCAGCCGGTTGATGATGCGCGGTGTGGCGGGCATTGTGACCGATGGCGGCTTCCGCGACAGTCCCGAAATCGGCGCTTTGGCCATCCCCGCCTATCACCAGCGCCCCTCGGCGCCCACCAACCTGACCATCCATCAGGCCCTCGATATCAATGTACCGATCGGGTGCGGCGATGTCGCGGTTTTCCCCGGTGATGTGATGGTCGGCGACAAGGAAGGCGTGGTCGTCATCCCCGCCGAAATCGCCGACGAGATCGCCACCGAGGCGGTCGAAATGACCGCCTTCGAGGACTTTGTCACGGAAGAAGTGCTGAAGGGCCGCTCGATCCTCGGCCTCTATCCACCGACACTGGAGCAGAGCAAGCTGGATTTCGAAGCATGGCGCAAAGCCAACAAGCGGTGAATGGACCGGTTGAATAGCCTTAAATACGAAAGCCCCGCTGTTGCACAGTGGGGCTTTTTAATGGTTATTTGAACGGATTACATTCAATCTCTTGAGCAATTCCGGTATCGCAATCCTGACAGTATCCCAAACGACATCGAGATTAATATCAAAATAGCCATGGGCTATCCGATTGCGCATTCCACGCATTTTATGCCACTCGATTTCCGTATTTGATTGGGTAAAATCTGGAAACATATCCATGGTTTTGGTTGCCGCTTCACCAATGATAATCAAATTCATGATCACCGCCTGATGGGTACGCTCATCTTTTATAAAATCGTCTTTGGAGTAATGCTCAGTATAGTGAGAAATCGACGATGCGGCCCGGTGCATATAATCCAGATAATCGGTCAGGCGTTGATCGTTCATACGGGTTGCGCCTCGGCCAGAACCTTGGCGCGTAATGCGGGCGGCAAATCTTCAGGGGTGAGCAGATCAACCTGAATACCAAGCAGGGTTTCCAACTCGTCATGCAAACCGCCAAGGTCAAACAAAGTGGTCCCCGGCAAAGCATCGACCAGCAGATCAATGTCACTGTCATCACGGTCCGTGCCATGCAAGACAGAGCCGAATACGCGCGGGTTCACGGTCGAATAGCGGATGACCATATCGCGGATCGCATGACGATTTGTTTCAAGGATGACAGACGGCCGCATAACCATGCTTTCCTATCCTGTGATGCTCACAGGATATACGATCTTCCCCGAAAATTCAAAATGGTTAAGTCACAGATTGGCGGGGGAGCATGTCCCCGCGCCTTGCTCTATTGCTTTAAAAAGCCTCAGCCCTGCTGGCGTTTGTGCCAGTAATAGCTTGCGGTGCCGACAATGCCTCTGCGGAAGGTCATCACGCACAGGACGAAGATCGCGCCTTGGACCACCAGCACCCATGAACCGAGCTCGGCGAGGTAGTTTTCCATCGACACGATCACAAAAGCCCCGACCGCCGGACCGAAAATCGTCCCCACACCGCCCAACAGCGTCATCAGCACGACTTCACCCGACATTTGCCATGTGACATCGGTCAGGCTGGCCAGTTGGAACACCAGGGCCTTGATCGAGCCCGCAAGCCCTGCGAGCGTCGCCGACAGGATGAAAGCCGCCAGCTTGTATTGTTCGGCCTTGTAACCCAGCGAGATGGCACGGGCCTCGTTTTCGCGGACCGCCCGCAACACTTGCCCGAATGGCGAGTGGATAATGCGGTGGATCACCACAAAGGCGATGAAAAAGACCACGGCGACAAACACATACATCGCCATATCGGATTTGAGGCTGATCAGTCCGAACAGCGAACCGCGCGGAACCGACTGGATGCCGTCTTCACCGCCGGTAAATTTGGCCTGCAGACAAAAGAAAAACACCATCTGCGCAAAGGCCAATGTGATATTGGCGAAGTAAATGCCGCGGGAGCGGATGGTCAGCATGCCGATCACTGCGCCAAGCCCCATGGCCACCAGCGTGCCAAAGGCAATAGCCAGTTCAGGGGTGAGCCCCCAGACCTTGGCGGCATGGGCCGAAGAATAGCTGGCCATGCCCAGAAAGGCCGCATGGCCGAAGCTCAACAGGCCGGTAAAGCCCAGCAGGATGTTGAAGGCACAGGCAAACAGCGCGAAGCACAGCGCCTTCATCAAAAACACGGGATAGATCAGCAACGGGCCGATGATCAGGCATAGGGCCAGCACGATGAACGGAACCATGCCCGTGGGGCCGCCCGATTGTGACGTCATGGAATGGGACACTGGTTGCGTGCTCATCTCAGGTGCTCCTCCCGAACAGGCCGGACGGGCGTATCAGCAAAACGATCGCCATAATCACGAAAATCACGGTGCTGGAGGCTTCCGGGTAAAAGACCTTGGTCAGCCCTTCGGCCACGCCCAGTGTGAAGCCGGTAATGATCGACCCCAGAATGGATCCCATGCCGCCGATCACCACCACGGCAAACACCACAATGATAATGTTGGATCCCATCAAGGGGTTGACCTGATAGATGGGCGCGGCCAGCACGCCGGCCAAAGCCGCAAGACCCACGCCGAAGCCATAGGTCAGCGTGATCATGCGCGAGACATTGATGCCGAATGCCTGCACCAAAGCGGGATTTTCGGTTGCGGCGCGCAAATAGGAGCCCAACCGCGTATGCTCGATCGCGTACCAGGTGCCAAGGCAGACCACCAGCGAGAAACTGATCACCCAGGCGCGGTAATTGGGCAAGAACATGAAGCCGAGATTGGTGCCACCCGTCAATTCTGCAGGGGGACGATAGGGCAGACCGGAAGAGCCGAATTTCTGCCGGAACAGGCCCTCGAAAATCAGCGCCAGACCGAAGGTCAGCAACAGGCCGTAAAGATGGTCGAGATCACGCAGGCGCGAGAGCATGAACCGCTCGATCAGCACCCCGAGTGCACCCGTGACAATCGGCGAGATCACCAAAGCCCACCAATAGCCGATGCCCAGATAATTCAACAGCATCCACGCCACAAAGGCCCCGATCATATAGAGGGCGCCGTGGGTGAAATTGATAATATTCAACATGCCAAAAATCACCGCCAGACCAAGGCTG
>CANGOE010000056.1 GCA_947455455.1 Hyphomicrobiales bacterium
GCCGGTGACAACAACTGGAAAAAGGTCAAGGCTCCGGTCGGTGAAACCTACAAGTGGGACATGGGTTCGACCTATGTGCAGAACCCGCCTTACTTCGAGGGCATGACCAAAGAACCGAAGCCAGTGGCCGATATCGCCAATGCCCGGATTCTGAGCCTGTTCGGCGACAAGATCACGACCGATCACATCTCGCCTGCCGGTTCGATCAAGGCGGCTTCGCCTGCCGGCAAGTTCCTGATGGAACGTCAGGTTGCGCCTGCCGACTTCAACCAGTACGGCACGCGCCGTGGTAACCACGAAGTGATGATGCGCGGCACCTTTGCCAATATCCGCATCAAGAATTTCATCCTGAGAGACAAGGGCGGTTCGGTGCCGGAAGGTGGCAACACCATCCACTACCCATCGAACGAGCCGATGTCGATCTATGATGCCGCGATGCGTTATCAGGCCGAGCAGGTGCCGTTGGTGGTGTTTGCCGGTGCCGAATACGGCAACGGCTCCTCGCGTGACTGGGCGGCCAAAGGCACCAATCTGTTGGGTGTGCGTGCGGTGATTGCCCAATCGTTCGAGCGTATCCACCGTTCCAACCTTGTCGGCATGGGCGTTTTGCCTTTGACCTTCGAGGAAGGCACAAGCTGGGATTCGCTGGGTCTGAAGGGTGACGAAACCGTCACCATCAAGGGCCTGAGCGCAGGCCTGAAGCCACGCCAGACAATGGAAATCGAGATCAAGGACGCCAAAGGCAAGGTCAAGACCGTGCCGGTGCTGTGCCGCATCCAGACTTTGGACGAGCTCGAATATTTCAAAAACGGCGGCATCCTGCATTACGTCCTGCGCCAGCTGGCCTCGTAATCCTCTGCCGACAGGAGGGCGGGGAGCCTCCCCGTCCTTTCAGCCAATAAAAAACCGCCGGAGCAATCCGGCGGTTTTTTTGTCAGGCATTGCAAAAGGCGGTCAGAGCGTTTTGGCCAGATCGCGCAATTTGAATTTCTGGATTTTTCCGGTCGAGGTTTTGGGGATTTCGGTAAACACCACCATGCGCGGCACTTTATAGCCCGCCAACTGGCTTCGGCACCAGGCGATGATCTCGGCCTCGGTGACGCTTGCCTCCGGCTTGAGTTCGACAAAGGCGCAGGGCGTTTCGCCCCATTTCTCGTCGGGACGCGCCACAACGGCGGCCGCCTGCACCGCAGGATGTTTGAACAGGGCATCTTCCACTTCAATCGAGGAAATGTTCTCGCCGCCCGAAATGATGATGTCTTTCGAGCGGTCCTTGAGCTGGATATAGCCGTCGGGATAGATCACGCCCAGATCGCCCGAATGGAACCAGCCGCCGGCAAAGGCCTCGTCCGTGGCGGACTGGTTCTTGAGATAGCCTTTCATCACCACATTGCCGCGAAACATCACTTCGCCGAGCGTTTCGCCGTCGCGGGCCACCGGCACCATGGTTTCGGGATCCATCACATCCACATGTTCGAGCGGCAGATAGCGCACGCCCTGACGGGCCTTCTTGCTGGCTTGTGCCTCGGCATCCAGCAGATCCCACTCCTGATGCCAGTCATTGACCACCGAGGGACCATAGGTCTCGGTCAACCCGTAAATGTGGGTGACATTGAAGCCGGCCTCGCGCATGCCCGCCAGCACCGCTTCGGGCGGCGGGGCGGCGGCAGTGAAAAACTCGACGCTGTGCGGGAGGGGCCGTTTGTCCTGTTCGGGTGCGTTGATCAGCGTCGACATCACAATCGGCGCGCCGCACAGATGGGTCACGCCATAATCGGCGATGGCATCGAACATGGCTTTCGCCCGCACATAGCGCAGGCAGACATGGGTGCCCGCCACCACCGAAATCGACCACGGAAAACACCAGCCATTGCAATGGAACATCGGCAGGGTCCACAGATAGACCGGATGCTTGCCCATGCCGCAGGTGACAATATTGCCCTGGGCCAGAAGATAGGCCCCGCGATGGTGGTAGACCACCCCCTTCGGATTGCCCGTGGTGCCGGAGGTGTAGTTGAGCGCAATCGCATCCCACTCGCCATGCGGTGTGGTGCGCTGGTAATCCTCATCGCCCTCGGTAATCAATGCCTCGTAGTCGAGTGCGCCGATCAACTCGCCTTCACCGGTAAATTCGGGGTCGTCATAATCGATCACCAGCGGCTTGACCTTGGCGAGTGCCAGCGCCGGCTTCATGATTTTCGAGAATTCGCGGTCGGTAATTACCACCTTGGCTTCGCCGTGATCGAGCGAGAAAGCGATGATGGCCGCGTCCAGCCGGGTGTTGAGCGTATTGAGCACGGCCCCGCACATCGGCACGCCGTAATGGCATTCGAGCATGGCGGGCGTATTGGCCAACAGCACGGCAACCGTATCGCCCTGTCCGATTCCTCGCTTGGCGAGGGCCGAAGCCAGACGGCGGGTGCGCGCGGCAAAATCGCGATAGTTGCGGCGCAAAACGCCATGGATGATCGCGGTGCGGTCGGGATAGACGCTGGCGGCCCGCTCCAGAAAGGTCAGCGGTGTCAGGGGCTGGAAATTGGCCGGATTTTTATCGAGACCATCATTGAAGATCGAAGCCTGTGTCATGCGCGTTTCCCGGAACTGCCGATGGACCATCTTGTCCTTGATCGGTCTAGGCTAACGGGCAATCAAGACTGTATCAATGATCTGTTTGGCTGATAGGGCTCACATCAGGCTGTCGGCAATCAGCTTGCACCCGATCAGGAAGGTCATGGCATAGACCAGCGTATAGAATTTTTCCTTGTCAAACCGCCGCACCAGCCAGACACCGCCGAATGTGGCGGCAATGGCCAAGGGCATCAGGATCAGCGAGGTTTGCAGATTGTCGGTGGTGAATTGCCCGAGCGAGAAATAGCTGATCGCCTTGATGAAATTGGTGACGGCAAAAAACATTGTGGCGGTGCCCGCATAGAGTTGCGGCGCCAAACGCTGGGGCATCATATAGACCTGATAGGGGGGCGATCCCGCATGGGCGACAAAACTCGTATAGCCCGATACTGCCCCCCAAAACACACCCGCACCGATGCTGTTGCTGGCCGAAGGGGTCAGTTTCAGCAATTCCCGTCCGTAATGATAGACCACAAAGCCGACCGCGATCAGGCCGACCATCAGGCGCACCATCTGCTCGGTGATCGAAGCCGCCATATACCAGCCGACCCCGATCCCGATCAGCGAGCCGGGCAACATCACCAGCAGATTGCGCAAATCGAAATCTTTGCGATAGGCCCAGACGCTCACCACATCCTGCACCAGCATCACCGGCAACAAAATCGCGGCGGCCTGGACCGGCGAGATCACCAGAGCCAACAGCGGCACGGCCATCAGGCCCAAACCGTTGAAGCCGCCTTTGGCCAGTCCCAGAATGATCACTGCCGCCAAAGCGGCCGCGTAAAAAGATGGATCGGTATGCACCAGAGACACAGGAAAAGCCCTCGCAGGCAATTGGGGAAGCAGAATAAGCCCGACAAAGCATTGTTGCCTGATGCCTGCAACAAGGAAATATCGGTCCCGTCCGCCAAACCTGCATAAGAGCCGTGCAACAACGGCGGGCTGACCCTTGGTCTTGCATCCAAAGTCTCTCCTGACCTTTGCTCCCGGCAGTGCTAGGAACACAGCAAGATCAGGCATCCGCGGTCGATCACGCCAGCGGTCAAAGTCAGTGGTAAGGGAGAGCATTATGGCAGTACAGGCCAGTCGTTACGCACAAACCTATGCTTTGGCAAAAACCGATCCGGAGCAATTCTGGCTTGAAGCCGCCAAAGGCATTGATTGGGTATCGGCCCCGACCCGTGCCTTTGATGCGGCGCAAGGGGTCTATGGCCGCTGGTTTCCCGATGCGGTGGTCAACACCTGTTACAATGCGCTCGACCGGCATGTCGAAACGCGCGGTGATCAGGTCGCGGTGATCTATGACAGCCCTGTTGCCCAATCCAAGCGGCAATTGACCTATCGCGAGATGCGCGACCATGTGGCCAGTCTGGCCGCCGTCATTCAGGATCAGGGGATCGAAAAGGGTGATCGCGTTCTGATCTATATGCCGATGATCCCTGAATCGCTGATGGCGATGCTGGCTTGCGCCCGTTTGGGAGCCATCCATTCGGTGGTGTTCGGCGGTTTTGCCTCCAAGGAGCTGGCCACCCGCATCGAGGATGCCCAACCCAAACTCATCATTGCCGCCTCGTGCGGGATCGAACCGAACCGCATTGTCGCCTATAAGCCCTTGCTGGATGAAGCCATCAGCCTGTCGGCCTATAAACCCGATCACGTGATCATGTTCCAGCGTCCGCAAGCCGAAGCAGGCATGGTTGCCGGTCGGGACATCGATTGGTCCGAGACGGTCGGCGCGGCGCTCAAAGCAGGCAAGCGGGCCGATTGCGTGCCTGTGAAGGCAACCGATCCGCTCTATGTGCTCTACACATCCGGCACGACCGGCAAGCCCAAGGGCGTGGTGCGCGACAATGGCGGCCATCTGGTCGCGCTGTCGTGGTCGGTGGCCAATCTCTACAATATCCAGCCCGGCGAAGTGTTCTGGACCGCCTCCGATGTCGGTTGGGTGGTCGGTCACAGCTATATCGTCTATGGCCCGCTGATCGCCGGTGCCACCACGGTGGTTTATGAGGGCAAGCCGGTGGGCACGCCCAATCCGGGTGCGTTCTGGCGGATGATTTCGGAATACAAGGTCAAGGCCCTGTTTACCGCGCCGACCGCCTTCCGCGCCATCAAGAAGGAAGATCCCAACGCGGATTACCTCAAGAAGTATGACATGAGCCATTTCTGCGCTCTGTTTCTGGCGGGCGAGCGGGCCGATCCCGATACCGTCGGCTGGGCCGAGGATATTCTGAAAGTGCCGGTCATCGACCATTGGTGGCAGACAGAAACCGGCTGGGCGATTGCCGGCAATCCCTTGGGCTTGGGGCAACTGCCGGTCAAGCACGGGTCGCCGACCGTGCCGATGCCGGGCTACAATGTCGAGATCGTCGACGAATCCGGCCATCCCGTGCCTGCGGGCAAAATGGGTTCGATTGTGATCAAACTGCCGTTGCCTCCGGGTTGCCTGCCGACGCTGTGGCATGCCGATGACCGGTTCCGTGAAGGCTATCTGGAAACCTTCCCCGGTTATTACAACACGTCGGATGCGGGCTTTGTCGATGAGGACGGCTATCTGTTCATCATGGGCCGCACCGATGATATCATCAATGTGGCCGGACACCGATTGTCGACCGGCGGCATGGAAGAGGTGCTGTCCTCTCATCCCGATGTCGCCGAATGTGCGGTGATCGGCATCAAAGACAGCCTGAAAGGCGAACAGCCCTGCGGCTTTGTGGTGCTCAAAGCGGGGGTGACGCGCTCGCATGCCGATATCGAAAAGGACATCGTCAAGCTGGTGCGTGACAAGATCGGCCCTGTCGCCGCTTTCAAAATCGCCATCACGGTCAACCGTCTGCCCAAAACCCGTTCGGGCAAGATCTTGCGCGGCACCATGAAAAAGATTGCCGACCACGATCCATGGACCATGCCGGCCACCATTGATGATCCGGCGGTGCTTGATGAAATCACAACAGCCTTGAAGGACAAGGGGATCGTCTGATCCCTGTTTTTCGGGTGGCCAGCCGGCCTGTTTTAATGGCATGGAAGATCAGGGAGATCCTCCATGCCTGATTCACTGCCCGCCTGGTTTTCGCTGTCCGAACTGACCTTTCTGCCCGATATGTCGACGCTGGCGGGCTATACGCTTGCCGCTTTCATATTGGCGATCACCCCGGGGCCGGATATGGCGCTGTTTCTGGCGCGCACGGTGGCAGGAGGCAAGCAGGCGGGTTTTGCCGCCATGCTGGGGGCTTCCACGGGCATGATGGGCCATGCGCTGTTGGCGGGTTTCGGCCTGTCGGCCCTGCTTGCGGCCTCGACCACGGCTTTTACCATCGTCAAAGGGGTGGGCGCGTTCTATCTGGTGTTTCTGGCTTTTCAGGCCATCCGCCACGGGTCGGGTTTGACGGCCGATCCTTCACAGGCGGTGAGCCAGAGCTTTTTCAGAACATGGCTGACCGGCTTGGGGATCAATCTGACCAACCCCAAGGTTGTGATGTTTTTTGTGACGTTTCTGCCGCAATTCGTTGATCCGGCCGATCCGCATGCCGCCGACAAGATCGTCTTTCTCGGCATGTTCTTTCTGGTGGTGGGCGTGCCTGTATCGGTGTTCATCATCATGACAGCCGAACGCTTTTCCGCCTTTTTACGGTCCTCGCCCACCTTGATGCGGCGGTTCGATTACAGCTTTGCCGCCATCATGAGCGCCTTTGCGTTGAAACTGCTGTTCACGCAAGGACGGTAACGGCACTCAATCGGCTTTGTCGTCGTCGAACAGCGCGAACTGGCTGGCTTCTCGCTTGGGTTCGGCCAGTCCGAGATGACGGAAGGCCAGCGGGGTCAGCAATCGGCCACGCGGGGTCCGTTGCAGGAAGCCCTGCTGGAGCAGGAACGGCTCGATAATATCCTCGATCGCATCCCGCGGTTCCGACAGGGCGGCCGCAATGGTTTCGATGCCGACGGGTCCGCCGCCGAAATTGATGGCGACCATATCGAGATAGCGCCGGTCCATCAGATCCAGCCCGATCCGGTCGACATCCAGCAAGGTCAGCGAGCGGTCGGCCACTTCGCGGGTGACGGCTTCCACCTTGTCGACAATCGCAAAATCGCGCACCCGCCGCAAAAGGCGACCGGCAATGCGCGGCGTACCGCGTGCTCGGCGGGCAATCTCGTTGGCCCCGTCGGCGGTCATCGGAATGCCCAGAACCCGTGCCCCGCGGGTGACAATCGATTCCAGTTCCTCGACCGTATAGAAATTGAGGCGGATCGGGATGCCGAAGCGGTCGCGCAACGGCGTGGTCAGCAAACCCGCCCGCGTGGTGGCCCCGACAAGGGTAAATTTGGGCAGATCGATTTTCACCGAGCGTGCCGCCGGGCCCTCGCCGATGATCAGGTCAAGCTGGTAATCCTCCATCGCCGGATAGAGAATTTCCTCGACCGCCGGATTGAGCCGGTGGATTTCATCGATGAACAGCACATCGTTTTCTTCGAGATTGGTCAGTTGTGCCGCCAGATCCCCCGCTTTGGCAATCACGGGACCGGAGGTGGAACGGAAATTCACGCCCATCTCACGCGCCACAATCTGCGCCAGCGTGGTTTTCCCCAAGCCGGGCGGGCCGACAAACAGCACGTGATCAAGCGCATGGTTGCGGGTTTTGGCGGCTTCGATGAACACCCGCAGATTGGCGCGTGCGGCCGCCTGTCCGGTGAAATCTTCCAGTGAGACCGGACGGATCGACTGGTCGATGTCATCCATGCGCTTGTCGCCGGAGACGAGGCGGGAGGTCTCGCTCATTTGGCCATTTCCTTCAATCCGAGCCGGATCAATTGCGGTGTGGCCACATCCGGCCCTTCACGTTGCAGAACAGCGGCAATCGCGGCAGAGGCTTGCGCCTGCGCATAGCCCAGATTGGTCAAAGCCGAGATGGCATCGGCCACAGGTTGCGGCACGCCGCGCCCTTCCTCCATGCCGCCAGCAAGGCGTGTGACCAGCGGATCGACCCCGCCAAAGGCCGGCGCCTTGTCCTTCAATTCCAACACGATGCGGGCGGCAAGTTTGGGGCCGACACCGGGGGCGCGGGCCACCATGGCTTTGTCGAGCGTGCCGATGGCCGTAGCCAGCGCACCCAGATCAAGCACCGACAGGATCGCCAATGCGACTTTGGCCCCAACCCCCTGCACCGATTGCAACAGGCGGAACCAGTCGCGTTCGGCCTCGGAGCGGAACCCGAACAGCCTGATCATGTCCTCGCGCACATAGGTGTCGATGATCAGGCTGGCGGCCTCGCCGATGGCGGGCAGGGCGGTCAGCGTTTTGGCCGAACAAAAGACGACATAGCCGACCCCGTGCACATCGAGGATCACCGTTTCCTCGTTGTAGCTGTCGATGGTGCCTTTGAGCTTGCCGATCATGAGGGTGACTTCATCCGTTGGGTGACCATTGCCGCCATCTCTGCGGCCTGTTCCGTTTCAATCGCGTTAAGACCGTCCACCACGCCTTGCGCATCGGTCTGATTGCGGTTCTGGCTGGCTTTCCATTTGCCGTGCATCGCGGTGATGGTGATTTCAACCCCGACAATGCCGCGGATCTGGGCATTGATAAAGGCTTCGGGTGCGTCATCCACCGCCCAAGGCGCAGGCATGCGGCCTTCCATCATGTCGGTCAGATCGCGGATCTGGCGGCCCAGCCAGACCGGATCATCCATCGTGCGGGCCTGCCCCTGCACCTGCACCATGGCGTAATTCCAGGTCGGGACCACTTTGCCATTCTCGCGCTTGGTCGGATACCAGCCGGGGTGGATATAGTGATCTGTGCCCTGGAACACCACCAGCACCTCTTGCGGTTCCAGAAATTCTTTCCATTGTCCGTTGGGCCGCGCCAGATGACAACGCAGGACATTGGCTTGCTCATCCAGCACAAAAGGGATCGGATTGGCCATCAAACCGCCGGAACCGGCAGAGACCAACAACCCCAACGGGCAGGCGCGGATCAATGCGTGATGACGGGTATGGTCTTGATCTTGGAAATGGGGCGGCTGGTACATGGTCTCTGACCCGGGGAACTGATTCGGTTAGGAACGACTTTAAGCCTTTTCGCTTCCGCTTGCAGTGCCCTGCTTGCTAGGCCAAAGCCTGCACCAGTCTTGGTCGTGTCCGGTGTTGGGCATGGGTGAGGGCGAGGGCCAGCGCATCGGCCGCGTCGGGTGTTTTCGGGTCGGCCTTGGGCAACAGGACTTTGACCATCATATGGATCTGCTGTTTTTCGGCATGGCCTGAGCCGACAATGGATTTCTTGACCAGATTGGGAGCATATTCGGCCACCAGCAAGCCGGCCCGCGCCGGAACCAGCATGGCAATGCCGCGCGCCTGCCCGAGCTTGAGCGTGGCGCGGGCATCCTTGTTGACGAAGGTTTCTTCGACCGAGGCCTCGTGCGGCTGATACAGATGCACCACTTCCGACAAGCCGTCGAACAGCTGGCACAACCGGTCGGCCAGCGTCAGCTTGTCGTTGGATTTGATGGTGCCGCAGGCGACAAAAACCAGTTTCGACCCCTCACTCTCAATCACCCCCCAGCCCATATTGCGAAGGCCGGGATCAATACCGAGAATGCGGACAGCGGCCACTTTATCCGCCGAGCTTGGTCATAAGGGCATCGGAGAATTCGGCATTGGAATAGACGTTTTGCACGTCGTCGTTCTCTTCGAGATTGTCCAGCAGTTTCATGATCTTTTCGCCGGCCTCGTCATCGACCGCGATCATGTTTTGCGCCTTCCAGATCAGTTTGGATTTGCGCGGCTCGCCGAATTTGGCCTCCAGAGCAGTGGCGACATCGCGCAGGGCTTCCAGCGCGGTAATCACCTCGTGGCCGTCCTCGTCGTCCGAGGAGACATCATCCGCGCCTGCGTCGATTGCCGCTTCCAGCATGGCATCGGCGGAAGCGCATTTGGTGTCGAATTCGATCGCGCCGACATGGTCGAACATGAAGGATACCGCCCCGGTTTCAGCCAGTGAACCGCCCGATTTGGTGAAATAGGAGCGCACTTCCGAGGCCGTGCGGTTGCGGTTGTCGGTCAGGGCTTCGATGATCACAGCCACGCCACCGGGGGCATAGCCCTCGTAGCGGATTTCTTCGTAATTCTCGGCATCCCCCATCGCGGCTTTTTTGACGGCGCGTTCGATGTTGTCTTTGGGCATGTTTTCGGCGCGTGCGGCAATGATGGCGGCACGCAAGCGCGGGTTCATCGCCGGATCGGGCAGGCCCATTTTGGCGGCAACCGTGATTTCGCGTGCGAGTTTCGAGAACAGTTTGGAGCGCATGGCGTCCTGACGACCCTTGCGGTGCATGATGTTCTTGAACTTGGAATGACCTGCCATGAGAATGCCCTGCCGATAGAATTGGAAACGATGATGCACGCCTTATAGGACGCTTGATCACAAATTTGAAGCCTGCCGCAAGCCGATCAGTCAACCGGTTGATCAATTCTCCCAGAATTCGGGCAGGCTCGGGTTGAGATGGGGGCCGATCCGCACGGCTTTGACCCTGACAGCCAGACCGGTGCGGTCGTCGGTTTCAACCGCCAGACCGGACAAAGTGCCGTCGCCGGAGGCCGCTTCCAGCCTTGCGCCGGGGGTCTTTTGCAGGAAACGCCGTACCGGCTCTTCTTTCTGCATACCCAGGACCGAATCATAATCGCCGCACATGCCGGCATCCGACATATAGGCGGTGCCGAACGGCAAAATCCGCTCGTCGGCGGTGGGCACATGGGTATGGGTGCCGACCACCAGCGAGGCGCGGCCATCGACAAAATAGCCCATTGCCTGCTTTTCACTGGTCGCTTCGGCATGCATGTCGATAATGGCCGCATCGCACCCACTGCCCAGAGGGCATACCGCCAATTCGCGTTCGACCGCGTTGAAAGGGCAATCGAGCGGGTCCATGTAAATACGGCCCATGGCATTGACCACCATCACCAACTGGCCTTTGGCTGTCTGCACAACAGTGGCACCGCGACCGGGCGTGCCTTGCGGCAGATTGGCGGGCCGCAACAGGCGCGGTTCGCGCTCGATGAACACAAGCGCCTCGCGCTGGTCGAAGGAATGGTTGCCCAATGTGACCACATCCGCTCCCGCACCGAGAATTTCGGCGCAGATGGTCTCGGTAATCCCGAAGCCACCGGCGGCATTCTCGCCGTTGACGATGACGCAATCCAGATTCCACCGCACCCGCAAGTCGGGCAGATGGTTGACCACGGCCTGACGGCCCGGCTTGCCGACCACATCCCCTAAAAACAATAAACGCATCGGCTTTGCCCTTGCTTGACTTGATCCGTTGGCGGATCAGCGGATCTGTCAGATCCTTCGCCGCCTTAGATCGCTCTCGGTGACCACAAGGTCAAGCGGTTGATCGTGCCCGTCAACCGGCAGTTCGGGCAGACACTGACATTCATAGGCCAGACCGAGGGTGAGGGGGCGTGCCGCACCAAAGCCCGCCAGCATCCGGTCGTAAAATCCGGCGCCATAGCCCAGCCGCTGGCACTGTCCGTCAAACGCCACCAATGGCACCAGCACAAAAGCGGGGGTCACAATCGGGGAATCAGCCGCAGGCTCGCGGGTGTTGAAGCGGCCCTTCACGAGCATGTCGCCTGTCCGGTAGCGGTGGAAATGCAGGCTGTCTCCCGCAATCACCGGCAAAGCCAGTGAATATCCGGCCTGTTCCAGCGCGGTCATGGCAGGCCGGGGGTCTATCTCGTCGCGGATCGGCCAATAGCCCGCGACAATGGCTTGCGGGTGGTTGGCAAATTCGGTTGAAAACAGGTGGGCGACAGTCCCGCCGATGCGCCGGCTGGCTTCAAGGCGCTCTGAATCGGTCAGGCTTGCGCGACGCTCCAGCGCGAGGTGGCGTAAACGGGATTTCTGGTCGGATATGGAAGGATGGGAGGTCATAGCGACAGTGTGCCGTCCCGACTTGCCAAATGCAAACCGCAGAATGGCGGATGTCCTAAAGGTGGGAAAAGTGCGGAGCCATCAAAGCCGTGGGACGGTCGACCCCCAGGAAACCTACTTTGTAGGTGGGCGCCGTGATGACTGAGTCCACGGACTCAACCAGTGACAGCTCCCTTAAGGATCGATAAGGCCCCGGGGAATACTGTTGTCCTCACGAACCCAACAGCCCCGCAGGTATAAGATAGGCCTTCTTGCGCGCTTTCACCAGTGGCAAGTTGTGCATTTATGCGAAAGAGCGCGCATATACAGGCTGATTTCAGGCTTTGCGGCCGTTCATCAACAATCGGGCCACCGTTTCAACGCGATTGGCGGCATCGTCGACCGCCTGCATGGCCACTGCGACATCGTGTTCCTGTGCCTCCCGCAATTGCGCCAGTTGGGCTTCGAGACTGGTAATTTTCTCGCGCATTTCGGCGCGTTCATCGAGGCAGGCAATCGCCGACATCACGGTCAGGCGGCTGTCGCCGATCTCGCCGAAGGCTTGGCGCATATCGTCTATCCGGCGGTCCAGCTCGGCGGCCAGCGCCATCAAATGCGCTTCCTGCCCGTCATCGCAGGCGATGCGGTAGATTTTATCGGCAATGGTGACGGTAACTTGCCCCATGTTCAGGCCAAGCCCCCTGATGCTGTGTGGTCCGGTGGCGGCTCATCCGGGGTCGCGGCTTTCTCGTCGCCGAGGACTTTCTTGATATTGCGGGTGACGGTGGCCAGCCGCTTGTCGACCTCGCGATTGGCCTGTGCCAGCCTTTCCGCCCGCGCCATGGCGGCATCGAGCTCTCCGGCCAGTCGGGCGCGGTCGTCCTGCATCAGCGCCAGTTCGGAGGCCAGCGTCTGGGTGCTGTCAGCGGCGCCCAGACGGCGGTCGGCGGCCGATTCCAGCCCGCCCAAAGCCGCTCTCAGCCTTGCCAGTGATTGTCCCAAACCCTGTGAATTGACCTGTATAGCCACGAATAATCCTTGTCAGAGGCCTAGTCTTACCAGCAAAGCGCGTAAAACCATATCCCACCTTTGCCACTGTTCCTGACTAGCATAAATCCGGAAGGTCGGAAATCATAGTTGTGCATGAAACGAAGGTCTGATCCCGTGTTTTTGTCTGAAACGGGCTGATTTGCGCGTTATTTGGTGGACAGCAACGCAAACTTTGCATCGCAGAGGCGGGCTTGCGTCTATCAGCGCATTGACAGGCTTAGGCGAGGTGTTATCAGGAGCGCATTGCGGCAATGGGTCGATGTCAGGACAGGGGTAAATCATGGGCGCTTATTCACACGGCCAGTTGATGGCCAATGCCATCCGTTCTCTTGCCATGGATGGCGTGGAAAAAGCCAAGTCCGGGCATCCCGGCCTGCCGATGGGCGCCGCCGATGTGGCGACCGTGCTGTTTACCCGCTTCATGAGCTTCGATCCTTCCGATCCGCATTGGCTCGATCGTGACCGTTTCATCCTGTCGGCCGGACATGGCTCGATGTTGCTCTACGCCTTGCTCTATCTGACCGGCGTAGAGGGCATGACCCTTGATGAGTTGAAAAACTTCCGCCAGATGGGCTCCAAAACCCCCGGTCATCCCGAGCATGGCCATACGCTGGGTGTGGAAATGACCACGGGCCCGTTGGGGCAGGGCATTTCCTCCTCGGTCGGCATGGCTCTGGCCGAGCGGATGCTCAATGCCCGTTTCGGTCAGGATCTGGTCAACCATTACACCTATGTGCTGGCCTCCGATGGCGATCTGATGGAAGGCATTTCCCAAGAAGCGATTGCGCTGGCGGGACATTTGCGCCTGTCGCGTCTGATTGTCCTGTGGGATGACAACGGCATTTCGATCGATGGTCCTTTGTCGATTGCCGACTCGGTCGACCAGCCCGCCCGTTTCAAATCGGCAGGCTGGAATACCCTGCAGGTTGACGGTCATGACCACGAGGCGATTGCCACCGCGATTGCCACGGCCCAAAAATCCGACCGTCCAACCCTGATTGCCTGTAAAACGGTGATCGGTTTCGGTGCGCCCAAACGGGCCGGAACCTCCAAGGCGCATGGCGAGCCATTGGGTGCCGAGGAATTGGCCGGTGCCAAGGTCGCTTTGGGCCTGTCGGCCGAGCCGTTCCATGTCGATCCCGACATTCTGGCGGCCTGGCGCAAGGTCGGCGAAACGTCAAAGGCCAGCCATCAGGCGTGGCAGAAGCGTTTGCAAGCCGCTGATCCCGCCTTGCGTGCTGAATTCGAGCGCACCATGGCAGGCACTCTGCCCGCGGCTTTGCCAGCGGCGCTTGCCGCCTACAAGGCGAAATTATTCGCTGAGCCGGTGAGCGTTGCCACCCGCAAGGCCTCCGAAATGGCGCTGGAAGCCATCACCGCCGTGATGCCCGAATTGGTGTTGGGATCGGCCGATCTCACGCCCTCCAACAATACGCGGGTCAAAGCCGCACAGGACATCAAGCCGGGTGATTTTGCCGGCGGCTATATCCATTACGGCATCCGCGAACACGGCATGGCCGCCGCGATGAACGGCATGGCCCTGCATGGCGGCTTTGTGCCTGCCGGCGCGACCTTCATGGTATTTACCGATTATTGCCGTCCCTCGATCCGTCTGGCCGCCTTGATGGGGCTGAGGGTGATCTATGTGATGACCCATGATTCCATCGGTCTGGGCGAGGATGGCCCGACCCACCAGCCGGTCGAGCATCTGGCGGCTTTGCGTGCGATCCCGAACCTCCTGGTCCTGCGTCCCGCCGATGTGGTTGAAACCGCCGAAGCGTGGGAAGTGGCGCTGGCCCATACCAGCGGCCCGAGCCTGCTGGCCCTGACCCGCCAGAATTTGCGGCAGATGCGCCATGGTGGCGATCTGGCCCATCACACCGGACAGGGAGCCTATGAGCTGGTTGCCGCCAAGGGCGAGGCGCAGGTGTCGCTGTTTGCCACCGGTTCGGAAATCGAAATCGCGGTCGATGCGCAAGCCATGCTGGCTGAAAAGGGCATTGCCGCCCGTGTCGTGTCGGTTCCGTCGATGGAACTGTTTGCACAGGCCCCTGCGGCGGTGCGCAAGGCCGTGATCGGTCAGGCCAAAATCAATGTGGCGATCGAGGCCGGCATCCGGATGGGTTGGGACGGCATTATCGGCTCTGATGGTCTGTTTGTCGGCATGTCCGGCTTCGGGGCCAGCGCGCCTTACAAGGAACTCTACGCCCATTTCGGCATCACCGCCGAGGCTGTCGTGGCCGCTATATCCAAACAGGGGCACTAAGCCGAAGAGACAGACTGCAACAGGTTTTGCACCAGAGGAGAGAAGATCATGACCCTTCGCGTTGCCATTAACGGATTTGGCCGTATCGGCCGTAACGTCTTGCGTGCCATCATTGAATCAGGCCGGACCGATATCGAAGTGGTCAGCATCAATGATCTGGGTCCGGTGGAAACCAATGCGCACCTGTTCCGCTTCGATTCGGTGCATGGCCGTTTCAACGGCGAGGTCAAGGTTGCAGGCGATACGATCGATGTCGGTCGTGGCCCGATCAAGGTGACGGCGGTCCGCAATCCTGCCGAATTGCCGCATAAGGAATTGGGCATCGATATCGCGATGGAATGTACGGGTATTTTCACCTCGCGCGCCCAGGCCGCTCTGCATCTCGATGCGGGAGCCAAGCGCGTGCTGGTATCGGCACCGGCCGACGGGGCCGATCTGACGGTTGTCTATGGTGTGAACCACCAGAAACTGACCAAAGACCATCTGGTTGTCTCCAACGCCTCCTGCACCACCAACTGCCTTGCGCCTGTCGCCAAGGTTCTGCATGAGCTGGTCGGTATCGAACGCGGCATGATGACCACCATTCACTCCTATACGGGTGACCAGCCGACGATGGATACCATGCACAAGGATCTCTATCGCGGCCGTGCGGCGGCTTTGTCGATGATCCCGACCTCGACCGGTGCGGCCAAGGCCGTGGGTCTGGTCCTGCCGGAATTGAACGGCAAGCTCGACGGCGGCGCGATCCGCGTGCCGACCCCGAATGTGTCGGTTGTCGATCTGAAATTCGTGGCCAAGCGCGCCACCTCCAAGGATGAAATCAACGCCGCCATCAAGGCCGCCGCCGAAGGTCCGATGAAGGGTATTCTCGGGTTTACCACGGCCTCCAACGTGTCGATCGATTTCAACCATGACAGCCATTCCTCGATCTTCCACATGGATCAGACCAAGGTCATGGAAGGCACATTGGTGTCGATCCTGTCGTGGTATGACAACGAATGGGGCTTCTCCAACCGCATGTCCGATACGGCTGTGGCCATGGGCCGGTTGATCTGAACAGCGTGATCCGCTGTCGGGACACCGGCAGCGGATGGACTTTGCAAAGCAGGGTTTCGGCATATGACAGCTTTCCACACTCTTGATGATGCTTCGGTTGCGGGCCAGCGCGTGCTGGTCCGGGTGGATCTCAACGTGCCGATGGATCAGGGCCGGGTGTCCGATGCGACGCGGCTCGACCGGATTTTGCCGACCTTGCGCGAATTGTCGTCCAAAGGGGGCAAGGTGATCCTGCTGGCGCATTTCGGCCGTCCCAAAGGTGTTGATCCGACACAATCACTCGCCCCGATTGCCAAGGCGCTGGCCGAACATCTGGGCCAGCCTGTGGGCTTTGCCGGTGATTGCATCGGCCCGCAGGCCAAGGCGGCGGTGGAGGCCATGGCCAATGGCGATGTGCTGTGCCTTGAAAACACCCGTTTCCATGCGGGCGAGGAAAAGAACGATCCCGCTTTTGTCAACGCCTTGGCCGAGAACGGCGATCTGTTCGTCAATGATGCCTTTTCTGCCGCCCATCGCGCCCATGCCTCGACCGAGGGGCTGGCGCATGTGATGCCGGCGTTTGCCGGACGCACCATGCAGGCGGAAATCGAGGCTTTGTCCAAGGCGCTCGAAAAACCCGATCATCCGGTGCTGGCCGTGGTGGGTGGCGCGAAAGTGTCGACCAAGCTCGATCTGCTGGGCAATCTGGTTAGCAAGGTCGATGTGCTGGTGATTGCCGGTGGCATGGCCAACACCTTTCTGGCCGCCAAGGGCGTGCATGTCGGCAAATCGCTGTGCGAACATGATCTGGTTGGCACGGCGCGCGATATTCTGGCCAAGGCGGATGCCGCCCGTTGCACCATCGTTCTGCCGATCGATGTTACCGTGGCGCGTGAATTCAAGGCCCATGCCGACAACCGCGTCACAGGCATTGATGATGTGCATGACGACGAGATGATCCTCGATATCGGTCCAGCCAGCATTGCCGATGTTGCCGCGCGGCTGGCGCAAGCCAAAACCCTTGTCTGGAACGGCCCCTTCGGCGCGTTCGAGCTGGCCCCGTTCGATCGCGGCACCACAGGCGTGGCGCAAGAGGCCGGACGGCTCGCCAAATCGGGCGCTTTGCTGGCCGTGGCTGGCGGCGGGGATACGGTGTCCGCGCTCAACCATGCGGGCGTGGCCGACGATTTCACCTATGTCTCGACAGCAGGCGGCGCATTTCTGGAATGGCTTGAAGGCAAGCCTTTGCCGGGTGTCGATGCCCTGCGTAAATCTTGAACCCGTAACCATCCAAGCACTGGGGAGAACCACATGGCCCGTATTACTTTGCGACAGTTGCTCGATCATGCCGCCGAACATGGCTATGGCGTTCCGGCGTTCAACATCAACAATATGGAACAGGCGCTGGCCATCATGGCGGCGGCCGATGCCACCGATGCACCGGTGATCATCCAGGCTTCGCGCGGCGCGCGCCAATACGCCAATGACATCATGCTCAAGCACATGATGGATGCGGTGACCGAAATCTATCCGCATATTCCGGTCTGCGTGCATCTCGATCACGGCAACGAGGCCGCCACC
>CANGOE010000057.1 GCA_947455455.1 Hyphomicrobiales bacterium
GGCCATCACATACCACAATCGAACGGAGCGAACCCGCATGTTCGCAGTCAGTGGAGGGGTCCTCTCATGAAAACAAGCCTTCGTACACTCGTTGCCGTTGCGGGCACCTTGCTCACCGGTCTGCCCGCCCATGCCGATATTACCGTGGGTTTTGTGACCGCCCTGAGCGGCCCCGGAGCCTCGATCGGTATTCCCTACGGCAAGGGCATTGCCGCCGCCTTCGACTATATTTCCTCGGTCAGCGGCGAAAAAATCAAATTGATCCAGCTTGATGATGCCTCCGACCCCTCCACCGCCGCGCGCAATGCCCGCAAGCTGGTTGAAGAAGAAAAGGTCGATATTCTGATCGGCACCGCACAGGCTCCTGCCTCCATCGCCATGATGGCTGTGTCGGCCGAGTTGAAAGTGCCGATGATTTCGGTCTCGCCGGTGGTTGTGCCGCCAACAACCGACCGTTGGGGTGTGGCTGTGCCGCAATTGCCAAGCCTGATGTTCAAGGCCGTTACCGACCGGATGGTCAAGGACGGGATCAAGACCGTCGGCTTTATCGGCTTCTCCGATGCCTGGGGTGATCTGGTCTATTCGGGCGCAAAAGCCGCCGAGGATCGCGGCGAAATGAAAGTTGTCGCCAATGAGCGCTATGCCCGCACCGATACATCGGTGACCGGACAGGTGTTGAAAATTGTGGCGGCCAAGCCGGATGCAATCATGAATGGCGGCTCGGCCACCCAAGGCGCATTGCCTTTGCTGGCTTTGACCGAGCGCGGCTATAAGGGCAAGATTTACGGCACGCCGGCTTTGCTCAATGCCGACTTCATCCGCGTCGGCGGCAAATCGGCCGAAGGGATTCTGGTCTCTGCCGGTCCGGTGATCGTGGCCGAACAGTTGCCCGACAGCCACTTCAGCAAAAAGCCGTCCATGGCCTTCCGCGCCAGCTACCAGAAGGTCAACGGCTCGGAAACCACCGACGGCTTCTCCGCCTATTCCTTTGATGCATGGCTGATCTTTGTCGATGCCGCCAAGCGCGCCATGGTCAAGGCCAAGCCCGGCACACCGGAATTCCGCACCGTGCTGAAAGATGAGATTTTCGCCACCAAGGAACTGGCCGGCGTGCATGCCATCTATAATTTCAAGCCGGACTCGGCCTATGGCGTGGACGAGCGCAGTCTCGTGCTGGTGCGTCTGACCAATGGCGTGTGGCGCTACGAGCCCTGATCGGGACAGACGTTCGGGGGCCGCCAGTGGCGGCCCTTGTTTTCGTGTTTGATCTCTCCCCTCGCATGATCGGTCTGATGGTATGTCCAGTGATATAGCGGCGATTTTGGCCATAGACGGCATTGCGAGCGGAGCCATTTATGTGCTGATCGCCATCGGCTTCGTGCTGATTTTTGCCGTCACGCGGGTGATTTTTGTCCCGTTCGGCGATATTTCAGCCTTTACCGCCCTCACCCTTGCCGCCCTTGAAACACAGCGTCTGCCCGGCACCATGGGTCTGGTGGCCCTTCTGGCTGTCATGGCGACGGTGATGCAAGTCACGGCCGATCTTCAGGCGGGCGACCACAAGGCCATTCCCTCGACATTGTTTTTCTATCTGCTGGTGCCGCTGGTCCCGGTGGCTTTGATGTGGTTTGCGGCGGGAACGGTGATGTCGATGCCGGTGCGGATGGGCCTGTCATTGCTCTTGGTTCTGCCGATTGCGCCTTTGCTGGATCGTATCGTGTTTCGCCCCATTGCCGATGCCTCGGTTCTGCTGTTGCTGACCGTGTCGATGGCACTGCACTTTGCCCTTGTCGGCTTGGGCCTGATGTTTTTCGGCCCCGAAGGCGTGCGCACCCAGCCACTGACCGATGCAAGCTGGGAGATTGCCGGCATGCAGGTATCGTTGCAGACCTTCCTGATCGTCGGCAGTGCGGTGGTGTTCAGCGCACTGCTTTATGGCTTTTTTGAATTGACCCTGACCGGCAAGGCCCTGCGGGCCACGGCCGTCAACCGCACGGGTGCGCGGCTGGTGGGTATCCGGCCCGCTTATACCGGCACCATGGCCTATGTACTGGCCTCGGTTCTGGCAGGCATATCCGGCATCCTGATTTCGCCTGTGACAACCATTTTCTATGACTCGGGCTTTTTGTTCGGGTTAAGGGCCTTTGTGGGCGCGATCATCGGCGCCATGGTCAATTATCCGGTTACCGCGCTCGGCGCGTTGCTGGTCGGCGTGCTGGAGAGCTTTGCCTCGTTCTGGAGCAGTGCCTTCAAGGAAGTCATCGTGTTTTCGTTGCTGTTGCCAGTGCTGTTGTGGCGGTCGCTTTCGGTCGGTGAAGTGGAAGACGAGGCCGAAGAATGAGCAAGATCCAGTTTCGCTATCTGACGCTTGCCGCTTTGCTTTTGCTGGTGACGTCTCCTCTTTATCTGAACCCCTTCAGTATGACCTTGCTGAATTATATCGGTGTATATGGGCTGGTTGCTCTTGGCCTTGTCCTGCTGACCGGTATCGGCGGCATGATGTCGTTCGGCCAAGCCGCCTTTGTCGGCATCGGGGCCTATGCGGGCGCATGGGCGAGTGCGTTGCAGGGCTATTCGCCTTGGGTCGGCCTGATGCTGGCGATTGTGCTGTCTTGCAGTGTCGCATTGTTTCTGGGGGCCATTACCTTGCGGTTGGGCGGGCATTTTCTGGCGCTCAGCACGGTCGCATGGGGCCTGTCGATTTTCTTCCTGTTCGGCAATCTCGACGGACTGGGCAATTATAACGGCATCGCCAATGTGCCGCCGATCAGCATCGGCCCGCTCAAGCTGGTGGCCAGCTGGCAGATGTTCTATCTGATCTGGGCGATTGTGTTGCTGGCTCTGCTGGCCTCGCGCAATTTGCTCGATTCCCGTTCGGGACGCGCCATGCGGGCGTTGCGCGGCGGCAATTTGCTGGTGGAAAGCCTCGGCATCAATGCCTTTGCCACCCGTCTGGCGACATTTGTGATGGCGGCTTTGTTTGCGGGCCTGTCGGGCTGGCTTTATGCCCATCTCAACCGCTTTGTCAGCCCCGCACCGTTTGAAGTGCATGTCGGCATCGATTACCTGATGATGGCCATGGTGGGCGGCGCTACCGAGCTGATCGGTGCCTTTATCGGCTCGGCGCTGGTGACCCTGACCAAGAACAGCATTCAGGATTATCTGCCGCTGATCGCCAAAGGCGCATCGGGACAGTTGGAAATTGTGGTGTTCTCCATTGTCTTTATTGTGCTGTTACAGCGCTGGCGGGGCGGATTGATTTCGATCTCCTCGCATCTGTTGCCAAGCCCGCATCACGAGATTGACGGGCAGGTCGCACCCCTCTCCCGCCGTCCCCTGCCACACCGCGACGAGACCTTGCTGACCGTCGATCAGGTGGAACGCCGCTTTGGCGGGCTGGTCGCTGTCGACAAAGTGAGCTTTACCCTGAAAGCAGGCGAGATCCTCGGCCTGATCGGCCCCAATGGCGCGGGCAAGAGCACGATGTTCAACCTGCTCACAGGGGCCTTGCGGCCCAATAGCGGGCAAGTGGTGTTTCAGGGTCGCGACATCACCCACTCACCCCAACGCACCATTGCCAAAGCCGGCATTGCCCGCACCTTCCAGCATGTCAAAATCCGTCCGAAAATGACCTTGCTCGACAATGTCCTGCTGGGCACGCATCCGCGCACCCGCTCCGGATTTTTCAACGGCGCCTTCCGTCTCGACCGCAAGGAGGAGGCACAGGCCCGCGCCGAGGCCCTGCGCCAGTTGCAACGGGTCGGCCTTGGCGACAAGCCGTTCGAGCTGGCAGGCAACCTGCCGCTGGGCAACCAGCGCGTGCTGGAAATTGCCCGCGCTTTGGCCGCCGATCCCGTCCTGCTGGTTCTCGACGAACCTGCCGCCGGATTGCGCCGTCAGGAAAAGCAGGCCTTGGCAGAGTTGTTGCAATCGCTCCGCTCCGAAAATCTCACCATCCTGCTGGTCGAACACGATATGGAATTTGTGATGGGGTTGGTCGACCGCATCGTCGTGATGAATTTTGGCTGTAAAATCTGCGAAGGCCTGCCTGCCGATGTCCGGCAAGACCCGCACGTTCAGGATGCCTATCTTGGAGGACTGGTCTGATGTCTCTTTTGGCAATCCGGTCTCTTGATGTCAGTTATGGCAAGGTCGAAGCCGTCCGGCAGGTTTCCCTGTCGATCGAAGCGGGGCAGATTGTCACCGTGATCGGTCCCAATGGCGCAGGCAAAACCACTTTGCTGGCGGCCACCATGGGCCTGTTGCCCTCGACCGGCGAGATGCTGTACGAGGGCCGCGATTTGCGCCGCATGGATGTCGAAGCCCGCGTGGAAGCCGGTATTGTGCTGGTGCCGGAAAACCGCGAATTGTTCGGCGATATGAGCGTGTCAGACAATCTGATTCTGGGGGCCTATAGCCACCGCCATGACGGTGCCGGCAACCGCCGCAATCTGGATGCTGTCTATCACCGCTTCCCGCGCTTGTTGGAGCGTCGCCACCAGAAAGCCAATACCCTGTCGGGCGGCGAGCGCCAGATGCTGGCGCTGGGCCGCGCCCTGATGGCCAAGCCCCGCTTGTTGCTTCTGGACGAGCCGAGCCTCGGTCTTGCGCCGCTGATTGTCAGGGACATTTTCAAGATTATCGCCTCGTTGCGCGAGACGGGCGTGTCGGTTTTGCTGGTCGAACAGAATGCCCGCGCCGCACTGGAAACCGCCGATGTCGGCTATGTGCTGGAAACCGGCGAAATCGTCCATTCGGGGGCAGCAGACATGCTGATCCATGACCCCAAACTCATTGCCACCTATCTGGGCGGGCATTGAGTATGACGCGCCCGACCCTGCCCTCATGACAGGGTCGATGCGCGCTTGATCCGCTGATCAGAACACCGCCCTTGCCATGCGACTGCGGTAATATTGCTTGGCCGTCAGCACCAGCCCGCCGACCCATGGCAGAGCCATTTCGCCCAGATCATGCATCGGATCGACATGGGCGGCGACGAAGGGCTCGGTCACAATCATCTTGATGGCAACGACATAGAGCACAAAGGCACCGGCAAAGACGCTGTCGGGATAGCGATCCATGATCTTGCCGACCAGAGTACTGCCGAACAGGATGATCGGCACGCTGACAACAAGCCCGATCATGATCAGGATCCAGTTGCCATTGGCCGCACCGGCGATGGCCAGCGCATTGTCCAGTCCCATCACGGCGTCGGCCATGATGATGGTGCCCATGGCGCCCCAGAATGTGGTGGCCGCTTTCACATCATCATTGTGATGGTTATTGGCGGTCAACCGCCATGCGATAAAGATCAGCGCAATCCCGCCGACCAGACGCAAGCCCGGGATCATCAGCAGATAGGTCAGGGCCGCGACACAGGCAAACCGCGTCGCCACCGCCCCCATCGTCCCCCATAGCATGGCCCGCTTGCGCAAATCCTCCGGCAGTTTCTTGGCGGCCATGGCAATCACCAAAGCGTTTTCACCGCCGAGCACAACATCGATCATGATGATGGCCACCAAAGCCCATAAAAATTCAACCGTGACGATATCCATTCTTCTTCCTTTATTACAGGTGTGATCTGGTCACACCTTCCCCCTTTGAGACGCGGTTCATTGTCACATCATTTAAAGCAAAATTGAGGCAGACACAGAATTGTTTTGGCGATTGCAGACCATGCCCGCTCAGCACTTCACTTTCGGCAAATCCGTCCAGCGGCTTGTATAGCGCGGGGAGCGGTAATCGGCACGCAAGGCCCAATCGCGTTTGATGCCGCTGGCGGCCTGATAGACCGTGCCGCGCCCCATGCGTTTGTTGAGCTGGTCCATCACCTGCATCATCGCACTGCTTTTGCCCAGAGGGGCGGACTGGAACAGATTGCCCTGCCCCGTGCCTGCGGGCACCAGCTCGTTCAGGATCACACCGGCCTTGGCATAGCGGTAGCCCTCGCGCCAGACCGAGGCAAGGCCGTGCAGGGCGTAATGGACCAGCATCCGACTGTCATTGCTCGGTACCGGCAAGCGGATCGAGCGCGAGGCCGAATATTTCGGATCCTTGTTGAACACATTGGTGCGGATGAACACGCTGAGATAGCCGCAATCCTGTTGGGCGGCGCGCAATTTTTCACCCGCCCGTGCCGCATAAAAGCTCACGGCCTCTTCCATCGCCTGACGGTCGGTCACCGGCTTGCCGAACGAGCGCGTGACAGCCGTGGCCTGCTTGGGTTTGGGCAACAGTTCCAGATCGGAACAGGCAATGCCGTTGAGTTCCTGCACCGTGCGTTGTCCCACCACGGTCAACAAATCGCGGGCGCGCACCGGATCAAGACGTTTCAAATCCAATGCCGTCTGCACACCGATCGCATTCAGCCGTGCCAGATAGGAGCCACCAATGCCCCAGACCTCCTTGACATTGACAGCGGCCAGCATGGCATCGAGCCCGTCTGGTTTTAAATGGCAGACCCCTTTCATCACCGGGTTCACCTTGGCGATATGGTTGGCGAGCTTGGCCAGTGTTTTGGTCGGCCCGATTCCGACGCAGGTCGGGATGCCGGTCCATTGCAACACGGTGGCCCGCATGGCCGCCCCCAATGCCGCCGGATCGGATGCGCAAGGCAGATCCGACAGATCCAGAAAACTCTCGTCGATCGAATAGTTTTCAATACGCGGACTGAATTGCGACAGGACGGAATCCACCCGCGCGCTGATATCGCCATACAGCGCATAATTGGACGAGCGGACAATCACCTGTTTCGCGTTGACGAGGTCTTTGATCTTGAACAGCGGCACGCCCATCTTGATGCCCAGCGCTTTGGCTTCGGCCGAGCGCGACACCGCACAGCCATCATTGTTGGACAGCACGATCACCGGCCTGCCTTCGAGCCGGGGATCGAACAGGCGTTCGCAACTGACATAGAAATTGTTGCAATCGACAAGGGCGAAAAGCGGCATGGCAGGCCTGTGACCGATCCGTGTTCTGGCTGGCCGTTACAGGGCGGCGACGGCGATGATTTCAACCAGCATATCGTCATCGGCCATTCTGACTTCGCCGCAGGCCCGCGTCGGCGTGTGGCCGGGAACCACCCAGGCATCCCATACCGCGTTGAAGCCGTCATAGTCGTCCATGGTCTTCAGCCAGATCGCGACCTGCACCAGCTTACTGCGATCGGTGCCCGCTTCGGCCAGCAACACATCGATCTTGTGCAAGATCTGCTCGGTCTGCCCCTGAATACCGGTGTCGGTATCATCGGCATATTGGCCCGACAGATAGACCATATTGTTGACAATGATGGCGCGACTGCGTCTGGCATTTTGATGTAGTCTTTGCATAGAACCTCCAAGGCTGAAAACGGATCATACGGACCCCGTGATCCATACAGTATTTCGCACGCACCGACAGCAACCTGTCACGCTTCTCCCGCAGGGCGGGCCGTGCGCGGCGACCGTGCATCGAATTGGTGGATCGCCGCGGTCACCACCCCCCAGCAACACAGATCGGTTTCGTCCGAGATCTCGATGGCCGGATAGGCCGGATTGGCCGCTTCGAGCCGTACAACGCCTTTGCGCCGATAGAGCCGCTTCACGGTCAATTCGGCATTCACAACCGCAATGATAATGGAACCGTGGCAGGCTTGCATACTGCGGTCGACCACCAGAATATCACCGGAAAAAATCCCCGCTCCCGACATCGAATCTCCCACCGCGCGCACCATGAATGTGGCAGAGGGATGCGGAATCAGGTGATCATTGAGGTCCAGTTGCCCTTCCACATAATCTTCGGCCGGTGAAGGAAAGCCCGCCGAAACCGCTGTCATATAGATGGGAACCGCCCACTTCGACCCGATAGAGGCTTTGAACACACGCACATCAACACCCGTCATTTACTGCAACACGCAGGCGGACCTTAATACGACAATAAGGAACATAACAAGAACATTTTGATCGCTTCCCCCATTTCTTCCCGTGTGTCCTTGCAGGAGGGATACTGTATCGGCCGGCAAAGAAAGCCTTTTTTGCTTTAAATTTACAAATAATTTTTGTTAAATAAACAAAATAACAATTTAATTTGTGCATATAATGAAATTTGATTATACAAAGTCATCATGAAGCGGCACACTGCATCAGCTTAGTGATCGAACGGCCTGGCCGGTCCTCACCGGAACAAGAGTGCTTTCAGAAAGTCTGCGTATGAGCGGTCCTGCATCTATCACCGGTAATTTTGAACGCTCGCATTGGGCACAGGTGAGTGAACCTGCCCAGCAATGGCCTGTGCTGGAAGGGCCGCATGATACCGAGATCGTCATTATCGGCAGTGGTTTTACAGGCCTGTCGACCGCCCTGCATCTGCTGGACGCCGGCAAGAAGGTCACCATCCTCGAAGCGCAACAACCCGGCTTCGGGGCTTCGGGTCGCAATAACGGGCAGGTGATTCCCACGCTGACCCGCCTTGATCCTGATGGGATGATCAGCCAGTACAAAGAGGCCGGCGAGCGTCTGGCCGATCTGGTCGGCGGTTCGGCCAGCCTGCTGTTCGATCTGGTGCGCAAGCACGGGCTTGCCGCAGAAGCCGAGCAATCCGGCTGGATCCAGCCCGCCCACACAGCCGGACGCATCAAGCTGTCGGAACAGCGTTTCAAGCAATGGGAAAAGCGCGGCGCGCCAGTCCGCATGCTGGACCGGGCGGCCGTGGAACGGTTGACCGGCTCGCCGATCTGGCATGGCGGCTTCATGAATGACAGCGGCGGGCATATCAACCCGCTGGCCTTTGCCCGCACCATGGCGGTCCGCGTCAGGCAATTGGGCGGAGAGATTTTTGCACACAGCCCGGCCCAAACCATCCGGCACCAGAACGGGTTCTGGCATGTGCAAACACCCCGTGGCACCGTCAAGGCCCACGGCCTGCTTTTGGCCAGCCATTCCTATACCGATGCATTTGCGGCCGATCTGATGCCGGATATGGCGCGTGAGGTTGTGCCGGTCCTGTCCTGGCAGATGGCCACCGAACCGCTGAGCCAAAGCCAGCGCAATGCCATCATTCCTGCCCGTCAGGCGGTGTCCGATACCCATGGCGATCTCTATTTCATGCGCTACGATGCGCGTCACCAACTGGTCACCGGCGGAGCGCTGGTGATCCCCTATCGCGGGCACGAGCGGTTGGAAGGACGGATCGGCGACCGGTTGATGCGGATTTTTCCGCAACTGCCCTCGGTGCGTTTTACCGCAGTCTGGAACGGCTATATCGGCATGACCAGCGATTATGCGCCACGCATCCACCAGCTTGGCCCCAACGGGTTCGGCTGGGTAGGGTGCAACGGGCGCGGGGTGGCGCTGTCCACCGCTTTGGGCCAAGAATTTGCCAAGGCGCTGGCGGGGGAACCGCTCGACCGGCTGGCTCTGCCGCTCTCCGAGATCAAGCCCCTGCCGTTCCATGGTCTGATCAGGCGGTTGGCCCCTGTGATGCTGCTGGATTACCGGCGGCGCGACCTCACCGAAATCTCGTGACAGCAAGGAGTTTTCCATGACCGAACCCACATCGCCGGACCGCACCGTTGCCGCCACCGACATGCAACATCTGTTGCGCCGCTCCTTTGCCATGCGCGCCGCCTTTTATGCCGAAACCTTCGATGTGCTGAAAGCCGAGTTCGGGCGCGAAAAGGCCATGGAGCTCTGCATGACCATGACCCGCAGGATGGGCGAGAAAATGGGCGGGGCCTATGCCAAACACGGCCCGGCCGATCTGGCCGGTCTCAAGGATGCTTTCCTGTGCGGCATCATCGAGGGCGAAGCCCTGTTCTCGCCGGAAGTGGTCCGCTGTGACCATGACGCGCTGGAAATCAACTTCCACCGTTGCCCCTTGAAAGAAGCCTGGGAAGATCAGGGCCGCGCAGGGGCCGACTTGGAAGACCTCTGCGTGATTGCAGGGGCCATCGATGGCGGCCTGTTTGAAACCGCAGGCTTCACCTTTGCCGGCGAGACGTGGCGGCAAGGACAGCAGGGGTGCTGTCGGCTGAAAGTCCTGCCCGGTCCCGCCCAATCCTGAAACCATTTTGCACTTGTTCCCCCTCCTCAAAAAGGATCACATCATGAAAAACCGTCGTCAACTTCTGGCCCTTGGCAGTGTTCTGGCCTTGGGCACTTTGGGCCTTCCCGCTTATGCCCAACAGCCGACCTACAAGATCGGCTATCAATTGCCGCTGACCGGCAACACGGCGCAATATGGCATTGACTTCAAAAATGCCGCCGAAATCGCTCTGGACCAGTTCGCCAAAGCGGGCAAATCGTTCAAGGTCGAGATCGTGTTCGAGGACAGCCGCTCGGATACCAAGGAAGGCGTGGCGATTGCCCGCAAATTTGTCGATGACAAGTCCATCGTCGGGGTCTTGGGTGATTTCACCTCCGGTGTCTCGATCGCCTCCGCGCAGATCTACAAAGAGGCAGGCATGCCGCAATTGTCGCAGACGGCCTCGCATCCCGATTACACCAAAGTGTCGGAATGGCAGTTCCGCAACATCACCACGCAGGCTCAGGAAGGCCCGCTGAATGCCGAATGGCTCTATGCCAGCGGCTATCGCAAAGTGGCGGTGATTGCCGAACAGACCGATTGGGGCCAGACGGTGGTGTCGAATTTCGCCGACAAGTTCAAAGCCCTGGGCGGACAGGTCGTGTTTTCCGAATTCTTCAACCGCGGCCTTGCCGATTTCCGCCCGATCATCACCAAGATTGCGCGTGACAAGCCCGATGCCATTTATACCGGCTATTTCTACGAGGACGGCGCGCAGTTCCTGAAGCAGATGAAGCAGTTGAGCGTGACCATTCCGGTGCATTCGACCTCGGCCTCCTATAACCAGCAACTGATCACGCTGGCCGGAGCCGATGCCGAAGGCATGAAACTGACAGCCACCTTCCTGCCCAACAATCCTTCCAAGAATGTGCAGGATTTTGTGGCGGCATGGAAAGCCAAAACCGGTCAGGCCGAACCCGGCCAGTTCCCCGCACAGGCCTATGACGCCGTCAACATCATGCTCGCCGCACTGGAGCGCGCCCATCCCAATGTCACACGCAAAAGCCTGCGTGACCAGCTGGCCGCAACCAAGAACTTCCCCGGCGTAACAGGCGACACGACATTCGATGCCGACCGCGAGCCCTCCAAAAAGCTCGTCCGCGCACAGGTTAAGAATGGCGCATTTGTTGCTGTTGAAAAATAAGCGAAGATCATCACCGCCTGTGGCGTGATTGAACAGAAAAGGAAAGCCCGATCCATGGACTATTATCTCCAGCAATTGGTGATCGGGCTTTCTTTGGGCATGGTCTATGCTCTGGTTGCGATCGGTTTCACGCTGATTTTCGGCGTGCTCAACGTGGTCAATTTTGCCCATGGTGAAATCTACACCATCGGGGCTTTTGCAGGCTTGCTGTTGTTTGTCAGCTTTGCGCCGCCGCTGGTGGTGGTGTTGCTGGTCGTGCTGGCTGTGGGTGCTTTGACGGGAGTGGGGCTGGAGCGCTTTGCCTTCAAACCGTTCCGGCGCTTCAACGACGAGGCCACGCTCAAATCCCGTGCGATGCGCGAGGCGACCCTGATGTCGTCGCTGGCTTTGTCGATTGTCGCCCGCGAGGGCATCGAACTGGTCTTCGGCTCGCAATTCCAGTCCCTGCCGCTCCAGCACATGCTGAATTCGCCGATCAAGATCGGCCCCGTTACCATTGTCGACGGGGACCTGATTATTTTTGGAACCTCGTTTCTGATGCTGGCGGGCCTGCAATTTGTGCTCAAACATACCAGCGTCGGCCTGTCGATCCGGGCGGTGTCCAACAATGCACTGGGCGCACGCTATGTCGGCATCGACACCGACCGCACCATTGCATGGACCTTCGCTGTCGGCTCGGGCATGGGGGCCGTTGCGGGCATACTGGTCGGTCTCTATTACGGCGCGATTTTTCCCGCCATGGGCTTTACACCCGGCATCAAGGCCTTTGTGGCGATGGTGATGGGCGGGCTGTCCTCCATTCCGGGCGCGGTGATCTGCGCGCTCATCATCGGGATCAGCGAAGCGCTGTCGAGCATCTTTGTCTCCTCGGTCTGGCAGGATCTGGTGGCCTATGCCTTCTTGATCATCACGCTGATCTTTTTCCCTCGTGGCATTTTCGGAGGGGCCCGTGAACGCGTCTGACACCACTTCCCGCCGCTGGCTCTGGACAGGCCTGATCCTGACCGGCCTGTTTGTGATTGTGCCCCTGCTTCTGTCTCTGGCGGGCCGCAGTTATTTCTACCAGATCGCCAATACGATCATGATCTTTGCACTGCTGGCGGCCTCCATGCATCTGGTGACGGGCGTTGCCGGTCTTTTGCAACTCGGCCATGCCGCCTTTTACGGCATTGGCGGCTATGGCGCGGCTTTGCTGGCCACCCATTTCAAACTCTCTTTCGCCGCCACCATTCCGCTGGCCGGACTGATGGCGGCTCTGATTGCCTTTTTGGTCGCTGTGCCGACCATGCGGCTGGTCTCGATCTATTTTGCGGTGGCCACGCTCGGGATCGGCCAGATGCTCCATGTGATCACGCTGAACTGGGTGGCTGTGACCAAGGGACCGAACGGTATCCTGCTGTTTGGCGGCATGAAGCTGTTCGATATCGATTTTTCCAAGCCCGTGCCTGCCTATTATCTGGTCGCGGTCATTGTTGCGGCTTGCGTCTATGTCATCCACCGCCTGTCCCATTCCTATTACGGCAACGCCCTGCGGGCCTTGCGCGAGGACGACCAATGCGCCGATGCCATGGGCATCAACACGCCGCGCCTGAAACTGGAAAGTTTCACCGTGTCGGGCTTTTTTGCCGGCGTGGCTGGAGCCTTGTGGGCGCATACGGCGGGTTATATTTCGCCCGCCGATTTCAACTTCAACGTCTCGATCCTGATCCTGTCGATGGTGGTTCTGGGTGGTCTGGGCTCCCTGCCCGGCTCGATCCTCGGCGCTATCATCCTGATCGGCCTGCCCGAGGTGTTGCGCGAATTCAAGGCGGGCGATTTCCGCAACATCATCATCGGGGTTGTGCTGTTCGGCGTGATTCTCTTCCAGCCCCGCGGATTGATCGGCGAGGTCAGCGCGCTGGATTTCATCCGCAACCAATTCGGACTGGGCCGCAAGGCCAGGAGTGACGGCAAACAGATGCGGGTGGGGTGGTTATGAGTGCCTTTCTGGAAACCCGACAGCTTGGCCGCACCTTTGGCGGACTGAAAGCGGTTGACGATGTCTCGATGGCAATCGAACAAGGCGAGCTGGTCGGTCTGATCGGACCGAATGGCGCGGGCAAGACCACTTTGTTCAATCTGATTTCGGGGTTTACCACCCCGACCTCGGGCGAGGTGCTTTTGAAAGGCGAGCGGATCGACGGTCTGACCCCGCATGACATTGCCCGCCGCGGCATTGGCCGGACCTTCCAGAATTTGCGGATTTTCCCCAATATTTCCGTGTTCGACAATGTGACTGTCGGGGCCATCGGCCATGAGAATATCGGCTTGGGCTCGATCTTTCCGTGGCAGAAAGCCAAGAGCGACCGCATCACCCACAAAAGTTTCGAAGCGCTGGAGGCCGTGGGCCTGCTCGCCGATGCCGATGATCTGGCCGCCAATATATCTTACGGCAAACGCAAATATCTGGAAATCGCCCGCGCTTTGGCCATGCAACCGGACTTGTTGATTCTGGATGAACCGGCCGCGGGTCTCAATGAAACCGAAACCCGGCATCTGGCCGATTTCATCCGCCGCCTGCACCGCGAGGGCCGGACCATCATTCTGATCGAACATGACATGCGGCTGGTGATGTCGATTTGCCAGCGGGTGATTGTGCTGGCCTCCGGCCGGAAAATTTGCGACGGCACACCCGAAAGGGTCCAGCAGGATGCGGGCGTGCTCGAAGCCTATTTGGGAGTGGATGAATGACCGCCGTCCCCGCACTGGACATCACCAATTTACACGTCGGCATGGGTGTCCAATCCATCCTGCGCGGCATCGATCTGACGGTTCGGGAAGGCGAGATTGTCGCAGTGATCGGAGCCAATGGCGTGGGCAAAACCACGCTGATGCGGGCGATCTCGGGTGTCTACGCCTCGCAGGACGGGCATATCCGCTTTTATGGCGAGGACATCACCCGCCTGCCGTCGCACCAGATTGTCGCACGCGGCCTGTTGCAAGCGCCCGAAGGACGGCAAATCTTCTCTTCGATGAGCGTGCGGGAAAATCTCGTTCTCGGCGGTGGTCCGCTTGGCCTGTCGGAACTCGACAAGGTGCTGTCGCTGTTTCCGCTGTTGGGCGAACGGATGCAGCAAAATGCCGGCTCGCTTTCGGGCGGCGAACAGCAGATGCTCTGCGTGGCCCGCGCTTTGATGCGCCGTCCGAAAATGCTATTGCTGGATGAACCCTCTTTGGGGCTGGCCCCCAAGATCATCAAGCTGATTTTCAATCTGGTGCAATCCATCCGCGATACGGGGGTCTCCATTCTGCTGGTTGAACAGAATGCCCGTTCGGCGCTGTCGGTTGCGGATCGGGCGGCGGTGATGGATGGTGGCCGGATCGTGCTCACGGGACAAGCCAGCCAGTTGCTCGATGATCCGCGCGTCAAGGAAACCTATCTCGGCGGGCATGCCCCGCAATCCCCCGCTGACAACAACGAGGTTGCATCATGACACAGGCCCCTGCTCCCATTCCCATGATCGAGCGCCGCCGGCTGGAAGCCAATATTCTGAAATTCGTCTATGAGACGGTCAAACAGCGCCACGGTGCCGAAGAGGCCAAGGCCGTGATCGGCGAAGCTGTCCGGCAAGCCTCGATTGCCCAAGGGCAGGACATGGCCAAACAGGCCGAAGGCCCGACAAGCCTGAAGAGTTTTGCCGATCTGTTGCCGCTCTGGACCATGGATGATGCCTTGCAAATGGATGTGTTGCACAGCTCGGAGACGGCGCTTGATTTCAACGTCACCCGTTGCCGTTACGCCGAAATGTACAAGGACATGGGACTTGGCGACATCGGCCACTTGCTGTCCTGCCAGCGCGACGGCACATTTTGCGAGGGCTATGATCCCAATCTGAAACTGGATCGTTCCCAGACCATCATGCAAGGCGCGTCACATTGCAATTTCCGCTATCGCTACGAGAAGCAAGGCGCATAACCGGCGCAAGGCTGATCGGACGTCGGAGCGCATTGCCGCACATCGGGCCAACGGGTGACTAAAGCAATCCCGGATTGAGGGTCATAATAGCCGACACCAGCATTTTGAGGGCCAGCAGGATCAGCAAGCCATGGCAGATGCTGAATAATTTTTGCTGGTCCAGCCTCTGGTTGAGGCGGAAGCCGCACATGACACCAAAGGCGATAAACGGCACGGCCAGCAGGATGGTCCATAAAAACGCCGCATCAACCTGCGCGATCAACAGCCAAGGCACCAATTTCAGAATATTGCCGCTGGCGGCCACAATGCTGGCTGTCCCCGTATAGATGGTTTTCGAAAGATTGCGGCTGAGCAGGTACATCGCCAAAGGCGGCCCGCCGGCATTGGCAATCATGGTGGCGCATCCCGATGCACTGCCGGCCACAAATCCCATCCGCCATGAGGGGACAACCATGTTTTGGCGCACCCCTCCGGCAAAATACATTACGCTGAACACCAGACTGGTCAGCGCGATCACCAGCGTCACCCACCCCGCCGACAATACCGACACCAGCACAGCCCCGCCCCCGACACCCACCACCATGGACGGGATCAGGATCGCCAGATCGGGTTTGGACCAGGTGTGGACGGACCAGTATCTGAGCGAGAACATATCCATGACCACCAGCAAGGGAGCCAGCAACGCACCGGCCTCCAAAGGCGACATGACCAGGGACAACAGCGGAATACCGATCACCGCCAAGCCCCCGCCAAATGCCCCCTTCATAAAGGCAATCGCGAAAGCCACCGCGCAAATAACGACATAAACAGTGAGACTATCCATCATGGTCGATTATCAACCCATCCCCGAAACCACAGCCATTGAGTGATGCTATAGCGCAAAAGGCCGGCAATGACAGGCCCGCCCGCCGGAGAGGGTTTCGGCTTGACCGCCAAGACCGGTTTGCTTCACACAAGGGGTGCATTCATATCCCGGATCTGGCCCTTCAGTCTCAATCATGTTTGCATGTCGTTTATAACGATCAGCATCACTCAACAAACGCTACTTCTGAAAAGTCATATTGCAATCTCATATCGAAGAAAGATGAAACCATGGGCTCTAAAATCAATCAGGTTGAAAGAATTACATATGCTGGCGGCCTTTATGGCCTGTTTTTTGGATCATCACGGGGAAAACTTCAGGCCAAAGTCGAGGAAATGAACCAGCGCGGCTGGAATCTTCACTTGATCCATCAAGATTCCCTCAACGTTTTGCTTTTGCTGTTCCGCTTGCTGTTGTTGTGCATCACATTGGGCATCTGGACGCTTGGCTCAAGCGAATTGCTCGTTTTCGAAAAAGAACGCAACGACTGATTGCGTCCCAATGCACCGCATGGCCTTCGGTGTATTCAAGAGTGGGGGGCATAGCGCCAGCGCCATGCCCCTCCCTGCTCTCCGGTTACCCGACTTGTTACCCACCGCTGTCGCGTCATCCGGTGTCGCCTGATGTCACGGGTAAAGCGGGTCAAACAAGGCATTTAAAGGGGTTTTGTCCCGTCATGTCGGACCGTGGCGTGTGCTGTCGGGGGTATCTGGCGGAGAGGGGGAGATTCGAACTCCCGATAGGGTTGCCCCTATGCCGCATTTCGAGTGCGGTGCATTCGACCACTCTGCCACCTCTCCGTGAGATGTTTCAGTCGGGCACTTGGGCCAACTATGCTTGGCACCCGCTGAAGGAACCAGTGGGTTACCCACCCGATTCACAGTCGATGTTGGCCCAATAGCATGCGCGCCGGATCTGGACAAGTCATCTTGAGCATCCGATGGCATTTTCGCGCCGTCTGCCGGTTTGCCCCCCGCGGACGGATCGGCTGGGCCGTGTGGGTGCGGGGCAAGTGTTTCGGTGTCAGTGTATCGGGTTCAGTGTTTCGGGATCGGTGTATAAGGGATCAAGCGGGCAAGGTGTTGCGCATCAAGGCTTGACGCATCCCCTGCTTTTCGTTAGGAAAGCTCCACTATGCGCGGGTCTGGCAAAGACTCGCGTTTCGCCGTTTTTGGGTTCTTGACGCTTTTTCGGGCGTTTTGGCCTTCAAACATCAGGTCCACTGACAAAAAGCCCTTCCATTCCGGCCCATCGGCTTGGGGTGAGACGCGGAAAGAACACGGAGAAAACGATGTTCGCAGTTATCAAGACCGGCGGCAAACAATATAAGGTTGCCACCGACGACGTGATCACAATCGAAAAGCTGGCTGGTGAAGCCGGTTCGACC